>JAVCCZ010000022.1 GCA_030765265.1 Candidatus Erginobacter occultus
AACCGGATGGCGATCCGGGTCAGCCGCTCGGGGAGCCGTTTCCCGCTCCGGACATCGAAAGGAACCCCGGCCCAGCGCCAGTTGTCGATCAGGAAACGGGCGGCGGCGTAGGTCGGGGTGTTGGAGTCCGGGGCCACCCCTTCCTCCTGGCGGTAGCCGGGGACCGGCCGGCCGTTGATCTCGCCCGGCCCGTACTGCCCGCGGACGGCATACCGGTCGAACTCCTCCTCCTCCAGCTTCCGCAGGGAGCGGAAGACCTTCACCTTCTCGTCGCGGATGTAATCGGCGGCGAAGCCGACCGGGGGCTCCATCGCCACCAGGGCGACCAGCTGGAGCATATGGTTCTGGATGATGTCCCGGACCACCCCGGTCCCCTCGTAGAAGGCCCCCCGGTGCTCGACCCCCAGTTGCTCGGCCACGGTGATCCGGACCCGCTCGATATAGCGGCGGTTCCAGAGCGGCTCGAAGATCGAGTTGGCGAAGCGGAAGAAGATGATGTTCTGGACCGTCTCCTTGCCCAGGTAGTGGTCGATCCGGTAGACCTGGTTCTCGGCGAAGGCGGCCCCGACCGACCGGTTGAGCTCGATCGCCGTCGCCCGGTCCCGCCCGAAGGGCTTCTCAATCACCAGCTTGGTCTCGAACCGTTCCCGGCAGAGCCGGTGCTCGGCCAGCCGGACGACGATAGTCGGGGTCAGGGAGGGGGGGACCGCCAGGTAATAGATCACCGGCCGTTTCCGTCCCCCGTCCGGGCGGCAGAGCCGGTTGAGATCTTCGGTCAGCTCGCGGTAATTCTCCCCGGCGTCGAAATCCCCCGAGCGGTAGGAGAGATGGCGCAAAAAACCCTCGATCCGTTCCTCGTCGAGAGGAGATTCGCCGAACTCCTCGATCGCCTCCCGGGCAAACTTCCGGTACTCGCTGTCGCTGAATTCGGGGAGGCCGAAACCGAGGATGGCGAAGTCCTCCGGCATCTCCCCTTCCTGGTGGATGTGGAAGAGCATCGGGAGGAGTTTCCGCCGGCTGAGGTCGCCGGCCCCCCCGAAGATCACCATCGTGAACGGCTCGACCCGGTACTCCCCGGAGAGGGAATCGCCGGCGGGTTTCTCCGGGCCGTTCTTCATCGCTTTTTCTTCCATCACTTCTCCTCCACCGGGTGGCCGCCGAACTGCCCCCGGGCGGCGGAAAGCAGCTTGTAGGCGAAAGAATCCCGATCCCGGGAGCGGAACCTCTCCTGGAGGGCCAGGGTAATCGCCGGGAGCGGAACCCCGAGTTCGATCCCCTCCCGGGCGGTCCAGCGCCCCTCGCCGGAGTCGCTGACCGCGGCGGAGAACCCGTCCAGGGAGGGGTTGTCGGCCAGGGCGGACTCGATCAGCTCCAGCAGCCAGGAGCGGACCACCGAGCCGTAACGCCAGATCCCGGCGATCGCGGCCAGGTCGAGGCCGAACTCCCGCTTCGCCCGGAGCAACTCAAACCCCTCGGCGTAGGCCTCCATCAACCCGTACTCGATCCCGTTGTGGACCATCTTCACGAAGTGACCGGACCCCGGGGGACCGACCCGCCCCCAGCCCCGGTCCGGGGCCGGGGCCAGCGTCTCCAGCACCGGCCGGATCCGTTCCACCGCCGCTTCCTCCCCCCCGACCATCATACTGTAACCCTCTTTCAACCCCCAGACCCCCCCGCTGGTCCCGACATCAACCAGGTGGATTCCTCTCTTGGCCAGCTCCTCTCCCCGGCGGACCGTGTCCCGGTAGTCGGAGTTCCCCCCGTCGATGACGATCTCCCCGGACTCCAGCCGGGCGGCCAGGTCAAAGATCACGCCCTCGGTCGGTTTCCCGGCGGGGACCATCACCCAGACCGCCCGGGGCGGTTTCAGCCGGTCGAGCAGTTCGTCCGGCGACCCGGCGGGCTCGGCGCCCTCCTCCCCGGCCCGGGCCGACGCTTTCCGGTCGCGGTCGTAAACCACCACCCGGTGGCCGCCTTGCAGCAGGCGGGCGGTCATATTCGCCCCCATCTTTCCCAGTCCGATCATCCCCAGTTCCATCGTTTACCTCCCGTTCGCTTCCGGCTTTCCCACCGTTTCCGGGGGACTTCTAATTAGATTACATAATCAGAATCAGTTGTATTTTTTCAGCTTGCCACACTCAGAGCCATCAGGCAAACCGGTTCGACTTCCTTCCAGGATCAGGGCGGTGCGGGGCGGGCGGTACTGCCCCGGCCGCCGGCGGGCCAGGACCGCAGCCAGCCGTTCCAGGTCTTCTCCACGGTCGATATCCTCCAGTTCCCCGAGGAGGCGGCAGCCGGCCCCTCCCCGGCGGAGTTTGGCGATGGTCTGGCCCAGCACCTTCCCGGTCCCCCAGTCGATCCCGGCGAAGATCTCCGGCCTCGGCCCGTTCATCCCCACCAGGTAATAACCGCCGTCCCGGCAGGGGCCGAAGACCACCGGGGCTTCTTTCAGGGCCTCCCCGGCTTCCCGGAGGATCTCCGGGGAGAGCAGCGGAATATCCGAGCCGATGATCACCACCCGGCCGTAACCGGCCCGGAAGAACCTGTCCGAGGCGGCGGCCATCCGCTCACCCAGGTCTCCGCCTTCCTGGGCGAAGACCTCCGCCGCCTCCGGGGCCAGCGTGCGAAAGTAATCGACCGCCGCGGCCGGGGTGCAGCCGATCGCGAAGGGCCGGCCGGATTGGCGGACCGCGCCCAGGATATCGCCGAGAAATGCCGAGTAGAGTTCCGCCGCTTCCTTCGCGCCGATCTCCGCCGCCAGCCGCCGTTTTACCTCTCCGGCCTCCGGGCGGCGGGCAAAGAGCAGATATATTATCCTTCCGTCCGTCATTTTACTCGATTAAACTCTCTCCCCCCGGATCCGGAACCGGGCGAAGTACTTGCCCAGGCCGGCGGCCTGGGCCACCGACCCTGATCGTGGTTACCCCGCTCACCTGACCTCCCGGTAGAGCCGGGCCAGCCTCTTCGGCGGAACCCCGAGACGGAAGAGGAGCGGAAAGGTCTTCAGCTTGAGAAAATTTCCCAGCAGGTTCTTCTCCCACCGCCGCCCGGAGACCCGGACCCGGGCGGGGAGGCGGACAATCCGCCCTTCCTGGGCCAGCCGCCGGGAGAAATCCAAATCCTCCATTATCGGGTAATCCCGGAACCCCCCCAGCTTTTCAAAGACCTCCCTTTTGACGAAGACGGCCTGGTCCCCATAGGGGCGGCGGGTATAGCGGGAACGCCAGTCGGCGGTCTTGAGCAGGAGCCGGTAAAGCCGGCCCCGCCCGGGGGCGGCCTCGGTGGCAATCCGGAAACAGCCCCCGACCGACCCGGGTTCGGCCAACGCGGCCCGGATCAGATTCGGGGCCCCCGGGGGAAGGGCGGCGTCAACGTGGAGGAAGAGGAGGATCTCACCCCGGGCCGACTCCGCCCCCCGGTTGAGCTGGCCCCCTCGGCCGGGGGGAGAAGGGATAACCCGGACCCGGGGCCGCGAGCGGGCGATCTCGGCCGTCCGGTCGCGGCTTTGCCCGTCAACCACGATCAGCTCCGCCTCCCCCGGCGCGAACGACGTCTCCAGCCGCTCCAGGGCGGGGCCGATCATCCGCTCCTCGTCGCGGACGGGGACGATCACGCTGAATAAAATATCTTCCATCTAACCGTAGATTTTCGAGGGTCCGTCGAGAACCCGGTAGTCGGCCTCTTCGAGGATCTTCCGGCAGGCCTCCACCCCCAGCCCCCGTCCCTTGGAGGTCTCGGCGCTGGTATCGCGGGGGTTGGAGCCGACCTCGGCCCAGAAGAGGTTGGCCCCGGCGGCCGCCCCGGGGACGTTGGGTTCGTGGGTGCAGTTGCCGATTACCTCCGGACCCATCGCCAGCCGGACCACCGCCACCAGGTAGGCCATCCGGGACTCGCTGACCATTCCGTGATTTTCCAGGGAGGTGCCGGGGATGGAGATCCGGCGGGCCGCGCCGCTGTAACAGGGGCGGGCCTCCCGGCCGATCAGGGTCTTCTCGGCCAGCTCCTCCGCGGTGTGTTCGGGCCCGACCGGCTCGACGCAGGTCCCCAGCCTCAAGTCCGCCTCCCGGGCGGCCCGGAAGGTGGCCAACCGCTTCTCGGGGGGGATCGGGGTATCCCTCCCCTCCCCCAGCCGGACCGCGTGGTAGATGCCGGCAAAGCCGGCCTCCTTCAGCCGCCGCCCCCCCTGCTCGTCGAAATCCCCGACGTTGGCGATCAACACCGTCTCCGGTTTCAGGCGGGAGCGGATCTCCCGGCCGATCTCGACGAACCGGCCGAAGGAATAGTCGGCGGTGGCCATCAAAAAGACGGCGTTGGGGCCTTCGGCCTCGGCCCGCCGGGCCATCTCCACCGCCTCTTCCGGGCTGAGTTCCGACTTCTCCCGAAAGACCCCGTTGACGGCGGCAAAGGCGCAGAAGCGGCAGTTGCGGGGGCAGGGGGCGAGGTTGAGGCCGATCTGGGTGTGGATCTCGGCCCGGCCCCCGCCGGCGGACCGGGAAAGTTCGTCGGCCGCCCCCATCAGCAGCCCCCCGGCCGGAGAATGGTGGTCGAGCCGGAAGAGGTATTCGAGATCTTCCCGGTCAAGGAGTTCCCCGGCGGCGGCTTTTTTAACCAGGTCCCGGACTTTGAAGATTGATTCGGTCATCGTGAGGCTCCTTTAAAGGGATTGAGCAGCATCCCCCCGAGGCGGTTCCATCTCCGCCCCCGGAATTCGGGGATGCCGAAGGTGATGGTCCGGGTGTCGCGGCGCTTCCGGAAGGTACGGACCAACCGGTCCCAGAAGGAGAAGACGCTGCCGTAATTGGAGTCGGTCTCCGCTCGTTCGACCGAATGGTGAACCCGGTGCATATTCGGGGTGACGATCAGAACACGCAGCCGCCGGTCCCACTTCTCCGGGAGGGCGATGTTGCTGTGGTGGAAGATAATCACCGGGTGAAAGACCAGGGCGTAGACCAGCCCCTGGACCCCGCCGATCCCGACCAGGACAAAGACCCCGACCCGGGCCAGGGCCCCCAGGGCCACCTCCAGGGGGTGGAAGCGGACCGCGGTGGTGGCGTCCATCTCAGGGTCGATATGGTGGACCCGGTGGAGCCGCCAGAGTGGAGGAAAGCGGTGGTTGAGACGGTGCCAGAGATACATCCAGAAGTCGAAGATCAACACGGCGGCCGGGAGGGCGAGCCAGGGGGCGAGCCCCAGCCGGGGAGGAGGCCGTAACCAACGGCCCCGGCGGCCGGGCGGAAGGCGAGCAGGAGAGCGACCAAGCCGGAAGCGGCCGCGGCCAGCAGGGCCAGGGAGAGGTTGGGGAAGGCGTGGCGGAGGCGGCCGGTCCGGCCGGGAAAGAAGGGAAAGGCGCCTTCCAGCCCGAAGAAGACGGCCAGGGCGCCGCCGTGGATCAGGACCTCAACCAGAACGCTCATAGTGACAGTATAAACTTATCCTTCACCGGGTCCTTGGCGTCGGGGGGAGGGAGGCGACCAGGGCCAGGTAATCGACACAGTTGCGCCCGATCCCCACCGCGTCAAAGCGTTTCCCGGCATTCACTTCTTTCCCTTCATATTATTAACCACTGAGAATAAGAAGGGATAGAATATCGGGGTGTGATTTTGCCTCGGGGGCGCCAGTCAACACCAGGCTGCACTGCACTGCCGGGCTTCAAGCTGTTCGACGGGATTCCGCGGACTTCGGCGGGCAAGAAACCAATCGCTTTTGGTGGGTGGCGGAGCGACGCATCAAATCGGAAAGGATTTGACTGGTGTCGTAGTTAAACTGTCGCGCGTATTCTTGCCGATGACGACGAACTTCTTCAACGATGGGATCGGAATTCATATCAGTTCCTCCATCAACTCTTCCGGGGTACAGATGACAGGACAGGCATAACCGAAAGACTCCACCAAAGATCGGATACTACTCTGGATAATCGCGTTGGCAAGATGCCGGCAATTCCAGGTCAAGAGATAGTCGATTCCATTGGTTGCCGCAATCGAAATGTGAAGTGCGTCGTTGATGTATTCCCGTGGGATCAGTCCCTTTTCGATCATTGCGTCGGCTATGAGCCCGGCATCATTACCGGGAACCAATATGGGAAAATCGGCCAGCGCTTCGAGTCTTGCTTTGCCTGCTTGAGGGTCTCCACGGCCCGCTTCTTCCATCACCAGTTCCGAGATGGCCGGATCGAACCGCGGAAGGCTCTGAGACCACCATTCCCGAGTGATCTGCTGGTGACCGGCGATGACAACATCACGGCTGGGCCAGGCCGTGTAGTAGCTTACAACGGTGGTCTCAATATACACCTTTGGTTTCATAGGTGAGGGAATTAATGCCTAGCCGATGTTGTATCTTCCGATGAATACCGGTGTAGATCTAATCTAATAATACCGGGGTTTCAGAGCGGGGAGAGGGTGAGGTTGATCTCGATAAGCTCCCGGGCGGGGTTGAGGATAGTGACCGCGCCGGTTTCGGGGTCGATCTCGCCTTCGGGGGAGAAAGACTCGATCCGGTATCCCTCCGGTATCAGGACCCGGATCCGGGCGAAGTTGGTCTCCCGGATGAAATTAAGCTGGCCGTCAAGGGAGACGAAGTAGGACTCCGGCTTGGTGAAGAAACTCTCCAGGACGTAGCGGTCGTCTTCCCGGGGGTAGTCGACCCCGCCCCAGCCCCAGACCTCGACCGCGGATGGGTCGTCCGCGACCAGCCGCTCGATCAAGCGCTCGCCGCTCTCCCGATCAACGGCCATCGGGTCATCGATCCTGGTGGCCTCCGTGGAGGAGGCGATCTTGAACTCCGGTCGGGGAAAGAAGGTGGAGACCCTGAAGATGCCCGGCTCGTCGAGCAGTTCGTACTCGACCAGGGTCTGTTCTCCCGGCTCCCGGGAGCCGGCCTCCGCCATTATCCCCAGGTAGGTCTCCAGGGGAAAGGCGGCCGGAAGGAGGGCGCCGATCCCGGCGGTCAGCTCTTCCGGAACCCCCTCCACCGGGGCCCCGGATTCCCGGTAAGGAGAGTCCTCGTCCAGACGGCAGCCCGCCGCGGGCGCCGGTTCCCGGAAATTTTCCCCCGGGAAGTCAAAGGGGGAGAAATCGGTTATGTTCCCCGTCAGCAGGTTGTTGAAGAAATCCGGTTCGGACTCCTCGTCCCGTCCCAGACCGACCCGGGAGAGAGCGACCAGGTTGTTGGCCGCGATGGAGCCGGGAGACTTCCAGAAGCCGAAACCCCTTTCTCCCCCGCAGACGGTGTTGTTGACCGCCAGGATAAAGGCCCGGGCGGTGTCGATCCCGGCGCCGCGGTTGCCGGAGATCAGGTTGTTGACGATCACGGCCGATCCCCCCCCGACCCGGATGCCGCTGCCGGAGTTTCCGGTGATGACGTTCTCGAAGATCCCGGCCGGGCCGCCGGAGGCCTTGACCCCCTCGATCCCGTTGGTGATGGTAAAGCCCTTGACCACTCCCCCGCCTTCGGCCACGATCACCGGGCCGACGCCGCCGCCATCGAGGATAGTCGTTTCGGCTCCCGCGCCTTCCAGGATCACCCCGGCCTTGAGGACCAGGTTGACCCGGTAAATGCCGGCCGGAATCAGGACCGTTTCTCCGGTGGCGGCCCCGTCGATCAACGCCTGGATATTCAGCTCTTCCGCTTGGGACGAGGCCGCGGCAGCGCCGAGAATAAGCCCGGCCGCCAACATTAGAATCGCGCACTTTTTCATCTTAACTCCCTCCGTCAATAAATTAGGGTTTTACCGTCTTACGGACATAGTCGGCTTCTTTAAAGATAAGGGCTGTCGGCCCGGCCGTCAAGCCCGCTTTTTCCGCCATTTTCTTTTCTCCCTCTAAATGATCCGTGCTAATATCTTTGTCTCACCGGGAAAATCTTTTTAAATGCTCTGGCGTGACCACAAGAGGATGGCGGCGGCGATGGCCGCGGCGTTCGATCTCCCCCGGGACCCCCTGATCGAGGGCTCGGTGGAGCCGGACCGTCGGCGGACCCTGACCCATACCTGGCCGAAGGCCCGGCGGACGACCAGGGCCGCCCTTTACCGGGCCCGGCGGGCCTTCCTGAAGGGTAACCGGAAGCGGACCGCCCGGTTTCTCGGGATCGTCTCCCACTATATCGCCGACGGGATGGTCCACGAGACGATCGACTCCTTCCACAAGGCCAAGGAGCACTCCCAGATCGAGGACGAACTGGGGGCGATGGTGGAGATCTCGGCCCTGCCCACCCTCGACCTGGCGGCGGAAGGACTGGCCGACGGCGAGTTCGTCTTCGGCGAGATCGACGCCCTGGTTAGGGAGGGACTCGACCGGGAGCGGCTGGGGCGGGCCTTGAGCCTTATCGGGTCGGCCGTAATCGGTCCGACCAAAGCCCCGGCGGAACTGGTCGCCACCCGGAATAATTTCATCGAGCGGATCAACCGGCCCCGGGTTAAAATCATCGGCCTGGCGGCCTCGGCGGCGGGGGCGGCCGCCGCCCTGTTCTTCCGGGACCCGGTCTTCCTCCTCGCTCTTCCCTTCGGCCTCCTGGCGGCCGGCCGGCCCGCGATCTTCCGCCTCCTGTTCCGCTACGGCTGGGTTCCGGCCGCCGGCGGCCTCTTCGCCCTGGCCGATTCCTGGTTCAGCCTCCCCTACCTGCTCCTGACCCTGCTGTTGGCGGGGATCTTTATCTACCTGGCCGTCTTCCCCGACCTGAGCCGGCTGAGCGAAAAGTGGTACGGTTTCGCAAAGGGCAAAGGGCCGAGAGCATAGCGACCGGATTACTGATCACTGATTACCGATTACTTCGCCGCTATTCCCCATTCCCCAACCGGAGAAACAAATTATGAGCGACAATAACCAGTCCAAGGCAAAACTTTTAATCGAACGCGGTGTCAAGATCCTGGCCCCGGAGACGGTGGAGATCGGGGAGGACGTCAACCCGGACCGGATCTCCCCCGACCGGGTCACCATCTACCCCGGCTGCCGGCTCTTCGGGGACGACACCCTGGTGATGGCCGGGGCCACCCTCGGCTTCGAGGGACCGGCCACCATCGTCAACTGCCAGGTGGGGCCGGGGGCGGAACTGAAGGCCGGTTATTTCCAGCAGGCGACCTTCCTCGCCAAGACTTCCCTGGGACTGGGGGCGCAGATCCGGGAGGGATGTCTGATCGAGGAACAAGCCGGGGGGGCCCACTGCGTCGGGCTGAAGCAGACCATTCTCTTCCCCTTCGTCACCCTGGGGTCGCTGATCAACTTCTGCGACTGCCTGATGGCGGGGGGCACCAGCCGGAAGGATCACAGCGAGGTGGGGAGTTCCTACATCCACTTCAACTTCACCCCCAACGGGGACAAGGCCACCCCCTCTTTGATCGGGGATGTCCCCCGGGGTGTGATGCTCAAGGAGCCGCCGATCTTCCTCGGCGGGCAGGGCGGCCTGGTCGGCCCGGTCCGGGTCGGCTTCGGGGTGGTGGTGGCCGCGGGGACGATCCTCCGCAAGGACGCCCCCGAGGACGGGAAGATGATCCTCGGTTCATCCGCCCCCGCCCGGACCGTCCCCCATCACCCCGGCCTCTACGGCGCGGTCCAGGGCCGGACGCTCAACAACATCAACTACATCGCCAACCTGATCGCGCTGCGCCGCTGGTACCTCCACGTTCGGCCGCTCTTCCTTTCCGGCGACTTCTTCCGGGAGGAACTCCTCCGGGGAGCAATCGCCAAGATCGATCTGGGCTTGAAGGAGCGGGTCAAGCGGCTGATCGCCTTTGCGGAGAAACTTCCCGAGAGCGCCCGGCTCCACGCCCGGGAACGGGGCGGAGAAAACAGCTCCCGGTGCGGGAAACGCAAGGAAGAACTTTATCAGGCCCGCCACCGGCTGGAGGAACTCTTCCTCCGGGCGCGGGGCGAAGAATCAGGGGCGGAGAAACGGGACCCGTTCGTGGAGACGGTCGACCATCTCCGGCGGGAGACCGGGGGAAGTTATATCGAGGTGATTCAAAAACTCTCCCCTCCCGTCGCCGGAGCCGGAACCCGCTGGCTCCAGGGGGTGGTGGACGAGATCACCGCCGCCGCCCTGGAGATTATCCCCAGCTTCCAGGCGTAAGCATAGCGCAGAGAGCATAGAGCCCCAGAATCCGGCCCGGGCGCTATGCGCTATGCTCTCCGCGCTTTGCGCCATCACCCGGCCGGAGGCTTTTATACCAGATGTTCATCGGCTCGAGCCGGCCGCAGATCTGGGTATTGTTCCAGAGCAGCCCCCCGAAACGATAGCCGGCCCGGGCAAAGGTGATGTTCATCCCCGCCGAGATAGCCCGGGCAATGGTAAAGCCGGTCAGGTACCCGGCGGCCCGCAGATCCTCTTCTATCCTCTCCAGCAGGAGGCCGGCCAGGGACCGGCCCCGGGCCTCTTTCCGGGTGGCGAAATCCGTCATCTCCGCCGCCAGTGATTCGGGGTCCTTCTCCGCCGAGGCCAGGGCGATCAGGCGTTCCCCCTCCATAATCCCGTAGTAGTCGACGTTAGACTCCATCGTCCGGCGGAGATAAGCGGGGTCGTGAATCGGAAAGGGGTAGGACTCGAAGACCTCCCGGTAGAGTTCGGCGGCCGCCTCGGTCTGGTCGGCGGTGAGACGCCGCGGCGCGACTTCGGCAGGTTTCTCATCCGCCCCCGCCCGGGACAGGGCCAGCTCCCGGATCCGGAGAGCTTCTCCCCGGTCACCCTCTCGGCGGGCCGGATCGAGGTAATAGCCGGCGAAGAGCGCCGCGGTTTCTCCCCGGTAGTACCCTTCCACCTTGCCCTCGATCTCGTAGCCGGCCGCCTCGACGAGGCCGCGGGCCGACTCCGGGAACTTGGCGAAGACCTTGGTATAGCCCCGCTCCCGGGCGAACTCGATCAGCCGGGCCGGGAGGTCCGTAAGGTCCCGGATGGCCGGCGTCATCAGGTAGACCCGCTGGTTGGCCGGGCCGTGCTGAATGAGGGAGGAGCCGAGCTGCTCGATCCGGTCGAATCCGCTCATTCCGGATCCGGGTCCGCCGGCCCGCCGTTCTCCTCCCGCCGCCCGATCCGGAGATTCCCGGCCGGGACCAGGGAGACCGCGGTGTCGTGGTCGGCCAGGAGTTGCTCGATCCCCAGGGCCTTGTACTCCTCGGCCTCATCCAGCTTCAGGGAGAGGCGGCAGTCGTCGCAGTTGCGGTCGCAGAAGACCGGCCGGTAGGAGTCCGGCTCCTTGTAGGTGGTGATCACCCCCTCGAAGTTGCGGAGGATCACCTTGTTGGTATTCCAGGAAATCAGGTACTGGGGCATCACCGGGATCTTCCCACCGCCTCCCGGGGCGTCAATGACGTAGGTGGGGACGGCCAGGCCTGAGGTGTGGCCGATCAGGCTCTCGATGATTTCGATCCCCTTCCCGACCGGGGTCCGGAAGTGGCTCAGCCCCTCCGACATATCGCACTGGTAGAGGTAGTAGGGCCGGACCCGGTTCCGGACCAGGTT
>JAVCCZ010000142.1 GCA_030765265.1 Candidatus Erginobacter occultus
AAATACGGATGCGGGAAGGGAGACTGCGGAACCTGCACGGTTCTTCTCAACGGGGATCCGGTCAGAAGTTGCATCATCCTGGCCATCGAGGCGGACGGACAGAAGATAACCACCGTCGAGGGGATTATGAAAGGGGGAAAGACCACCCCGCTCCAGGACGCCTTTATTGAACACAACTCGTTCCAGTGCGGATACTGCGCTCCCGGGATGATCCTGACCGCCACCGCGTTTTTGCAGAAAAATCCGAAACCGAACCGGGGGGAAGTCCAGGAAGCGATCGCCGGCAACCTCTGCCGCTGCACCGGCTACACCGCCATCATCGACGCCATCCTGGAAGTCGCTAAAAAATAGCTCGTTTCGCCACCAAGACACGAAGAGCAGGGAGAACACTATGGAAACAACCAAAGTAGTGGGTCATTCATTTCCCCGGATTGACGGGAAAGAGAAGGTAACCGGCGCCGCCCAGTACGTGGACGACCTGGAGTTCGGACCGAACCTCCTCTACGCGGAGATCATCGAAAGTCCCTATCCCTCCGCCCTGATCAGGAATATCGACGCCTCAAAGGCAAAAAAAGTCCCCGGGGTGGTGGCGGTCGTTACCGGGAAGGACTTCCCCTACAAGTTCGGCCTCTATATGCAGGACCGCTATATCCTGGCCCAGGACCGGGTCCGCTTCGTCGGGGAACAGGTGGCGGCGGTGATCGCCCGGGACCCGAAGATCGCGAAAAGAGCCGCGAAACTGGTCAAGGTGGATTATAAGCGCACCACCCCGATCTTCGATCAGGTCAAGGCGCTCAAGAACAAGAGAACCTTGATCCATCCCGACCTCGGCGAATACGAGCACGTCCCCTGGTTCTTCCCCAAGGGGGGGACGAATATCGCCCATCACCGAAAGATCCGGCGGGGCGATCTGGGGAAAGCCTTCAAGGAATCGGATGTCGTTCTGGAAGATACCTACCATATACCCCGTTACGCCCACTGCTGTATGGAACCGCATATCGCGGTCGGACTCTGCGACCACTCGGGGAGACTGACGGTCTGGTCTTCTTCCCAGTCCCCCCACACCCAGCGGCACCTTTTCGTCGGGGCGCTGGCCCCGCTCGGCTTCACCCATACCGACGTCCGGGTGATCACCCCCTTTATCGGGGGCGGGTTTGGCGGAAAGGCCGGGGTGACGATGGAGATCCTGGCGGCGGCCTTCGCCACCAAGGTCAAGGGGATGCCGGTTAAAGTCAACTGGCGGCGGGACCAGGAATTTTATAATACCTATATGCGCCAGGCGGTGGAGACCAAAATCAAGATCGGCGCCACCAAGGACGGTAAGCTGACCGCCTTCGAGATGGAGAACTTCTGGGATGCCGGTCCCTACGTCGAGTACGGGGCCAACGTGGTCAACTCCTCCGCCCTCTCAGCCACCGGGCCCTACTTCTTCCCGGCGTTGAAGATCGACTCCTACTGCATCTACACCAACCTCCCGGCGGCCGGACCCTACCGGGGTTTCGGCTACTCGGAGATGCTCTTCAGCGTGGAGTCCCATATCGACCGGCTGGCGGCGAAGCTGGGGATGAGCCCGCTCGAGTTACGGCTCAAGAACGTCCTCAAGCGGGGGATGCCGCTCACCTACGGAGCGGGGATGACCGAGAACGATCTCTCCCGGTGCCTGAACGAGGTGGCAAAAGCGATCGATTTTGACAAGCCGGAGAAATCCAAAGATCCCAACAAGGTCATTGGGAAAGGAATCGCCTCCGCCTGGAAAGGCCCGGCAATGCCCCCCAACGCCTCCTCCTCCGCCTTCCTCAAGTTCAGCGAGGACGGCAGTCTCAACATCCTGGTCTCCGGGATCGATATGGGCCAGGGGTTGCTCACGGTTATGGCCCAGATCGCCGCCGAGGTCCTGACCGTCCCGATGGGGAAGATCCGGACCGAGTGTCCGGACACCGACCGCAACCCCTACGAGTGGCAGACCGTGGCCAGCCACGTGACCTGGTCCTGCGGAAACGCCGTCAAGCGCGCCGCGCTCGACGCCCGCGACCGGATCTTTGCGACCATCGGGAAAGCCTACAAGTACAACCCGGAATCGCTCTACCTGGAAGACGAGCAGGTCAAGTGCCATACCGACCCCGACTTCGCCATCGCCTTCAAGGACTTCGTTATCGAGGGGATTATGATGGAGGACGGGACCTTCCGGGGGGGCCCGATCACCGGCCACGGAATGTTTATGCCCGAGTTTATGACCACTGTCTGCGATGTCGAGACCAGCCAGGGCGGCCATCCCAACCCGCATTATACCGTGGGCGCCGGCGGCGTGGTCCTGGAGATCGACAAGGAGACCGGGAAGGTCAAGGTCCTGAAAGCCGCCGAGGGCTTTGACTGCGGCCGGGTCCTCAACCCGTCCCTGGTCGAAGGTCAGATAATCGGCGGTTTTATGCAGGGGCTGGCCACGGCCCTTTACGAGGATATGCGTTTCGGCGAGGACGGGGCGATACTCAACCCCAACTTCACCGACTACAAGATCCCCACCGCCCTCGATATCCCGGACAAGATCATCCCGATTATGGGGATCGAATCGCTCCAGCACGACGGACCCTACGGCGCCCGGGGGATCGGGGAGCACACGATGATCCCGGTCGCCCCGGCAATCGCCAACGCCGTCGAGAATGCCCTCGGCATCCGGATCAAGCGCCTCCCGATCACCGCCGAGAAGATCGCCCTGGCGATCAAGGAAGGCCGGACCGAGGTTGAGTAGCACAGACAGTCTTATCTGTGCAGCGGGGGGGACACAGGCAGGAATGCCCGTGCTACCGAAACAGAAAAAGCCCCGGGAGGGTTACTCCCGGGGCTTTCTTCGTCCACAGACAGGAATGTCTGTGCTACTTTCCAATTGGAGTTAAATCTCCAGGGCCTTGGGGATGATCAGCTTCTCGTTCTTGGCGATCAGATCCTTGGTGGCCGTCTTGTACTTGGTCCGGGCTACCTGTTCCAGGTACTCTTTCTTGATGCTGGACTCCCAGAGTTCCCGGGTCAGGTAGAAGATCTTCGCCCCGCCCAGCTCGTGCTGCATATCCGGCCAGGGGTAGGAAGGCAGCGCCATCCGCAAGCCCGCCATCATCCAGCCGTTGTAGCTCTCGAAGGTGGCCCAGAACTCATCGGCGCCGCAGACCTCGAAGGCGTACCAGCACTTGGAGTAGAAGAGGACCCCGCCGGCGTTAACCTGCCGTTCAAAGGTCAGGGTGTGGAGGCTGATGTTGATCTCCTCGTCCATCAACCGGCCGTTGGCGATCCCGACCAGGCGGCCGTTATTCAGGCCGAGGAAGAAGTACTGGTCCTTCAGCCGCCGCCGCTTCATCGCCAGCAGCTCGGCGAAGACCCGGGCGCCGACGATGTCGTAGTAGTCGTACTCGGCGTCGAGGGTCAGCTTGAGAAACTGGAGGATGGGGTCGATCTCTTCCGGCTTGATCGGCCGGATCAGGACAGTATTCTTCTTCCCCGCCTTGTTGGTGATGACCGCGGACATCGGCTTCATCGCCGGAGCGTTGTCGTCGGACTGGAGCAGGCCTTCCAGCCACTCGGTCGAGATGGTGTAGGCTTCTTTTCGCGTCTTGGTCGGAACCTTTCTCTTCATACTTTTCTACCTCCATACTTTCCCGCGCGCCGAAGGCGCCGGGTTGCGGTTTCAGGAAGCGAGGGGATCGGTACCGGCCGGCGGGCCGCCGTCCCCACTGCTCCAATTCCATTTTCGTTCACTTTAACATTTCCGCCGCTCCCTGACAAGCCCGGAGATCGCTCGCGGGGTCAGCCCCGGGTCTCCAGCAAGTAGGCGACCTGGACGTCCTTGTTCAGGGGGATGATCCAGTCCCGGTAGATCTCGACCACCCGGGCGGGCTCGATCTTGGGATCCCCTCCCTCCCCGGAGAGTTCCCGGCAGTAGGTTCGGGCCTTCAACCCCACCCGGTCGAGGACCGCCTGTTCAACCTCGGGTTCGGTGATCGCCGCTTGGAGCCCGGTCTTGTCCCCTCTCCGACAGAGGGAGGAGAGTTCCTCCGGGGCAACCTGGAACTTGCTCTCGGCGACGAACTTCCCGTAGTGGACCCGCTTGGAGATCGCCTGCAGGGAGATCACGTCGCAGAGCGAACTCGAACCATACTGTCGGTCGTCCCCGGGACGGCAGATGGTGGGGACGACCTCCTCCTCGTAGACGATCCGCAGGCGGGGGTTGATGTTGACCGTATTGGGACGGAGCGGGTTCTCGGAGTAAGCCAGCGGGGGGAGGATCGGTTCCGGGAGATCGAGGAAGAAGGGGTGCTCGTCGGGGCTGGTATAACGCCGGATCCGGGCGTGGACTTTTTCGATCTCCTTCAGGTGAAAATCGACCAGGCTCTCGCCGGCCAGGATATCGCCGAAAGCCCCCGGTTGGTAGATGACCGGGTTGCGGAGGAACTGGGCCCGCTCGATCAGCTGGAAGATGATCGTCTCCTCCAGCCGGGCCAGGACGCCGCGGATGCTGCTCAATAACAACTGCTCGCTCATTAACAAACCCACTGAAAATATATTCACCGCGAAGAAACAACTTAAATAATTGAACCGCGGAGGACGCAAAGGACGCGAAGAGAATTCTATTTATTTATGCGCCGCTGCGGATGTCTATCCGGGAATGCTTTAGATCTTGTAACGGCGGCCAATTTCTCAAACAAAAACTAAAAACTTTCTTTGCGTCCTCTGCGGTTCATAATATTTGGAGAGGGTGGCTCACTCGTGAAAGGCCTTGTGGAAAAAGGCGGCGAGTTCCCCCGCGGTCTCTTCGTTGAGATCGCCGTCCAGCAGCCGGGAGACATATTCCTCCAGCGGCATCGGGATCATCCGCTCCTGGTGATGCTCGGCAAAGAGTTCGCGGACCCGCTCCCGCCAGAGCCGCATCAGGTGATGGTCGTAGCCGCGCTCCCATTCGTCACCCCGGTCGGGATACTTCTCCCGCCAGAGTTTCTCCCAGATATCCCAGGCCCGGACGGCCAGAGCCATCTGGATCGCCCCGAAGCCATAATATTTTTCCGCCTCTCCGGCGCGGGCCAGGTAGAGGATCTGCTCCACCCGGGCGCGGAAACCGGGCTCGCCTTTCCGGTTGCCGTCGGCATCCTTGATCTCGGCAAAGAGCATCCCCACCCGGCCGCCCCGGCTGACCCGGGCCAGCTTGTCACGGGATCGACCGGCCAAGCCCTCCATAATCTTCATCACCGCGCTGGTGTTGTTCATCTTCCGCCGGTAACGCACTGGTAGGTATCCCAGGCGATCACCAGTTCCTCGTCGGTGGGGATGACATAGATCTCCACCCGGGAACCCTCCCGGGAGATCCGTCCCTCTTGCCCGCTCATTTCCCGGTTCAGTTCCCGGTCGAGATCCAGGCCGAGAAAATCGAGATGGGAGAGGGCCAGTTGCCGGACGGGGGTTGCCCGCTCCCCCACCCCGCCGGTCAGGATGACGGCGTCGGCCCCATTGAGAACCGCCAGGTAGGCCCCGATGTACTTCTTCAAACGATGGCAGTAGATATCGAGGGCGAGCGCGCAGGTCTCGTCCCCGGCGGCGGCTGCGGCCAGGATCTCGCGCATATCGTTGGTCTTTTCGCTCAAGGCCAACATCCCCGACTTCTTGTTCAGGATCCTGGTAAAACCATCGATGTCCAGCCCCTCCTTCTCCATCAGGAACTGGTGAATGGCCGGGTCGAGATCGCCGGAGCGGGTCCCCATCACCAGACCCTCCAGCGGGGTCAGCCCCATCGAGGTGTCAAGGCTCCGTCCCCCCTTCACGGCCGCGATCGAGGCCCCGTTGCCGAGGTGGCAGGTAACGGCGGAGGTTTCGGCCGGGTCCTTTCCCACCAACTGGCAGTAGCGGTAAAAGACGTAACGGTGGCTGGTCCCGTGAAAGCCGAACCTCCGGACGTGGTATTTCCGGTAATACTGAAGCGGGATGGCGTAGAGATAGGAGGCGGGGGGCATCGTCTGGTGGAAGGCGGTGTCGAAGACGGCGACCTGGGGGGCGGCGGGGAGGATCTGACGGGCGGCCTCGTAACCTTTCAGGTTGGCCGGGTTGTGGAGGGGCGCGAGATCGGAACATTCCCGGATCCGGGCCAGGACTTTCTCGTCGATCAGGACCGAATCGGCGAACTCCTCCCCGCCGTGGACCATCCGGTGGCCGACCGCCTCGATCTCCTCGATCCGCTCCAGGACCGCGTTCTCTCCCTCGAGGAGGAGGCCGATGATCCGCTCGATCGCCTCCCGGTGGCCGGCGACCGGTTCCACCGATTCGAACTCTTCCCCGTCCCCGAACCGGCAGCTGACGATCGCGTCCTCCTCCCCCACCCGTTCGACCACTCCCCGGGCGTGGACCACGTTGGCCCGGTGCTCGAAGAGTTCCTTCGAGGTCTCGATCACCTGGAACTTGACCGAGGAGCTTCCGCAATTCAATACCAGTATCTTCATAGTGAACAGTTTAGCAGGGGACCTCCTCCCCGGCAATCGGTAAACCGGGGGAGCGGGATTTTTTCCGGGAAACCGGAACGTAATGTTGTTATACTGAATTTGCTATGGTTAAGTACCCGACAATCCGACTTTCCCCCGGAGAAAAACCGGGGGACATCTTCCAGCCGCCCTTCCAAAAGCGCCTGGAGAAACTGCTGCCGGATTTTCTCGACCGGGCCCGCTGGTTCGGAGGGAAGGCCCGGGAGATGGCGGAAGTCCGGATCGAAGCTTCGCTCCCTCTCCCGGGGGGGCGAGAACCGGGACGCTTCCTGCTCGTCGCCGTTTCCTACCGGGACGGGGGAAAGGAATCCTACCTCCTGCCCCTGGCTTACGGTGCCGGCAGCGAGATGCCTCCCGAAGACCCCGGGGCGGTCCTGGCCCTGGTCGGCAACGGAGGGGAGACCGGCCGTCTCTACGACGCGGCCTGGGACCAGCGGTTCCGGGAGGGTTGTTTCCACCTGATTTCCGGGGAGAAAACCCTTCAAGAAGGGGGAGCAACTATCCGGGGCACAGCGGGGCAGGTCCTCCGGGACCGGGCGGAAGAAATCGTTACAATCCCGGAGTCAAAGGTCCTGGGGAAGGAGCAGTCCAATACCTCGTTTCTCTACGGAAAGGAGTTTATCCTCAAGCTCTACCGGCGGCCGGAGGCGGGACTCAACCCGGAGATCGAGATCACCCGTTTTCTCACCGAGAAAACCGGATTCGACCGGACCCCGCCCTTTGCCGGGATGATCAAGCTGACGCTGCCCGGGGTGGAGACGGCCTCGGCCGGGATCCTCCAGAGCTTCGTCGAACACCTCGACGACGGCTGGAGTTACACCCTGGACGAGGTCTCCCGTTTCCTCGACGCCGCCGGGCCGGAAAAAGCCGCCCGGGCCCGGGAAGGGTACCTCCCCTTCGCCCGGAGACTGGGGGAGCGGACCGCTCAGCTCCACCGGGCCCTCGCCTCCGACCCCGACGACCCCGCCTTCGCCGCCGAACCGGAAGAGGAATCCGACCGGGAGCAGGGGCGCCGCTCGGCCGAAGAACTGCTCGACCGGGGTCTACAAGCGCTGGAGAGGATGATCGGGAAGCTGGACCCGGAGACCGGCCAGGCCGGACGGGAACTCCTGGGCCGGAGAGACCGGCTGCGCGGGAAAATCGGCGGCCGCGATTCCGGCCGGGCCACCGGGTCCAGGATCCGGATCCACGGCGACTACCACCTCGGCCAGCTCCTCTATACCGGAGGCGACGCCGTGATCATCGACTTCGAAGGCGAACCGGCCCGGTCCCTGGAGGAACGGCGGCGGAAACGTTCCCCCCTGGTCGACGTCGCCGGGATGGTCCGATCCTTCCACTACGCCGCCCTGGGCCCGATATTCCTTTCCCCCCGGAAAAGGCCGGACCCGGAAGAGATTTTTGCCCGGACCGCGGATTGGTACCGGGCGGTCAGCGGGGCTTTTCTCGATTCCTACCGCCGGATAATGGCTGGATCCCCCGGCCTGCTCCCCGCCGAACGGAAGGAAGAAGACGCTCTCCTCGACCTCTTCCTCCTGGAGAAGGCGGCCTATGAGCTGAACTATGAACTCAACAACCGCCCCGACTGGGCCGCCATCCCCATCCGCGGCCTGCTCGATCTGTTGACTTAACTGGTTCTCTGCCAGTTAGCAGCAAATTGAACGAGCAGGCGCGATTACGGGTTTTTAACGGGCTATAAATTTTTCTCACTGGGCGAGAGACCGGACGGCAATTCATTCCCGGGAAAAATAAATATTCCGGAAGAAGACCTCGGTCCCGCTTTTGGTGTGCTGGGAGTTGGTATAGAGACGGACGGCGCTGGCCTCGTCCGGAGGGTCGTCGTCAAAGAGCCGCCGATAATCCCCGGCCACGTTGCGTTTCTCGCTTTGCCATTGCCCCAGGCCTTCTTCCCCGCTTCGAAGAACGATCATCCGGCTCTTCCCCCAGGTCGGGGCCGGGCCGTCGGTCCCCACCGGGACCGTGCTCGACCAGTAGTAGCCGACCGCTTTCACGAACGGCTTGTTGAAGAAGGAGAGCGAACCGAAAGAAACGTAGATCTGGGCGGCCTGGTCGTCGGTATCCTTATCGAGGAACGACCCGCCCTCGGGGAGTTCGGTGACTTTCCATTCCCAGTTCAGGAAAGGGTACTCCCGGATGTCGATCTCTCCCTCCCGGTAAACCCCGAAGGCACTGTCCCGGCTCCGCAGCCGGAGGACCGAATCCTCTCCCCGGCCGGAAAGTTCCATCTCGATCGGCTTTTTCTTGTCGTCCAGTTCCCAGCCGTCCGGGGCCAAACTTTTCCCTTCCCGGGACCAGTCGGAAAGCCAGACGATCTCCCCGGCCGCGGACCGTTCGGCCAGGGAAGGCTGCTCCTCCGCGGCCGGTGAGGGAGCGGGCGCGGCCGGCGCTTCGCCCGGGGACGCCGTCTCGGCCGGCGGCGCGGAGTCTGCGTTGTCACCGGCGAGGGAAAACGGCGAGAATACTGTCAAAGCCAGGCCGCCGACCGCGGAGATCAAGATGCGTTTCGTTATCATCGATATCTTCTCCTGGTTATTTTTATCTCAAGACAGATCATCATAACACTTATTGGAATCGTAACTGTTGATTCATTTTTTTTGCTATATCCGGATTTCCCAAAGCCTGTTGGTTGCCTTAATCAATGCTGGTTGGGTGTTAGTGGCGGCTTTCAAAGTTCAGAAATAAACAGAAATTTGCTCAAGGTAATCTTTTCCCTGCCCATAGAGAAATTTCTCATCATTCGTCTGGAGATTGTGTCGCCCCCTGCGGGGGCTCTGAGTTATTTTTTCTGATCCAGTACCACGGGCTGACGCCCGTGGCTAGTAAGAAGTTTCGCCCCCTGCGGGGGCTGCTTATCTCGGTCTCGCATAGCTTTCATATCTGTAGCCCGCGCAGCGGGCGACACATAATGAACAAAATTCTTTTGGGAAATCCGGATTGAGCCATTTTTTTGAATTGGTAAGCTTAAAACCAGAGCGGCCGGGCGGAGACTACGGAGGAAAGCGAGAAGGGAAAGATCGGCGGTGCGCTATGAGATCCCCGCCCGCTCAGGAGCGGATGAAGACCTTGCCCGGAAGGCGCTTGATCAGCCGCTTCAGCTCCAGCGAAAGCAGGGCGGCGGAAAGCGGCGGCGAGGGGAGTCCGGTCCGGGCCAGGAGGGCTTCCATATCCATCTCCTCCTCGCCCAGGGCTTCCCAGATCAGTTTCTCCTCCGGCGAGAGGTTCTCGAGGCGGCGGGAGGCCGGCGGCGCTTCGGCGGACGGCGGCTGGAGTTCGGGGAAGAGGTACTCGAACTCCCCGAGGATGTCGTCGATCCCGGAAACCATCTTCGCCCCGTCGCGGATCAGGGCGTTGGTCCCCTTAGCGGAGTAGCTGTCGATCCGACCCGGGACCGCCATTACCGCCCTCCCCTGCTCCATCGCCAGCCGGGCGGTAATCAAAGCGCCGCTCCGTTCGGCCGCCTCCACCACCACCGTGCCTAAAGAGAGCCCGCTAACCACCCGGTTGCGCAGGGGGAAGTTCTGCCGGTCGGGGACCGCCCGGATGGGAAATTCGGAGATCACCGCCCCCGAACGGGAGATTTCCTCCGCCAGCTCCCGGTTCTCCCCGGGGTAGATATTCCCCAGGCCGCTGCCCAGGACCGCCAGGGTCCTCCCCCCGCCGGCCAGGGCGCCGCGGTGGGCCTCGGTATCGATCCCCCGGGCCAGTCCGCTGACCACGGTAAAGCCCCGACCGGCGATCTCGGCGGCGAGTTTCCTCGCGGCCTGGAGGCCGTAGCGGGAGGCCCTCCGGGAGCCGACTACGGCCAGGGCCGGCTTATCCTCCGGGATCACGTTTCCCTTGACATAGAGGACGGACGGCGGGTCGTAGATCTCTTTCAGGTTGGCCGGGTAATCCTGATCGAAGATGGTCAGGATCTTTAAATCGAGCTTTTCCATCAGCCGGAACTCTTCGGCGTATTCCAGCTCCTCCCAATTCCGGATCGCCCGGGAGATCTGAGCGCCGATCCCCGGCACCCGGGCCAGAGCCGAGGACGGCTGGCGGAAGATCTCGGCAGCCGAACCGAAATGGGCCATCAGGCTCCGGATCCGGGCCGGTCCCAGCCCCCGGATCAGGTTGAGAATTACCAGGCACTCCCGTTCCTCCATCTTCAACCCCCTTTAACCCGGCCGGCTTCCCGGCGGGCCAACCAGAAAATTCGGACCAGGACCAGGGCCTCCCCCATCAGCCAGAGGGTGAGGACCAGGATGCCGGCCCCGGTGACGATCAAGGGCCAGTTGCCGGCCGCCCAAAACTCGATCAGCTTGATCACCATCGCCGCCAGGGCGACCGCCAGCATAAACACCATCGGGACCACCGTATAAACGGTCGGACGGCGGATCTCGAAGAGATAGACCGAGACCGCCAGGAGGCCGAGGGCGGCCAAAAGCTGGTTGGTGGTCCCGAAGAGCTGCCAGAGGGTGAGTCCGGCGGCGACGCCGTCGATCTTCATCAGGGCGAAGTAGCCGATGGCCGCGGTTCCGATCAGGGAGGAGAGATAGCGGTTCTTTAAGGGCCGGATCTTGAAGGTGTTCCCGATCGCCTCCACGTCGTAGCGCATCAGCCGGGTCCCGGAGTCAAGGGTGGTCATCGCGAAGGCCACCACCATCACCGAGATGAAACTGACCGCGTAGGTGCGGGAGATCCCCAGTTGGGCGATGAAACTTCCCGCCCCCTCGATAAAGACGTTGAGTTTGGGGCCGAGTTTGTCCATCTGGCCGTAGTCGGCGTAGCGGGCCAGCCATTCGGATTGGCCGGCAAAGGTGGCGGTACAGGCCAGAATCACCAGCACCGCCAGCAGCCCTTCCAGGAGCATCGCCCCGTAGCCGATGAAGCGGGCGTCGGAGATCTTACCCAGCTGGCGGGCGGTGGTCCCGGAGGAGACCAGGTTATGGAAGCCGGAGATTGCCCCGCAGGCGATGGTGATAAAGAGAAAAGGGAAGAGGGGCGGCATCCCTTCCATCCCCCCGTGTACCGGGGGGGCGACCACCCTCGAACCGCTGACCGCCAGGCCGGCCAGCATCAGGAGCAGGGCCAGGTAGAGCTGGTAGGAGTTGAGGTAGTCCCGGGGCTGGAGGAGGAACCAAACCGGGAGGACCGAGGCGATAAAGGCGTAAAGCAGCAGGATATAGACCCAGAGCGCCACCGCCTTGGTCTTCGCCGCCCCGAGGGCGGATGACCAATCCGGTCTCGCGATCCGCTGGAAATACTCCCCGGCCGCGTCCGGGATGGGGTAAGGACCGGCCGAACGGAGAGACTGCCGGGCGGCCGCGGGAAGGAAGGCGGGATAAACCGACACCCGGTAACGAATACCGACTTCGATCATCGCGAACATCAAAACCACCCCGACCGCCGTCGCCAGCCAGGGGGCGGTCCCCTTCCGGTAGATCAGGTAACCGACCCCCATCGCGATCGGCATCAGGGCAAAGACCGGAACCACCGCCTGGGGGTAGAAGTCGGTAAAGAGGACGGCCACCAGATAGGCGAAGACCCCCATCGCCAGGGCGAGGAGAAAGAAGATAACCAGCATCATTAAAGTCCCGGCCCGGTAGCCGATCAGATCCCTGACCACCTCGCCGATTGACCGGCCCTCATTGCGCAGCGAGATGACCAGGGTCCCGAAGTCGTGGACGGCGCCGAGAAAGATCGTGCCGAAAACCACCCAGAGCATCGCCGGGAGCCAGCCCCAGATCACCCCGATCGCCGGGCCGAGGATGGGACCGAGTCCGGCGATGGAGACGAAGTGGTGGCTGAAGAGGATCCCGCCGCGGGTGGGGACGAAATCGATCCCGTCCTCCCGATCCCGGGAGGGGATTTTTTCATCCGGGAGGAGACGGAAAATCTTCCGCTGGAGGAAACGGCCGTAGAGAAAATAGGCGAGGAGGAAACCGATAATCGAGATGATGGCGAGAAAGAGGGCGCTCATTTATCCGACCCCTGCCCACGGGCTTACGCCCGTGGCTATTCATTGTGTCGCCCCCTGCGGGGGCTTTGAGATATCTTTGCTGCTCCGGATCCACGGGCTTGCGCCCGTGGCTAAGAATGTTTCGCCCGCTGCGCGGGCTTCGAGCCCGGTCCTGACAGCGATTATGGCTTCCCCGGAAGGGGTGTATCGTACTCGTACTCGACCAAACGATCCGTCGATCCCGATAGCGATCCCGATAGCGATAGCGATTAAAATTTCTCGCAGTACAGCTTATCCATTTCTCCGCGTTCTCCGCGCCTCCGCGGTGAATCAAGTCGGTCAATCCCCGTAGAGGGGGACGATCCGGAAATTGTCGGCGTCGACCAGCCCCCGGTCGGTGATTTTCAGCGAGGGGATCGGAGGGAGAGCGAGGAAGGAGAGAGTCATAAACGGGTCCTTGAGGGGGCAGCCGAGATCGCGGGCGGCCCGGTTGAGCAGGGTGACCGCCCGTCGAACCTCGGCCAGGGGCCGGGGAGAGATGATCCCGGCGATCGGCAGCTCCAGCGCCGCCGTCACCCGGTCATTGTCAACCACCGCCTGCCCGCCCCCCATCCGGGCGACCTCGATGACGGCGGTCATCATATCCTTATCGTCGGCCCCAACCACGATGATGTTGTGGGAGTCGTGGGCGACCGAGGAGGCCAGCGCCCCGGACTTCAGGCCGAAGCCGCGGACAAAGCCGATCCCCATCCTCCCCGAGGCGGTATGTCGTTCAATGACGGCGATCTTCAGGATGTCCCGCTTCGGGTCGGAGACCGCCTCACCCCCTTTGGTCTTCAGGGACAGCCGGAGCTTTTTCGTGAAGATCTGGCCGGGGACCACCCCGATCACCCGGGCCTTGCCCTTCCCGGCCGGGACGGTGAATTCGGAGAGGTCGGCCCAGTTGACGTTGATTGAACCGCGGAGCATCGGGAGTTCCGGCTCCCAGCCCTTGAGGACCATCTTCCCCGCTTTCGCCACCAGTTTTCCGTCCTTGAAGACCCGGTCGACAACCAGGCTCTTGAGACTGCCGAAGGTCACCAGGTCGGCCCGGTAGCCGGGGGCGACAGCGCCCTGGTTGGGGAGTCCGAAGTAACGGGCGGGGTTGAGGGTGGCCATCCGGATCGCGTCCACGGGGTCGATCCCCTCTCCGACCGCGGTCCGCAGGAGATAATCGATGTGGCCCTCGGCCAGAAGGTCCTCCGGATGGCGGTCGTCGGTGGCCAGCAGGCAGCGGCGACAGGAGCCGGGGGTACAGACCGGGAGCAGGGACTTGAGGTTCTTGGCCGCCGTCCCCTCCCTCAGCATAATGAACATCCCCCGGGCCAGCTTCTCCCGGGCCTCGGCCAGGGTCGAACATTCGTGGTCGGAGCCGACCCCGGCGGCGATGTAAGCGTTGAGGTCCTTCCCGGAGAGTCCGGGGGCGTGGCCGTCGATCGGGCGGCCGGCGGCCGCCTTCAGCTTGGCCATCACTTCCGGGTCCCGGGCCAGGACCCCGGGATAGTTCATCATCTCGGCCAGGCCGAGGACCCGTTCCTCGCTCCAGAGGGAGGCAAGGTCGGAGCTGGTCAGTTCGGCTCCCGAGGTGTCGAGACCGCAGGCCGGGACACAGGAGGAAAGCATCACATATACGTTGAGAGGACAGCCCTCGCTGGCGTTGAGCATATAGCGGATCCCGCTCAGACCGAAGACGTTGGCGATCTCGTGGGGGTCGATCACCACCGTGGTCGTGCCGTGGGGCACCACCGCCCGGGCGTACTCGGGAACGGTGACCATACTGCTCTCGATGTGGACGTGGGAATCGGTGAATCCGGGGGCGCAGTAAGCCCCCCGGCAGTCGATGACCTTCTTTGCCCGGTAATCCCCCAGCCCAACGATAATCCCACCGGCGATGGCGATCGAGGTCTTCTCCACCTCCCCGGAAAAGACATTCACCACCCGGCAGTTCTTCAGCAGCAGGTCAGCCCGCCCCTCCCCCCGGGACAGGGCAATCCGTTTTTCCAGTTCCATAACCGCCTCCTTGGGCTGCTAAAAGATCACTCCCAGCCGGCCGCCGTAGTAGTTGCTGGCGTTCTCCGGTTCCATAAATCCCTCGTTGCCGTCGGAGTCGTCGATCTTCCAGTACTCCCCGAAGAGTTCCAACTTGAAGGCGATATTCTCGTCCAGGTCCCAGCGGAGGAAAGGCGTCAGGCGAAACCCCCAACCTTTCTGGTTGTCGAGCTTGATCCCATCGCTGTAGTTGTAGCCGTAGAACATCCAGTCAAATTCGCCCCTCAACCCCAGGGTCCAGCCGCCGTCAACTGAGATCGGAAAGGAGATCTCTCCGCCGATGGGGAGGTAAAAGTAGGTCTGTTCCCGGAGATAACCACTGACAACACCTGGTATGGCAACATCATTAAGGTCATTTTCCAGGTAACGATAGCCAAGTCCCGAATAAAGCAACACCTGGAGATCGTTATCCACTACCAGGCAACCAGACAACCCGCGGAGGTTGACGATGAAGTTAGAGGTATCCCCCTTGAGATCTCGGTACCACCAACCCCAACCATAACCGCCGTCGTAAGTAATATCGCCGCCAACATAGGAGACGTAGAACTGGAAGTACCAGGGAGCCGGGCGCAGTCCCACGGCCAGATAACCACCGTACTGCGGCCCGTCCTCGCGCATAAAGTGGGACTCCCGGTAATGGAATTCGCCGATCTCGGTTCCGAACTCGATATCCAGTCCATCAACCAGACCTCCCCGGGCGGCCGGGGCGAGCAGCAAAAATCCGGCAACCAGCGCCGCCGACATCTGTTTTCTCATCTCCCTCCTCCTTCAGCGATTGACACTTACTAAGGAGAGCATAAAATAGGTTGCCTGTCATTGCGAGGAGCGAAGCGACGAAGCAATCTTCATTTGATCGCCAAGAAGAGATTGCTTCGCTGCGCTCGCAATGACTTTGTTCGAATAAGCAATCTATATCCTGCTCTCGTTACTATTTTCTCGTAGGGCCGCCGGACATTTCTTCTTCCGGCCCCGGCGGTTGCGGGATGCCCGGGCCGCTGATCTCCAGCCGGACCAACCTCCGGTCGGTGGCCTGGGTCACCTTGAAGCGGTAGTCCCCGTAGTCGGCGCGTTCGCCGACCGCGGGGATTCTTCCCAGAATATCGATCACGAACCCGGCGATCGTCTCCTCTTCCCGGTCTTCGGGGAGCCCGAGTTCGAGGGCGTCGTTCAATTCGTCCAGCCGCATCCGGCCGGAGACCTCGGCCACTCCGCCCTTGAGCCGGAAAGGAGAGACCTCGTCAGGATCATACTCGTCGCGGATCTCCCCGACGATCTCCTCGATAATATTCTCCAGAGTGACGATTCCGGCCACCCCTCCGTACTCGTCGACCACGATCGCCATATTCACGTCGGAATTGCGGAGCTCTTCCAACAGCTCGTCAAGCGGCTTGGACTCGGGGACGATATAAGGCTCGCGGATCAGGCCGGCAATCGTCTCCTCTCCCCCGGCCAGGACCAGGTCGGAGACCTGGACGGTGCCGATGATCTTGTCCACCCGGTCCCGGTAAACCGGGATCCGGGTGTGGCCGGACTCACTGATCAGCCGGCGGAGATCGGACACCGGGGCGTTCTCCGGGGCCAGGTTGACATCGATCAGCGGGACCATCACGTCGGAAGCCTCGTATTCCCGGAACTCGAAGACCCGGGAGATCATCCGCTCCTCGTCTTTGGAGAGCGTCCCCTGCCTCATCCCCTCCTCGATCAACAGCCGGATATCATCCACCGAGGTAAAGAGCCGGTTGACCTCCGAGGTCACCCCGAGAATCCGGAGGATTCGGGAGGTGATCCAGGAGATGACCCGGACCAGGGGATAGAGTATGTAGTAGGCGAACCGGAGCGGGTAGATCAGGAGCAGGCTCATCGAAGTAGCCCGGGAGCGGCTCAGGTTCTTGGGGGTGATCTCGGCGAAGACCAGGATCAGGGGGAGCATAATCACGGTGGCGAGCAAGACGCCCCGGTCGCCGAAACCGAGCCGGCGGGAGAAGAGATTGGAAGCCAGGGTGGCGCCGAGTACTAAAAAAAGATTTATCCCCACCATCGTGGTGGAGAGAAAGGTCTCAGGGTTTTCCAGCGTCTTCTCCACCATCAGGGCCCGCCGGCTCCCGGACTCGGCCAGGTAGCGGATCCGGAGCCGGTTGACCGAGACCAGGGCCATCTCGGAAGCCGAGAAGAAGGCGTGGAGAAGCAGGCAGAAAAAGATGATCAGGATGGTCAATTCTCCGTTCATCGGCTCACTTTGTCCCTTCCCCGATCGTCGAAGCCAGGCCCGGCCGGTAGAGAAGGACCTGGTCAACCCGGCGTTTCTTCACGCTGACCACGGTTAACCGTATGTCATCCAGGCGGCAGACGTCCCCCGGCTGGGGGAGACGGCCCAACCGTTCGGAGAGAAATCCCCCCAGGGTAACGTTATTTTCCCCGCGGAGATTGAGGCCGAATTCATCGTTGAGATATTCCAGCTCCAGCCGGCCGGGGAGCTGAGCGGTATCCTCTCCCACCACCTCGTAACCGGGAGGATCCACACCCCGCTCCCGGATCTCACCAATGATTTCCTCCACCAGGTCGTCCAGGGTGATCAAGCCGGCGATCCCCCCGTACTCATCGACCACCAGGGCGATATGAATCTTCCGGGCCAGGAATTCCTTGAGCAGCCACGAGGCTTTCATCGTCTCGGGGATAAAGTAAGGGCGCCGGAGAAGATCGGCCAGCTCCGGCCGCTCGATACCCCGGACCCGGGCGATCAGGAGATCCTTGGGATAGAGAATCCCGACCACGTTCTCCATCTTTCCGGAGTAAATCGGGATCCGGGAATATTCTTTCTCCCGGATCACGGCGGCGATCTCCTCCAGTGGGGTATCGATCTCGAAAGAGGCGATCTCGTTCCGGGGAGTCATCAACTGCCGGACACTCTTGTCTCCGAGCTTGAAGATCTCGCTGATCATCTCCTTCTCGTCGCCGTTGAGAGTTCCTTCCCGGGAGCCCTGATCGAGCGCCGTTTCCAGTTCCTCCCGGGATAGGGGGATCTCCCGGTGAGGCTTTTTTTTCTCCCAGAAGGAGATGAGAAAATCGCTGACCGCCTGGACCACCACCCGCAGCGGCGTCACCAGGCGCTGGAGCAAAAAAATCTCCGGGGCCACCGCCAGGGAGACCTTCTCCGACCGGTTGATCGCCAAAACCTTGGGCCCGACCTCGCAGAAGATCAGGATGATGAAGGTCATCACCACGGTAGAGAAGATCCAGGCCGCGGACTGGAGCGAGCTGGAGGCAAAGACCTCGAAGGACAACCGCTCGGCCAGCGCCGAAGACAGGATATTGACCAGCATATTGCCGATCACGATCGAGATCAGCAACCGCCGGGGGCGGGCCAGGAGGCGGGAGATAATCTCCCCCCGGGCGGGCTTGCGCTGTTTCAGCTTCTCGACCGAGAAGCGGGGGAGGGAAAAGAGAGCGGTCTCCGAACCGGAGAAGAAGGCGGAGAAACCAAGCAAGATTGCCAGGAATAATAATAGGGTTACGATCATCTTCAGGTGGTGTAATGTAGCATATCAGCCCCGGGAGGAAAAGCTAAAATTAGATTCTCTCTCCCCGCAACACTTTAGCGCTTTAAAGTAAACACTGCTATCTTTACCGCCATTGATTGTCATTGCGATCCGGCTTTTTTATCCGGCTTTAGACGGAAGACGGAAGACGGAAGACGGAGAAGCAATCTCAATTTTTTCCGGGTCAAGAGATTGCTTCGTCGCCTTTGGCTCCTCGCAATGACAGATGGAGCTTTGAAAACAATTTGGAATTTTTATAGAACTAAAGTATTACCTCTCCCCGAACTCTCGAAGTCCGGACACCGCCGGGAGGCGGTTGGAAAAAGCGGGCGGAATCCCCGGGCGGTTTTCCTATGCCAACATTCATCGACTATTACCGCGTTTTGAAGGTCGGACCCTCCGCCTCGACGGAGAGCATCCGGGCGGCCTTCCGGAAGCTGGCGAAAAAATACCATCCCGATACCAGCGACCTCGACCCGGCCCGGGCGGCGGAGAGGATGCGGCTGCTGATCGACGCCTACCGGATCCTGATCGATACCGCCGGCCGGAAGGCGTACGATCGGCGCTGGACGGCACAACAGCCCCCGACCGGTCTTTCTTATCTCAACTCGCTCCGCCGGAGGGCCGCCGACCCCTACGCCCGGGCATTGTTGATCTTCTACGATCTCCTGAACGGGACGATCGACCGGGCCCTGGAAAATTATCGGAAGCTGACCGCCTCCGGGGCCGGGAAGATCGATCTCCTCGAACTTCTCGGCTACGCCGACTTCCTCGACTGCAGCTTCCTCCTGGCGGAAGGCTATCAGTGGAAGGGAAGATACCGGGAGGCGCTTTTTCATTACGAGACGGCCTTCCGGGAGGACCGGGAGTGGAATTACTTCCGGAATTTCCGGCCGGAACTGAAGCAGCGGATCCGCGATCTCTGCTGTCGGAAACTGGCGAAAGCGGCCGGGACGGAGGAAGCGGTCGGATATTATAATAAACTGCTCTTCGAGTATAGTTTTCCCAAGAATGAACAGGCCTTCTTCCACAAGAAAATCGCCGAGCGCTACGGGGAAGCGGGAAGGTTGAACGAGGCCCAGGAACACTTCGAAACCGCGCTCCGGTTAAAACCCAAGCTGACCGGAACCAAGAAAATCCGTTCCCTGCTCGGCCTCGACGGGATCACGGGATGATTGAGGGAATGGGGAATGGGGAATGGGGAATGGGGAATTCAAAGTTTGAAGTTCAAAGTTAACAAAGGGGGCGAGGCGGGGGATGGACGGACCTCGATCCCGATAGCGATTATTTCCCTCTTCGTGAAGATTCGTGAAAATTAGTGGTTTCAAAAAGGGGGCGAGGCGGGGGAAAATTCGAGTAAATGAGTGTAATGCGGGAATAAAGGGGGGCGAGGCGGGGGGCCGAAATTACAATCATAACCCTATCCACTACGGGGAGGCTGGGATGGAGAAACTGGTCAGAGACCGGATACCGGAGATCATTGCCGCCGACCGGGGAGCGAAACCATCATTCCGGGTAGCGCCGGTTTCCGAGTACCGCGAATTGCTGGCGGAAAAACTGCGGGAAGAGACGGCGGAATATCTGGAAAGCCGGAAACCGGAGGAGCTGGCGGATATCCTGGAAGTGGTTTTCGCCCTGGGCCGGGAGGCCGGGCTCGGGGCCGGGGATATCGAACGGATCCGGCGGGAAAAAGCGCTCGAGCGGGGCGGGTTCGCCGGCCGGATAATAATGGACTTTCCCTGAGCCCGGCGGGATTTACCGGAGATCGTCGACGACATCGTCGGCGATATTCTGGTCTTGCCGCTCTTCCGCTTCCCGGGCCTGTTCCCGCTCCTGGATAACCTCGATCCCGGATTCATCCTTCTGTTCCGAGCGGACGAAAACATCGTCCAGGGGCCGGAAGTACTGGGGGTTGGAGGAAGCCACCCATTCCCCGGTCGGGCCCTTGATCAGGTAGGCCGTCAACACCTGTCCCTCGGGGGCCCGGACCTTTCCGGTCAGGGGAGACGATTCCGGGTCGACCGAGATCAGGCCGTAGCCCTCGGGAAGGGCGGCCCGCAAAGTTTCGGCGTCGGGGGCGCAGTAGAGATTACCGGCCAGGGCGGCGGAAATCAGCAGCAGGACCAGGATTTTTTTCATCACTCTCTCTCCTTTATATTTATATACTTCCCGATAATCAGCGACAGCCGCTGGCGGTCTTCGGGGTCGATCACCTTGGGATCGGTCATAATCGCGTTCCGCAGGGCCGAGGCCGCCGCCGGATCCGGCTGGTCGGGGATCCGGGGAATCACTCTCCGGATAATATCCCGGGCCAGGGCCACGTTTTTCAACAGGTTTTCGATCACCGCCTCCACCGAGACGTCGTCAAAGCCTTCCTGGTTCCGCCAGCAGTCGTAGTCGGTAACCATCGCCACCGTCTGGTAGGCGATCTCGGCTTCCCGGGCCAGCTTGGCCTCGGCCAGGTTGGTCATCCCGATGATATCCATCCCCCACTGCCGGTAGACGTTCGACTCCGCCCGGGTGGAGAAGGCCGGCCCCTCCATATTCAGGTAGGTCCCGCCAAGGTGGACCCGGGCCCCGGCTTCGACCGCGGCCTGATGGATAATCTCCCGAAGGACCCTCGACATCGGCTCGGCGAAGGCGATGTGGGCTACCACTCCTTGGCCGAAAAATGTGCTCTTCCTGGCCTGGTTGGTCCGGTCGAAAAACTGGTCGGGGAGGACGATGTCCAGCGGCCGGAGTTCTTCCTTCAAGCTCCCGACCGCGCTGACGGCGATGATCCACTCCACCCCCAGTTTCTTGAACCCCCAGATATTCGCCCGGTAGTTGAGCTGGCTGGGCATATGGCGGTGCCCCCGGCCGTGACGGGAGAGGAAGGCTACCTTCCGGCCGGCGATCGACCCCAGGTGATAATCGTCGGATGGTTCGCCGAAAGGGGTTTCGATCGGCTCCACCCGTTTTTCTTCAATCTCGGCCATTTCGTAGAGGCCGCTGCCGCCGATTATTCCGATTTCCGCTTCTGACATATCTCTTTCTCCTCCGGGCTAAACGCTGCGGCTCTGTCGGTCGATTCGGACGGGTCGGACAAGTCGGACAAATTCGAACGGGTAAGGATGGGACCCCCCATTCCCCATTCCTTATTCCCCATTCCCCAATCCCCAAAACCTATTCCCCGGTATGCCCGAAACCGCCGGAATCGCGGGTGCTGGCTTCGAGTTTCTCGACCTCCAGCCAGTCCGCCTTTTCCACTTTCTGGATTACCATCTGGGCCACCCTCATCCCCCTCCGGATCGCGATCGGCTCGCTCCCGAGGTTGATCGCGATCATCCCAATCTCTCCCCGATAGTCGGCGTCCACGGTCCCGGGAGAATTAACGATGCTTAAGCCCTGCCGGAGGGCAAGTCCGGACCGGGGCCGGAGCTGGGCCTCGAAACCGTCGGGCACGGCGATGTAGATACCGGAGGGGATAAACCGGATCTCTCCCGGTTGCAGTGTAAATTCCTCCTCGACGGCGGCCCGCAGATCCATCCCGGCGGCGGCGGCGGTCATATAGCGGGGAAGGTCGAAATCCTCGAAACCCGGTTTTTTCCTGATCTTGATCTCCATCATCACCCCGGCGGCCATCCCAGGCTCCGTCCGCCGAGGAGATGGAAATGGAGATGATCGACCGCCTGCCCGGCGTCCGGGCCGTTGTTGACGACCAGGCGATACCCGCTTTGCTCGATCGATTCCCGGCGAGCGATCAGGGCCGCCGTCCGGCAGATCCGGCCCAGAAGCTCATCATCAGGTTCCCCCGCCTCCGCGAGGGAAGCGATATGCTTTTCCGGGATGATCAGGACGTGAACCGGGGCCTGGAGATCGATATCCCGAAAAGCCAGAACCCCGTCTTCCCGGTAGATAATCTCGGCCGGAATTTCCCCGTCCCGGATCCGGCAGAAAAGACATTGCCGGGCAGCGTCTATCTCCGCTTTCATAGTAATATTGGACCTGTTGGCCCGGCGGCCGGGCCGCCGATTACCGTTCTTCAGTTTCCTCAGTGGCCACCGGGCGGGAGAAGCGGATCCGGCTCAACTGGTCGATATCGAGGGTAACCACCTGGCCGCCGGGGAGGACCATTTCGACCTGGGTCGGCTCGAGAAACCCGGATATGACATCATCGTTCTTGAGTTTCGCCACCTGCTGCATCACTTCCGCCTCCCGGTCAACCATAATCTCATTGATCAGGTCCCGGTCCAGGGTCAGGGTTCCGTAAGCGGTCCGGATGGTAAACTCGGACGCCGCCAGCCGGCCGGAGATGACATCCCCTGCAAAGGTGATGAAGCGGTCCTCTTCCTCGGGCGGAGGGATCTGGGGAGGAATGTAACCGGCTGCCTCCCCGCCGACCGGATTGCCGTCCGCGTCCACGAAGACCACCCCCCGGACCAGGGTGGCGTTGATCTGGAAGGGGCCGTATTCCGACCAGCCCTTCAGGACATACTCGTCGATGAAAAACTCGGAAAAATCATCCTCCGTCCCGTCCCGGAACCGGACCCGGGTATCGAAACGCCCGACTTTCCGGGCGGAGGCGATATCATCGAAGGGGATGGCAACCAGGTCCAGGCCCTCCCGCCAGCGGGCCTGGAAAACCGTCCTCTCCAGGTGGTGGTTCTTTTCGTAGATCTTGAAATCGCAGAGGTTGATCTGCTCGTTATCAACGGTATGGATCTGGGCGTTGTAGCAGACCGGGACGGGCGGGGTCAGGCAGGAGGACAGCGCGAAAACCGCCGCCAGGGCCAGCCCCGCCGGCCAAACCCGCCGGGACACGGCTATAAGCCTATCTCTCATAATATACTCCTTGAACTTCCGCCTTCTCGGAGCGCGGGGGAAAGAAAGCGTAACTTGGAATGAATTCAGACCGGCGCTGAAGGGAACATCCCTTGATTATTCCTTGATTACTACGCTCCCTGAATACCATTTGTTCACCGGAAAGACCAGCCCCTTTTTACTGCTCCGGGCGGCAGTCGTAGATCACGATCCGGCCCCGGGGTTCGTCGAAATAAGCCGCCGGACTCCAGCGGGCCAGATGAGACTCGACTTCGGGCGAGGTCCAGAAGCGGTTTTCCTGGATGATGATGAATTTCAGCCGGGGTTCGTTTCGCAACTTTTCCATTGTCTGATCGATATCGGCCAGTCCGGCCCGGAAGCGCATATGGTTGGTATCGACCATATCGAGGGCGATCTCCCTTCCGGTGAGGAGCGCCAGGAGGGGGACCGTGGTGACGTGGCCGAAAAGCAGGTCCCCGGGCCGGGAATTTTCCACGATAAACCGGCGGCACGGCTCCTCGGTCACAAACCCGATTATCTTCTCCCGCTGGATATAGCGGGCAATATTGTCCCCGCTGAAAACGGCCAGCAAAACCAGAGCGGCGGCGGCCGGCGGCCACCGACGGGCGCCGGAAGGGAAGGAACGGATCACCCCGGCCAGGGAGACCGCCCCGATCCAGGCCAGAAATGGGATCGGGAGCATAAAATACTGGGTGAAGAGCGGGTTGATTCCGCCGAGGATAACCAGGTAGAGCAGGGCCGCCGCCAGGATGGCGGTCTTTTTCCCGGTCTTCGGGACCCAGGCGTAGAGAAAGGGCAGGAAGAAGATCAGGACATTTCTCCTCAGCGTCCGGATATAGAGATCGGAGATCGCCTCGGGACTTGACGGCTTGAGCAAGTGATAGAGATAGACCGGGGTGTAGTAGCTCTCCTGGAAAAGCAGGAGGCAGGCGGCGTTGACGGTCCCGAATACCAGCAGGAAACCAAGGATGAATTTCGGCAGCAGCCGGCGACCGGCGCCGGACAGGAGATAATAAACCACCGGGACCGCCCCCCAGGGGAGGGCGTAAAGACCGGTCACGGAGGCCACACCCCAGAAAATCCCCGCGGCCAGCGGACGGTCCTCGAGGAAACAATAGAGGCTGGCCATCAGGAAGGCGGCGGCCAGGCTGACCCCGAAGGGATGGGTGGTAACCTTGAGCAGCTCATAATTTAAGAGGAGGATAACCAGGAACAAGATCCCGCTCCCGCCCTGGTTCTTCCTCCAGAAGCGGAGGTACAGGGGGGCGGCGGCGACCAGGACCGGGAGCGAGGCGGTCAGTTTCAGCGCCGCCAGGTGAAATCCGAAAACCCGGTAGACCAGGGTCAGTACCAGGAGGTTGAGGGGGGGGTGGGCGTAAAAAAAGTCCCGGTAGAAGAGCTTGCCCTCGCTCATCAGCCGGGCCATATAATAGTAGGTATTCTCGTCGCCGCCGACGGTGAAGTGAAAACCGTACCTTTTCAGCCAGAGGAAGCCCGCGCCGGCCAGGAACAGGACCGTCCACTTCAGGAGATTCAACCGTGGTTTCATCTCGTCACGATTCACGCGTATTATTTACCGCGGATTAAGCGGATTCGGCGGATTGAAAAAATAGCGATTTCGTTCGATCCCGATCCTGATCCCGATAGCGATAGCAATAGCAATGGCGATTGCGATTATCTCTCGTACCAGACGGAGGAGACAAGAAAAAAGCCGCCCCCTTCCGGGGGCGGCTTTTCCTCAATTAAATTTTCCGGCAGGAAAAATTAATTAAAAACTGATCCGGAGCTCGGCCCGCATCTCCAGGACATCGTCGGGACTGTCATCGTTGGTGGGAAAGTTGTAGGCGTCGCCCGGCTTGAACCAACCGGCGACCAGCTGGGCGTTGACATCCTCGGTGTAGTCGTATTCGAGGATCACGTCCAGCTCCATCCCCAGGTTCTTCTCTTCGCCGTTGGTAGCGGCGGTGACCCCGCCGTTATCCATATCGGGGTTGCCCATCACCATCGCCCGTTCCTCGGCCTGGCTGTAGTAGTAGAAGTCGAGGACCAGGGCCCAGGCGTCGGAAGGAATGACGCTGAGCTGCGCGTTGAGGATCCCAATATTGGAGAGCTTCGGCGAATACGCGTAACCGTAGTAGTTGTAGTTGAACAGCGGGTCGAACATCTTCTCGCTCGGGTTATCCAGGTCGTCGCCCTTGTCGCCGGAGCCGAAGGTATAGGCGAGGGCGATCGCCGGCTCCCAGGTCACGTCGAAGACATAGACCGCGCCGACGTCGAAACCGAAGGCCCGGATCGACTCCTCCTCCAGCATCAGAGAATCCTGGTACTTGCCGAACTGGAAGGCGAACTCACCCCAGATATCGAAAGCTTCCACCGGGGAAGCATCGAACCGCAACCCCACTGCCACCGGGGCGCTCTTGTCGTCGCCGTACTCTTCGTCAAAGCCGTCCCGGACGCCGAAGACGTAACCTTCCATCGTCCAGTAGTCGGCCTGGAAGTTCATATTCAGACCGAAAAGGTCCTCGTCGTCGCCCCCCTTCTCGATGCCTCCATCGCCCCACCGATCGGACTCGACCAGGCGGGA
>JAVCCZ010000099.1 GCA_030765265.1 Candidatus Erginobacter occultus
CGGGTCGCCGATTTTTACCTGACCGGCTACCAGCACCAGGTGGACTTCGCCGCCGGCGAGACGGCAATGATCGTCGCCTCCTGCGTTTCTCGGACTTTTATGCGGAAACAGCTCAAGTTCGACTGGGGGATTGCCCCCCTGCCGGCCCGGGAGCGGAGAGGATCTCTGGTCTACGGGACCAACATCGTGATCTTTTCCCGCTCCTCCGAGAGGCGGCGGCAAGCGGCCTGGAAGTTTATCAAGTGGTTCACCAACCCCGAAAACTCGACCCGCTGGGCCCTGCGGACCGGTTACGTGCCGATCCGGCGATCCTCTCTCGACCTGGAGATGATGCGGGAGGAGTTCATCAACCGGCCCGACAGCCGGGTCCCGGTCGAGGAGATGGAATGGGCGTTTTTCGAGCCCCGGATGGCTCGCTGGCTCCAGATCCGGGAATACCTCGGCGACGCGGTCAAGGCCGCGCTGCTGGGGAAATCCCCGCCCAAGGAAGCGCTCGAGAAGGCGGTCCGCCAGGGGGAACTCTGGCTGCGTTAAACCGAATTATTCACGAAGACCGATGCCGAAACGGGCGGCGACAGAGTTGTTCCCGGAGAGAGGGGAGGGGGATCCGGAGACGGTCCTGATCGGGGTGGTCCGGACCAAGGCGGACCTCGACCGGGCGGTGAAAGCGGGCTGGTACCGGATCCCCGGGACGGTCCATTTCCGCCGCCGGCCCCGCTACCTCGCCCTCTACCCGGTGAAGAGCTGCGGCCGGGCCGGGGGAAAGATCAGCTGGTACTTCCCGGTGGAACAGGCGGTTCGCCGCCGCCGGATCGATCTGCTGCCGGGCGAACCGGATCATCCCCGGGCCGGGGAGTGGTACTGGAAACTCAGCCTGGGGGAGCGGGTGAAATTGTCCCGCCCGATCCAAAACCGGCTCCGGCGGCGGCTGGCCTTCGCCTACACCACGCTCTCGCGGCTGCGGCGGGCGCGGGAGATCGGGGAACTCTTCGGCATCCCTCCCCTGGAAGAGATCGCCCGCCGGGCCCTGGCCGCAGCCGGGATCGCCGCCCGGGAGCAACTGATTGTCCGGGACGGGAAGAAGTGGAGCTACCGGATCGACTTCGCCGTCTTCTGCCGGAAGGGAAAGATCGCGCTGGAGTGTGACCACAGCCGCTGGCACGGACAGCCCGCCCAACGAAAGAAAGACCGGCTCCGCGACCGCCGGCTGCGGCGGCGGGGCTGGACGGTAGTCCACCTCCCGGAAGACAAGATCCTCCTCGAGCCCTTAACGGTTATTGGCCCCTTAAGGAAACTGATAGCTTCCCTGAGCGGGCAAGTATCCGGAGAAGAATAAACCTGTTTCCAAAACGCACACAATCGGATATGTTTGCATTATGAAGTTCTTCGACTGGAATGAAGAGAAGAATTCCTGGTTGAAGCAGACCCGGGGGATAACTTTTGAGGAAGTGGTTTATCATCTAACCCACGGAGGTTTGCTCGATACAATCGAGCATCCCCGGAAGAACAAATACCCTGGCCAGAGAATCTTCATAATCACTATCGAGGGGTATGCCTGCGTTGTTCCCTTTATTGAGGATGACGAGGTCATTTTTCTCAAGACAATCATTCCCAGCCGAAAGATGACCAAGCTCTACCTTGGAGGTGATCAATAATGAAACTGACGAAAGAAGAGCAAGAGATTCTCGACTCCGTCGAGAATGGGGAGTGGCGGCGGATTCCCGACTTCCAGCGGGAAGCCGTGCGCTACCAGGAGGCCGCCCGGGCCACCTTGCGAAAGAACAGGCGCGTCAACATCAGGATGACGGAGCGCGATCTGATCCACTTTCAGAAAGCGGCCGTCCGCGAAGGTCTGCCCTACCAGACGATGATCTCTAGTATATTACACAAATACATCAACGGGCGGCTGGTTGAGCAATAAACCAGGCCGGCCTCCGGAGGTCGGATGGCGGCGGGGGAAGGGAGGAACGGTAAACTACAACTGTAGATAGAGGATGAGACTATGCTTCACGGAGTAATTATGGCCGGGGGGAGCGGCGAGCGGTTCTGGCCGCTGAGCCGAAAGGCGACCCCCAAGCAGATGTTGAAGATCGTCGGGCGGGAGACGATGATCGAGCAGACCGCGGCCCGCCTGAAACCGCTGATCGACAACTCCCGGATCTGGGTGGTCACCACCGCTTCCCAGGCCCCGGCGCTGAAAAAACTTCTCCCCGGGATCCCGGCTGCCCATATCCTGCAAGAGCCGGTGGGTAGAAATACCGCCCCCTGTATCGCCCTGGCCGCCTACGCCATCGCCCGTCAGGACCCGGAGGCGGTGATGGTGATCCTCCCCGCCGATCATATCATCTCGCCAAAGGGGGAGTTCCAGAAAACGCTCCGGGCGGGGGCCCGGGCCGCTAAAGAGACCGGGGGATTGGTCACGATCGGGGTTGCCCCGACCTTCCCGGCCACCGGCTACGGTTATATCCGCCGGGGGAAGAAAATCGGCAAATTCGCCTCGGCGGATTTCTACCGGGTCGCGCGGTTCATCGAAAAGCCGGACCGGGCCCGGGCGCGGAAACTGGTCAAAAGCCCCCTCTACACCTGGAACAGCGGGATCTTCATCTGGTCGTTCGCGGCCATCGCGGCGGCCCTGGAAGAGCATCTCCCGGAGATCGCCCGGGACCTGAAACCGCTCCTTTCCCTGCCGCTCCGCGGGCGGGGGGATTTCCTCCGCCGGGTCTATCCCGGCCTCCCCTCGGTCTCGATCGATTACGGGATTATGGAGAAGCACCGGGAGGTCCTGGTCACTACCGCCGGTTTCAATTGGGACGATGTCGGTTCCTGGGCCGCCCTGGATAAATACCTCCCCGCCGACCGGGCGGGGAACCGGGGGAGGGGAGAGGTGGTGGTTTACGACAGCGCCGACTGCCTGGGTTTCAGCGATGGGCCCCTGGTCGGGTTGATCGGAGTCTCCGACCTGGTGGTGGTGGCGACCGAGGACGCGGTTCTGGTCTGTCCCCGGGAAAAGGCCCAGGACGTGAAGAAACTGGTGGAGAAACTCCGGGATAATCCCCGGTACAAGAAACTGCTTTAGCTGCCCCGGCCGAGAATTCGGTTGACCTGATTGTCACTAGTATCGTGTTTCAGAAATAATTGGCAATAAACTGTCATTGCGAGCGTTAGCGAAGCAATCTCAATCCACTGCCAGGGGATAGATTGCTTCGTCGCTTTGCTCCTCGCAATGACAATGGATATACTTTGTATTTCTGAAACACTACACTATCGCTATTGAAATCGACCTTCCGGAAAATCGATAGCGATCCCGATAGCGATTATACAGATGGAAATTAAGGGGAGAATTTTGGGGGTCGATCCGGGGGAGAAGAGGATCGGGCTGGCGGTCAGCGATCCACTGGGGATCACCGCCCAGGGGCTACCGACGATAGTGGTAAGTTCCGCCGGGGAGACGACCCGGGAGATCGGGGAGACGGCCCGGAGGCTGGAGGCGGTCCGGGTGGTGATCGGGCTTCCTCTCCAGATGGACGGATCGGAAGGGGAGGGGGCCCGGAAGGCCCGGAAGCTGGGGGGAAGGCTGGAGGCCGAGCTGGGCTTGCCGGTGATCTTCCGCGACGAGCGGCTGACCTCCCGGCTCGCTGAAGCGGCCCTCCTGGAGGGGGATCTGAGCCGGAAACGGCGGAAAGCGGAGTCCGACCGGCTGGCCGCCCAGCTGATCCTGCAGAATTACCTTGATGAGGAAGGGATAAACTTATGCGCCGAGAAGAGAGAAGACTGAAAAAACAGGTCCGCAAGGCCCTGAAAAACGCCCGCTGGATCAGCCGGCACCGGAAGAAGAAGCTTCCCCCCGAAACCCGGGAGAAACTTCACCAGGCAGCCGCCCACCTGGAACAAGCCCGAAGGGGAGGGGACCTCAAAGAAGTACGCAACCGCCTGAAGAAACTGGTCGGGCTCCTGGAAGGGGAACTGGCCCGGTTCCGCAAGAGCGCCGTCCGGGAGTGGACGGAATCGATCCTCTTCGCCCTGATTATGGTCTTTCTCATCCGGACCTTTATCGTCGAGCCGTTCAAGATCCCGACCGGGTCGATGACCCCGACGCTGCTGGGGGTGAAGAAAGTCTGCCCGACCTGCGGGGGGGAATACCGTTACGATCAGAGCACCTGTCCCCGGGACGGGACCCGGCTGAAGCTGGAGCATATCGGGGACAAGATCCTGGTCAACAAGTTCATTTACGGGACCAAGACCCCCGACCGGATCCCCTTCACCTCGATCCTCCTGCCCTACCTCCAGCTCCCGGCCCTCCGCCAGCCCCGGAGGGGGGACATCGTGGTCTTCCATTACCCGGAAGACGTGGCCGTCGATTACGTCAAGCGGCTGGTCGGCCTGCCCGGGGAGACCATCGAAATCCGGGGGGGGAAGATCCTGGCCGACGGCCGGGAGGTGGGGACCCCGGAGATGGAGAAAATCCATTATGAAAATGTCAGCCCCAACCTAACCGGAGGGCCGGCCTGGGGACTGCCCGGACAGAGATTCACGGTCCCCGCCCGGGGGATGGTCATCACCCTCGATCCGGAAAATCGCTGGTACTGGGAAGACCTGGTCCGGAACGACGGCCGGGAGCTGGAGATCCGGGACGGAAAGGTTTACGTTGACGGCCAACCCCGGTCCAGTTACACTCTCGGTCAGGATTATTATTACGTGCTCGGGGACAATACCGGCAACAGCCGCGACAGTCGTTACTGGGGGTTCGTCCCCGAGCGGTACCTCCAGGGCAACGTCTTTTTCAAGTACTGGCCGCCCCGGCGCTGGGGAACGGTCAGTTAAAGGCAATGGAGCCGACACCAGCAGAAACCCCGCTCCTTTTTCCACCGGCCGCTCCGAAGAAAGAGCGGAGGGTATTCGGTCTCGGCGCCCGCCTGACCATCCTGGTTTTAAGCGGCCTTCTCTGCATCTCCGTCATCACCACCTACATCTCCATCCGTCAGCTCCGCGACGCCCTGAGCGCCGGGGCCCGGGAGATGGCCCGGACGATGGGCCAGATCGTGGGGATCAGCTCGGCCTACCAGGGGTTCTTCGATATCGATAACCGGCTCCTGGAGCAGTACGTCAACTTCGCCGCCGAGCAGCCGAATATCCTCTACGCCGTCATCACCGGCCCGCGGGGCGAGATTATCCAGACCGGCCTGACCTCCGGCCAGGTCGCCAGGCTGCTGGAGGGAGAGCCTCCGTATCCGGAGGAACAGGTCCACCAGGAAGAGCACGATATCGTCCTCGATTCGCCGGTCGGGAAGATCGGCCGGATCTATCTCGGCATCTCCCGGAGAGAGATCGCGGCCATTGAAAGCGGGCTGATCCGGCTCCAGCTTTACCTGACCGGGGCGATCACGGCGGTCTTTCTGCTCCTGCTCTGGGGGATTATCCATTCCGTCACCCGTCCGCTGGCCCGGCTGACGGAAAAGACCCGGGAGATGGGGGAGGGGATCCTCGACCGGCCCCTGGCCATCACCGGCCGGGACGAAGTGGGCCGGCTGGCCGAAAGCATCGAGATTATGCGGGACAACCTTTACCGGAAGATCCAGACCATCGCTCTTCTGGGAAGGGTAGCCCACGACTTCAACGCGGTGCTCGACCTCGAAGAGGTCATCGAAGCCACCCGGAACGAGCTCCAGGCCTTTCCCCTCTGGCCCTGGTACGAACTGGGGGTCACCCTGATCGGGAGGGGCGGCAAGCTGTATCCGAAGGACCAGTTCGTCTATTACCACGTCGTCCCCGAAACCGGGCCGGAGGGGAGCCGGTATTCCATCTTCTCTCTGCCGGGGACCCTGGTGGCTGAGGCCGTCGCCCGGAAAGAGCCGATCTCCCGCGATATCCCCGCGGGTCTCACTGCCTCCCGGGACGGCTTCAGTCTCTATCTCCAGGATCGGGATATCTCCTCCTCGGTCACGATCCCGCTCCTGGTCAAGGGCAAGGCGCTGGGGATGCTCTATGCCGGTTTCCGGGACCGGTCGGGGAGAACCCCGGAGATCCAGGTCATCTGCCAGAACCTGGCCGACGAACTGGCCCGGGCGATCGAGGGGATTTACCTCCTCTACGATCTCCGCCAGAGCCTCTCCGCCCTCAAGGACGCCCACCAGCAGTTAAAGGGGCTGGATAACCTGAAGTCGGAATTCATCTCCTCGGTCAGCCACGAACTGCGGACCCCCCTGGTCTCGATGACCGGTTATCTCCATATGATGCTCGATGAGAAGCTCGGGGAGATCACCGACCTCCAGCGGGAGGGACTGGAGGTCTCGGTCAAGAGTCTGGAGCGGCTGACCAACCTGATCGAGAAGATGCTCTTCTTCTCCTCTCAGCAGAAGGAGCGGGAACTCGATCTCTCCGAATTCGCGATCAGCGATCTTCTCGAACACTGCGCCCGGATGATGCGGACCGTGGCCGAAGCGGAACAGATCGAGATCAAGACTTCGACCGAAGAACCACTGCCCCTGGCCCGGGCGGATGAGGACAAGATTATCCAGGTGCTGATCAACCTGGTCGATAACGCGATCAAGTTCAGCCCCGAAGGCGGGGTTATCGAGCTGCGGGCCCAGAAGAGCCCGGATAGCAAGATGATCGAGGTTATGGTTATCGACCAGGGGAAGGGAATCCCCGCCGGCGAGCAGGAGAAGATCTTCGAAAAGTTCTGGCAGGGAGAGAGGAATGAAGGCGATCGACGGAAGGGTCTGGGCCTCGGCCTGGCCCTGGTCAAGAAGATCCTGGATCAACACGGCGGCACGGTCTCGGTCTCCAGCCGGCCCGGGGAGGGGACCACCATTACTTTCACTATCCCGATCGCTCCCGGGGGAGACAGGCAATAAATAATGAGCCTTGATCCTCACTGCCGGGCCGTCGCCGAGCGCCTGATCTCCTTCTGGGAACGCCACCGGGGCTTTGACGCCAATATCGCCGGCCTGGCACGGGCAGCCGGGGTCTCCCGGGACACGGTTTACCGCTGGCTGAACGGAAAAGCTCTCCCCAAACCGGCCAAGGCCATCCTGGTGGAAGAATGGCTGAATAGACGGGGCGCCGCCGGATAACCGGCACGTCATCTCTCGCAACGGCTTTTCCCAGGCAGGGTAGGTCAGGCATTCCTGCCTGACCGACATTTTCGGAAATAGAGGATTATATACCCGGTTGCTTGTCACGGCACTGTCGATAAGCGCCCGGGTTTTTTGATAAATCTAAATCTGACACTGGTAATGATAAGGTTCCTTATGTAAACTAATGGGCATGGGGGGATATAGGGGGCATTTATTTTTAACTAGCTGCGGGAGAACTGACTGTGAGTTAGAAAACAGGCATTGTGGATAATCTGTGGATAAGACGTGGAGAAATCGGGAGGGATATAGCGGAGATTCTGGTCGAATTCCGGGAGGTAGCCGGTGAACTGATTGACCGGCCGGACAAGCCGGCCGGGGTCTTGGGTTGGAGGGCGCGATGGTTGGGTAGCTTAGAACTGTTTCACCCGCGGCGCGAGGCCGCGGGGGTCTAAAGAGATTGCTTCGTCGGCCCGACAACTTTCGGGCCTCCTCGCAATGACAAATGTCTTTGCGAGCGCAACGAGGCGGGAAGCAATCTCAATCTCCAGAACTTCCGGAGCTTTTGGGCGGGTAAATTTCGGTCAAAAACCTTCCGAGACGGCGATGATCAGGTTGGGTTTCCCGGGGGCGCCGATCATTACCGTCCCCCGCCGGGCCAGGGAGAGCTCGGTATCGAGGATCAACCTGCCTCCCGACCGGAGCTTGAGGCGGAAGCTGACCGTCTCCTTCCCGACCTTAGTAGGAATGATTACTATTTTGATCTTCTGCCGGAGGTTGAAGCTGATCGTCTCTTCCCGCCCCAGGGGGATCGACCGGAAGGCCGTCGCCAGCTCGAGATAATTTTGGTATTTCAGCGGCGAACGGCTCATCGTCTCCTCCAGGTATCGGAGACCCGGGGGGAGTTCACCGGGTTCGTCGGTCGGCTCGAGGACATCGATGGTAACTTCCATCTCCTGCCCCCGGCCGGCGACCGGGAGCAGGGCCAGCAGCAGGAGAAAGAACAATACGGATCCGGTTAATTTCATAGTTCCCTCACTCGGTCAGCCAGATGATGGTCAAGCCGTCGCTCTGGCCGCGGTGGATCATCAGGTTATGTTCGGGGGCCGAGATCGATTCGATCCGGCAGTAATTTTCCGGCAGCTGCCGGCCGGTGAGAACCCCGGAGAAGAGGATAATCAAGGCGGCGGCGGCGCTCAAGCCCAATCCGATCCAGGCCGGGCGGAGGATGGTGAAAAATCTTTTCCCCGTCCTCGACGGCTGCCCGGCCGGACTCTCTCTTTCGATCTGTTGCAGTAGTTTGGGCCAGAGGGAGACCTCCCCCCCCTCCCCCGCCAACTCAACCAGGGCCCGGCTGATCTCCCGGTACTGGCGGTTGGCCTGCCGGCAGCGGGGACAGGAACGCAGATGCTCCGCGCAGAGACCGGCTTCCCGGGGGGAGAGTTCCCCGTCGAAATAAGCGGCCAGGATTTTGGCCGTCTCCCGGCAGGCCGTTTTTGGAGATGTTTCCATCGTCATCCCTCTATTCCGCCCCCGACAGGTAGGGCCGGAGCAGTTCCCTGAGCTTTTCCCGGCCGTAATGGAGGCGGGACATTACCGTCCCCCGGGAGCATTTCATAATCCCGGCGATCTCGTCGTAGGAGCGGCCTTCCCACTCCCTTAAGACGATGGCCGTCCGCTGGGGCAAGGAGAGAGATTCCAGCCCCGCCAGGAGCCTCTCCCGGAGTTCTTTCCCGAGCAGGATCCGGTCCGGGCGGGGGAGATCTCCCCCCGGGGACTGGACCGGATCGCAGTGACGGGTATCGTCATACTCCATCATCTCCCGACCGGATCTTTTCCGCTTGGCGTCCAGCGCCAGGTTAAAGGCAATCCGGTAAATCCAGGTATAAAAACTCGACCGCCCCCGGAAGGAACCAAGCGAGCGATAGGCCTTGATAAAGGCCTCCTGGGCCAGGTCCCGGGCCTGTTCCCGGTTCAGCACTATCCCGTAAATCAAACGGTAAAGGCGCTGCTGGTATTTCTCGACCAGTCCCCGGAAGGAATCGATATCACCTTCCCGGCAGCGGCTCACCAGTTCCAGGTCGTCAGGATAGTCCATCATCCTTTCCCGGTTAGACGGAGAGAAAGCGATATTATTCGTTTTTTTTCGGGGCCAGCACCGTCAGCATCCCCGGGAAGATTTGGATCCGGGCCGGGGTCCGGCCGAGATAGTCCCCGTCCGCCTGGATCGGCAGCCCCGGGGTCTCGATGTCCACGGTCCGGGCGGTAAGGAAGGAGACATCACGAAAACGCTGGTGGTTTTTTCGGAGCACCCCCCAGAAGTAGCGGGCGTAATCCCGACGCCGGCCCCGGGCGAAGACGCAGCAGTGAAGCATTCCGTCATCGGAGCGGGCCTGGGGGGTGATCTGGTGGGGGCCGCCGTAAAACCGGGAATTGGAGATCACCGCGGCCCGGCCGGTCAGTTCCTTCTCCCCGTCACAGCGGAGGGTGAAGGGCCCCGGCCTGAATGAGGCCAGGGCCTGGAAGCCGGCCAGGTGATAGGCGTATCTCTTCAGGAACCGCTTGACGGCCGGGTTGACGATCCTGACCGCTTCGGCGTCGATCCCCACGCTGACCATAATCGAGAAATATCGGCCGTTGATCAGCCCGAGATCGAGCCGGCGGGTGGTCCCGGCGAGGATTACCTCCAGCGCCCGCTCGAGTTTGTCGGGGATATTCAGTTCCCGGGCCAGGACGTTGCTCAATCCCGCCGGGATGATCCCCAGGCGGGCCGGGGTGGAGGCGATCCCGTTAATCACCTCGTTCAGGGTGCCGTCCCCCCCGACCGAGATCACCAGTCCGCTCCCCTCCCCCGCCGCCCGCCGGGCGATCTCCATCGCTTCCAGGGGGGCGGAGGTATAAGAGACCGTGACCGGATGGCCCCGGCGGTTGAGCTCCTGCTCGACCCGGGCCAGTTTCTCCGCCGAAGAGATCCGGCTGGCCACGGGGTTGATGATCAGGGCGGTCTTCACGTTCAGATTTTTCCCTGCCATTCCTCTTCCAAATCGGAGACCGGGAAGAGGAACTCATTTTCAAACACCGCTCGCCAGCCTTTCCCCTTGCCCAGTTCCTCGAGGATGGCGTTGATCCTCCAGAATCCGTAACGGTTGATCAGGTAGCCGACCAGGGAATACGCCTGGGCGTAGGCCAGCCGGACCCGGCCGACGGACTGGTCGAAGGCGAACGCGCGGTCGAGCTCGCCCAGCGGGATCAGCCGGCCCCGGTCGAGCTCTTGTCCCAGGTCGGGAAGATCAACCGGGTCCACCTTGGCTTCCTGGTACTGGGCCAAACCCTCGTGGAGCCAGCGGGGACAGTTGTTCCCGGTCCGGGCGTTGATCACGGCGTGGGTGTATTCGTGCCAGAGGATCTTCTTGATATCCCGGGGGGAGAGATCGTCGCCGCTGACCGGGAGCCGGACCTTGCCGTCATAGAGCGCTCCCACCCAGGAGGGGGTCCGGCGGATCCGGGCGAACTCTTCCCGGGTATAGAGGAGGACCACGACCGGTGTCGGGGGATAGTAATTGAAGTCGTAACCAATCTCCCGGTAAGCCTCCATCAGCCAGTTCTCGATCTCCTTGATGTGATAGGCTTCGGACCGGGAGGTATACCGGATATCGAAGTTGGCCAGGGAGGAGGCGTCAAGCTCCGCCTCCACCGCAGACTCATTATTCAGTTTTTTCAGGAGGCGGGCCAGTTCCCGGTCCCCGGGCTGAAGAGCCAGGGCCTCGTTCCAGTAGGTGGCGGCGTCTTCCAGTCGCTGGGAGAAGTAGGCGATCTCGCCCAGCATTCTCAGGACCCCGAAATTCTCCGGCGCGATATCAAGCGCTTCCAGGTAGGTCTCCCGGGCCCGCCGGAAGTCCCCCTTTCGGTAATATTGATTGCCCAGGGCCTTCAGGAGTCCGATCCGGGCTTCCCGAAGCGAGGGGTTGTCCGGTTCCCGGACTTCCAGCCGCCGGAGATAATCAAGAGCGCTCCCGTAGTCGCCCCGCTCGGCCGCCCGTTCGACCAGTTCCGCCCATTTCGTTCCCGCCGCGCCCGAAGACGAGGCCAGGAAGAGGGAGAGAAAGCAGGCCGCAAAGATTATCCGCTTGTTCATCGAATCGGCTGTTTAAAGTTGGTAACGGGCGTCGTGGAGAAAATCCTTTTCCCCTTCGCTCAATCCCCCCCACCCTTCCCGGGCCAGCTTGTCGAGGATCAGGTCCATCTCCTCCCGGTAGGAGATCTTCGGCGGGGGAGGCGGGGTCCGCCGCATCGGCCGCGGCCGCCAGTCCGGCCATTTCAGGTAGATAAATCCGACCAGGGCCCCTCCGAGGTGGGCGAAGTGCGCTATCCCCCCTCCCCCGCCCCGGCCGAGGAGGAAGATCAGTTCGAGGCCGATGAAGATCATCACCATCTGGCGGGCCCGCATCCGGATCGGGATGACAAAGAAGAGGAGAAAGGTGACCACCCGCTCCGGGAAAAGCATTCCAAAGGCGATCAATAGACCGAAGAGCGCACCCGAGGCCCCGACCAGGGGCATCCCCGCCCCCCACATAAAGGGGATGGAGATAATCCCGGCCCCGATCCCGGAGATGAAGTAATAACGCAGAAAACGGCGGGTTCCCCAGTAGATCTCCAGCTCCCGGCCGAAGATATAGAGGATCAGCATATTGAAGAGGAGGTGGAAGGCGTGGCCGTGAACAAAGAGATAGGTGACAAATTGGTAGATCCGGAAGCGGACGAATACTTCCGGAACCGAGAGTCCGAAGAGGGAGAAATATGATCCTTCCCCACCCAATTGTCCGACCAGGAAAGAGACGATATTGACCGTCAGCAAGATCCGGACGGCCGGGGCCGGGGGAGCTGCGAAGCGGGAGCCGGGAAAGACCGGGGCCGGATTCATAAGGAAATTTCGAAGAGAAGCGGGTTAAAAGTCGGTGATTTGATCGAGATGTTTCTGGGCCGCTTCGTCATTGGGGTCGATGGAGAGAATTTCCAGAAACAGCTCCTTGGCCCCCTCGAGATCCTGCTGGGCCTCCCGGGTAACCGCGTAGTTGAAGAGCAGCGACTTATTGCGGGGAGCGACCTTCAATCCCCGCTCATAGGCCTGTGAAGCTTTGGGGTAGTCGGAATTAAGGAAATAGAGTTTTCCCAGGCGGAGGTAATTTTCCGTTTCCTGGGGGTGTGAGGCGATCTTCTCGATCAGCCTTTTTTCCTTCCTCGAAAAAAATCGGATTTTGGTCATCGCGAATTGATGGTTGATTTTACAAAGATTTGAACTTTTCGATCTTACCCTCTTCCCCGATGATGACCAGGATATCGTTCTTCCCCAGGATCTCGTCCGCCCGGGGCGCGATCAGCATCGTATCCTTGAGCTGGGATTCCCCCTTCTTGTCCAGCTGGGGCGCCCGGCGGCGGATGGCCACGATATCGATCCCGAACCGGGAGCGGATATTGGCCTCGGTCAGGGTCTGCCCCTGGATGGCGTCCGGAACCCTGGTCTCCACGATCCCGAAACCGGGGGAGACCTGGATATAATCGAAGATGGTGGGAGAGACCAGGGAGTTGGCGACCCGGATCCCCATATCCCGCTCCGGGAAGACGATCCGGTCGGCCCCGATCCGGCTGAGGATCTTCTTGTCGGCGTTGGTCTTGGCCTTGGCCACCACGATCTTCACCCCCATCTCCTTGAGCTGCATTGTGGTCAGGATGGAAGCCTCCAGGTTGCCCCCGATCCCGATCACGGCGACGTCCATCTCGCCCAGGTCGAGGTCGGCCAGCGAGCGGGGATCGGTGACATCAAGCTGGATCGCCTGGGTGACGATCTCGCTCATCCTCTGGACGGTCTGCTCGTCCTGGTCGATGACCATCACCTGCTTCCCCTTCTGGGCCAGGGTAACGGCCACCGCGGATCCAAAGCGGCCGGCCCCAATGACGACGAATTGTTTCATAGTGAAATTTCCCTCCGGACAATTTTATTCTTCATAATACCACATTCACGGAGGTTGTTCAGAAATTATTGCGGGTTGAGAGAACCCGACGGGAAATCCCGGGGACTTCCACCCGGTGATCCCGCCCCGGCCGGGGCCGCGGGAATCAGCCCACCATCACCGATTCCTGGGGATAGCGGAGAGAAAGGGGAGACTGTCGTCGGCGGCCAATCAAGATGGCCAGGGTCAGCGGACCGAGCCGGCCTAAGAACATCGTGACCACGATCACCAGTTTACCCGGATAGGAGAGGTTGGGCGTGACCCCGGTGGAGAGTCCCACCGTCCCGAAGGCGGAGACGGTTTCAAAAAATACCTCTCCGAAAAATCCGGCCCGGCAGGTCTCGCCGACGGGGGGGCTTTCCAGGAGGAGGAGGAGCCCGGTCGAGGTGAATATCAGGGCCAGGGCGAGGACGGCGATGCTGATCGCTTTGACCGCGATCTCCTCGGCGATGCTCTTTTTCCCGATCAGGACCTGGCCCCGGTCGGTGACCATCCGGTAAACCGAGGCCAGGATGACGGCGAAGGTAACGGTCTTGATCCCTCCGCCGGTGCTGCCCGGCGAGGCCCCGATAAACATC
>JAVCCZ010000221.1 GCA_030765265.1 Candidatus Erginobacter occultus
CCTCCCTGGCCGCCGGCTGGGGTATCGGCTGGCTCTACGGGCTGATCGCTTTCCTGGGCTTCTCCGTCCACCTGACCGAGGACCTGACCGGGCATATGGGGGGGAGCCTCTGGTGGCCGCTGGTCAAACCCCGCTGCAACGGGCTCAACCTCTTCAAGGCCTCCAACCCCCACGCCAACTTCTCGATCGATTACACGGCGGTGGTTTTGATCCTCTTCAACCTCAACCGGTTCGCGCCGGAGCCGGTCTTCACCCTCTCCGCCTTCAAGTACTTTCTTTACGCCCTGATCCTGCCCCTGGCCTTCTACTTCTCGATCGTGAAGATCTTCGGGGAGAAGACGAAGAAGAAGAAAGAGGGCGTGATCGCGATGGAGAAGGCCCTGGCCCGGGAAGAACTGGAGTACGAGGCCGCAGAGTCGATGGGCGGCGATATGTAATCCGGCCCGCGCGATGGAGATATCCTCTATCGTCATCGCCACTCTGCTGGGCACGGCCCTGGGAGGATTGCTCTTCTGCATCCCCGGGGTCGGGGCGGTCGGTATCGCCGCGATCCTCCTGACCCGGTTCGGGTCGGCCCCCTGGCTTCTCTCCGACCCCGAATTGCTCCTGGTCTTTTTCGCCGCCCTGGCGGTCTCCAACGCTTTCGCCTCGATCATCCCCGCCTTCTTCTTCGGCGCCCCCCAGCCTTCCACTATCTTCCTGGTCGTTCCCGGGGAAAGATGCCGGCGGGAGGGCCGCTCGCTCCGGTCCGCCCTGGATGCCGGCCGGGGCTGCCTGGCCGGGATCATCCTCCTGGCCGGGCTCTCCCCCTTCTTTCTCTATCTCTTCGCTCCCCTCCAGGGGTTGATCTTCAGTCACTTCCGCTGGGCCGCGGCCCTCCTGGTCCTTTATATGCTGGGAAGCGAGGCGGTCGGCCACCTCCGGAGAGAAGATTATCAGGCCCTCTGGATGGCCCCGCTGATCTTTATCCTCGCCGGTTTCTTCGGGGTTTTACTCCTCCACTCCCGGCTGTTTCCCCGGTTCATCGGGGGCGGGACTTTATACGCCGCCCTGATCGGGCTCTTTCTCATCCCTCCCCTGGTCCGGCGGATGCTGGAACCGATCGGGGAGCCGCCGAAACAAGAAACCGGGGGGAAACTTCCCCGCGAGAGACGGCCCCCACTCCTCGGGATCGCCGCCGGCGGGATCGGCGGGCTGCTCGCCTTCCTCTTTCCCGGAATCTCGGCCGGCCCGGGGGCCCTGGTGGCCGGCCACCTCATTCCCCGGAAACGGGAACGGGCCTTTCTCTTCTCCCAGGGAATGGTCCAGTCCCTGGTCTCGGCCGGCGCGTTCCTCCTCTTCTTCCTCCCGGAGCGGGCCTTTATCCGCTCTGGACTCGCCCGGGCGATCAGTCCTTACCACCACTCCAGCCGACATTTAAACTCTTTTATCCTGATCGTGGCGGTCATCCTGATCGCCGGCGGCCTCTCCTACCTGCTATTTCACCTGACCGCCCGCCTCGGCCGGTCCCTCTCCCGCGAGGTCTCCCCACGGGTCCTCTCAGCCGCGATTATCTTTTTCGTCCTCGGTTTGGTCTGTTTCCGTTACGGCCCGGCCCAGCTCCCGGTCCTCCTGACCTGGGCCTGCATTGGCTCCCTCCCCCTGGTCTTCGGCTGCCGGAGGAGCAACCTCTTCGCCTACACCCTCCTTCCCTACCTCATTTACCTCCCGGGTTGGCACGTACCGCTGGCCGCCTTCCTCGGCTTGCGTTAGGCCAGGGCCAACCCTGATTGACAATTCCCCGGGCGGTTTTTACTATATAGTGCCTGAACGAAAACCTTAAATCACATAGACTTTGTCATTGCGAGGAACGAAAGTGACAAAACAATCTCATCACCAACTAAACAGATTGCTTCGTCGTCCCTCCTCGCAATGACCTGGTTTTTGGGGTTTTCGTTCAGACACTATATAATCTCGATAATTCGTCGACGGGCAAAGAGAGCGCGGAGAAGCAGGCACTACTTCGGGAGCAAAACAACATCACAAGGGAGGGCACGGTCCGCCGTGCCCCCTCTCTTCGATTGATTGAACGCGATGGAAAGGGAAGAGTCTAACAGAACGGAAGACTTCGAGCTGGTCCGAGCAGCCCGGTCCGGAGACGAAAACGCCTTCGGCGATCTGGTGCGGAAATACCAGGGCCGGATCTACTCCCTGGCCTACGGGATGGTCGGTAATCACAGCGACGCCGACGACCTGGCCCAGGAGATCTTCCTGAAGTGTTACCGGAACATCGCCAAGTTCCGTTTTAAATCGAGTTTCTACACCTGGCTCTACCGGATCGGGGTCAACACCGTGCTGACCCGGAGAAAGAAGCTGCGCCGGGATACGCACCTGGAACTGAAACCGGAGATCCTGGATATCAAGGGCAGTCCCTACCTCTCCCCCGGGCTCGGGGGGAGACGGGGCGACCGGGCGGCCAGCGGCCGGGAACTGAGCCGGGATATCCGCGAAGCGCTGGAGAAGCTGCCGGAGAAACAGAAAACCGTGGTGATAATGCACGACATTGAAGGGATTCCACACGCCGAGATCTCCCGGATTTTAAGGACTTCCGAGGGGACCATCCGCTCCCGGCTCCACTACGGAAGGCAGCGGCTCCACGGAGACCTGGCGAGCTGGCTGGACTGAACCGAACAGGAAACCGAGATGAGAGAACGGAAACCACTGGAAGAGACCCCTAACGATCGTCGGGGACCGACCCGGGAGGAGAAACTGCTCCAACTCCTCCGGGCCGCCCGGGCCCCGGAACCTTCCCCGGAGTACCTGGCCGCCTTCTGGCCCCGGCTGCGGGAGAAACTCGCCCCCCGGCGGCCGGCAATCCTCCAACCCATCTACTACGGCGGCCTGGCCGCCACCGCCGCCGCCCTGGTCCTCTGGGTCTCCCTGTCCGGGCCGGCGGTGACCGGGAGTAGCGGGATCGAATCCCCGGTTTACACCCTGGCCACGGCTTCCTTTCCGGCCGAAGACGACCGGGCGGCGGTCAGCTTTATCTCGGGGACCCCGCGGCGGGCCGAGCGACCGGCCCGGACGGGAACCAACTACATCCTCCCCCGGAGCGAGACCCGGGAAGTTGCACGACTGGAAGTTTAAATACCTGAAACCCCCCGGAGAGACAATACGATGAACAAGCTGGCAAAAATCCTGATGGCCTCGGCGCTGGCGGCGGCGGCCCTGGCCCAACCCGCCGGGGCCGCGGAAACGGAATCACTCCTGGCCCGGCTGGAAGGAGAAGTCATCGCCGTCATCGAACGGGCCGCCCCGGCGGTGGTCTGCGTCACCACCGAGTCTCTCGATCCGCCCTGGCTCGACGACCCGGACTGGATCGGTCCTCCCGGCTGGATGAAGTCGGTGCTGGAGAGCGACTTTTTCCGCCGGCAGCGCCGCTCCAGCGGGACCGGCTTCATCATCGACCCCGCGGGGAAGATCCTGACCGCCGAGAACGTGATCGGCCGGGCGAAGACGGCCACGATCACCCTGGCCTCCGGCCGGGAGATCCCCGCCCGGGTCCGGGGGGTCGATCCGGTCTTCGGGATCGCCCTCCTCCAGGTCGAGGAGACCGGCCTCCCCGCTCTCGAACTCGGCTGTTCCGATTCGATCCGGCCCGGTTCCTGGGCCATCGCCATCGGTCAGCCCTACGGACTGGTCTCCAGCGCCTCCTGGGGGATCGTCAGCGGTCTGGGGCGGTCCGGACTGGGAATCGTCCCCTACGAAGAGCTGATCCAGTTTACCGCCCCGGTCAACCCGGGCGACAGCGGCGGACCGGTCCTCAACAGCCGGGGCGAGGTGATCGGGATAATCGCCGCCAGCTTCTCCGGTTACCGGGAGATCGACTTCGACTGGGACTTCATCCGGAGGGTCCACCGGGCGTTCCCGGGGATGGAGAGCGGACCGCCCGGGTCATTCTTCCGCCCCAGCCAGGCCCAGGGGATCGGCTTCGCCATCCCGATCAACCTGGCCCGGAAAGCGCTCGACGCGCTGGAAAGAGATGAGGAGTGCCGGCGGGGCTGGCTGGGCATCCTTCTGGAATATTTTCCCGGACAAAAAGAGGTCGCGGTCGGCGGTCTCGCCCCCGGCGGACCGGCCGAACGATCCGGGCTAAAGGCGGGGGATATTATCATCTCGATTGACGGCCGTCAGGTGGCCTCGATCCGGGACCTGCAGAAGACGATCCTCCTCTCCCGGGTCGGAGAAGAGGTCTCCCTGGAGGTTGAACGGAACGGCGAGATGATCACCATCCCGGTCACGATCGGGGAGCGGGGGGCCGGCGGACGGAAAGAGTAAATTTGTGATGAAGCCGAGACTGCCCTTCATCGTCATCCCTTCGGCCGCGCTCTGGAGCTGCCTTTTCCTCCCGCTTGCCGTCCGGGGAGAGCCAATACCCCGGGTCTCGCTCCGGCTGGAACCGGAAGAGGTGGTCCGGGGCGGCACCGCGGTCCTCACCGTCTCGGCCGCCTGGGAAGGAGAAGCCTCCGAGCTGGTTTTCTCCCGGCCCGCTCCCCCCTCCTGCCGGGGACTGGCGGTAGCCGGATCCAGTCAGAGGGGGATCGCCTACCGGGAAGGATCCGCCCTCCGCCAGGTCCGGGAATTTATCTTCACCCTCCGGGGGGAGGAAGAGGGTCCGGGTCGAGTGGGTCCGGTCACCCTGGTCTACCGCCGGCCGGGAGGAGAGGAATCCACCCTCTCCACCGAACCGCTTACGGTTTCGGTCGTCTCCCGGACGGCGGGGCGCGAACCGTCAGCCCTCCCCTTCCCGGCGGTCATTGCCCTGGCCCTGGCGGCGGCGGTCCTAATCGCCCTCTATATCCGCTGGATGGTCCGCCGCTATCAAAAAAAATCCAACGAATTGATCGCCGACTACGTCGAAAACCTGGAAAGCGAGACACTGCGGGAGCTGGAAGGGTTGCGCAAGCACCGGCTGGAAGGCGAGCCGGAAAAATATTGCGCCGGGCTGAGGAGGATTCTCCTCCATTACCGGGACCAGAAGACCGCGGCCGGACAACCGCCGGGAGAAGAAAGGCAACCCGAAAGCCCGGCGATCCCCCCGGAAGCGGAAGCCGAGCTGACCCGGATGGTCGGTCGTCTCGAAGAGCTCCGCTTCGGCGGACCCCGGGACCGGATGGAAGACCTCGACGAGATCTACCGGCAGGCGGAGCTTCTGCTCAAGCGCCTCGAGGACTTGACCTCCGGATCGCGGACAGATAATTAACGCCTGAATTTTGCTCGATAAAAAAAAGGAGCACAGACATTTCTGTCTGTGAAAGAAACACCTAATAAGGAGAAGAGAACTATGACCATCGATATCCAGGAGATCAACGAAAGGGTGAAGCAGGCCTCCGGCTTCGTGGAAAAGATCCGGGAGGAGATCGGGCGGGTGATCGTCGGCCAGACCTACCTGGTCGACCGGCTCCTGCTCGGAATCCTGGCCAACGGCCACATCCTGATCGAGGGGGTCCCCGGCCTGGCCAAGAGCCTCTCGGTCCGGGTCCTGGCCCGGGCGATCAACACCAGCTACCAGCGGCTCCAGTTCACCCCCGACCTCCTCCCGGCCGACCTGCTGGGGACCCTGGTTTACAACCCCAAGACCGGGGAGTTCACCACCAACAAGGGCCCGATCTTCGCCAACATCATCCTGGCCGACGAGATCAACCGGGCCCCGGCCAAGGTCCAGTCGGCGCTCCTGGAAGCGATGCAGGAGCGCCAGGTCACGATCGGCAAGGAGACCTTTCCCCTCCCGGAACCGTTTATGGTCCTGGCCACCCAGAACCCGATCGAGCAGGAGGGGACCTACCCCCTCCCCGAGGCCCAGGTCGACCGGTTTATGCTCAAGCTGGTCCTCGAATACCCGAACAAGAAGGAAGAGAAACAGATTATGGACCGGATGGCGGTCACCGATTACCAGCTGCCGGTCCAGGGGGTGATCGAGCCCTCCGAGATTCTGAAGGCCAGGAAGGTGGTCGATCAGGTCTACGTCGATGAGAAGATCAAGGACTACATTCTCGACCTGGTCTTCGCCTCCCGGGAGCCGGCCCAGTACAACCTGGATATCGGCGACTACATCCAGTACGGGGCTTCGCCCCGGGCCACCATCTTCCTGACCGTGGCCGCGAAGGCCCACGCCTTTTTAAAGGGCCGGGGCTACGTCACGCCCCAGGACGTGAAGACCGTGGGCAAGGACATCCTCCGCCACCGGGTGATCGTCAACTACGAGGCCGAAGCCGAGGACCTGACCTCCGAAGACCTGATCCAGAAGATCTTCGACCAGATCGAAGTTCCGTAGTGGGGAGTGGGGTTCGAAGTTCAAAGTTCTAAGTTCGAAGTTCTAAGTTCGAAGTACCTAAAGTTTACCGAGGATCTAAATTAGCCCCCGCAGGGGGCGACACGCAATTAGCCACGGGCGTCAGCCCGTGGACCAAAGATCGCATTAATATCTATTCAAGCCCCCGCAGGGGGCGACACTTCAATAGCCACGGGCGCGAGCCCGTGGTATGCGAACGGAATATTAATGGCTCAATCCGGATTTCCCAAAAGAATTTGGTTCATTATGTGTCGCCCCCTGCGGGGGCTTTGAAATACTATTTGTTGCTCCATACCCACGGGCTTCCGTCTGAAGCCGGATCTTCGAGACGCCCG
>JAVCCZ010000107.1 GCA_030765265.1 Candidatus Erginobacter occultus
GGGCCAGCCCAATATCTCGTCCACGATCTGGCGTACGGTAGCCGACCAGAAAAACAAGGTCTACTACTTCGATTCCGCCACCAGTCCGAATGTGTTCTGGGTTCCGCTTTCGGAGATTGGCCTGGAGGAAGGTTCCGGGGTCAGGAAGCTTACGGTAACCGGGGGCCGGATTTACGCCGGCAGCGCCGCCGGAAATTTCGAGGCCGCCGAGCCGTTTACTTTTCTCCCGGCGGAACCGGGGAATGGCAAAGAATAACCTCGCCTGACGTCGGGAAAACCGGAGGAACAAATGAAGCCTGCCGCCGGCCTGGAGGGTGATTCCGGGTATGGACACGCGCTTACTTTGAATCCCCCGACAATATAACGGTCTCCATAAAGATATTTTTGAATTGAAATTCATTCTCCGATACTGAATAATTTTCCATATTCGTCTCGCCGAAGTAGCTCAGCTGGCAGAGCAGGTCATTCGTAATGATCAGGTCGTCGGTTCGAATCCGACCTTCGGCTATTGATTTCCATCATATTGTTTATCGATATCGTGCAAACCCAGATTTAATTTCGTAGCATTATTGCAGCAGCAAGCCACAAGGTTATTAACCTCTCCCGGTTCGAATAAAAATTCATTCGGGAGTGACGCTCGGGGAGTTTCCCGCCATCCCGCATAGCCCGGATCGATTTGATTCGGGGTATGCGGGATTTTTTCCTGTCGGTTGTGGATCTTCCAGAGGCAACCAATAAACGTTTTGCCATCAAGCTGCGGAAGTAGCATACTAATTATTTAAGATGGATCGAATGATCGGGATAGGTAAGTAGGCAAAGGTTCGACTATCGTCCGAGAATTTATTGTCCGCGGGAACCGTCTTCCAACCCCTAAGTCTGGCGTGAGATAGTCTGGTATGCGCTTGCGTTATCAGCACAGTTTATACCTCAGTTTCCTTTTGATCGTGGTCATCCCTATCCTGGCCGCCTTTCTCCTGTTCAAGATATTCCTGAAAACCGCCGCGGAGAGCGAATTTCACGCTCAGGCAAAAAAGGTTGCCCGCGGTATCTCCGCTGAGATCGATCGCCGCTCGACTAACTTGCTGGCACTGGCCGGGACTTTCGCCCGCAACCCGCGGATCATCTCCGCCCTGGAAGACGGGGACCGAAAGCTTCTGGAAAACCGGCTGGCCGATCTTTTGCCCTATTCCGAACTCGACCTGCTCGAGGGCGGCGGCCGGCAGGGGGTCGTGCTTTCCCGCGCTCACCGGCCCGGAGAATGGGGTGAGAACAAATCCGGCCAGACGGTTATTCAAAATGCCCTGCGAGGTTTGCCGGGAGCGGATATCGAACGCGGAGCCTCCGGGATCGCCCTCCGGGCGGTCGCGCCCGTAATTTCCCGGCAAGGGGAAATCATCGGGACCATAATGACCGGGGTGCTGCTCGACGACACCTTCTTCGAAACTTACAAGACTATCACCGGATTCGAGATCGCCCTCTTCGGTGGGGAGTCCCTGATCGCCGCCACCAGCCGCGAACCGCCTTCCTGGACCCCGGGCCGGCCGGCCTCATCCGGGGACGGGGGCGGTGATGGCGAGAGCGTTTCCTTCCTGGAAGAGGGGGACGAGTCCTGGGGCTGTTATATCCCGATCTTTCACTCCGCCGGAGAGGCCTTTGGCGGTCTGCTGGTCTGGCAGACCACCCGGGCGATTATGCGGCCGCTCCAGCTCAACCGGCTGACCCTGACCGTAACTTTCGTGATTTCATTGTTATTGGGGGTATTGCTCGCCTTGTTCCTGAGCCGGAATTTTTCCTCTCCCCTGAAACAGATGCTCCCGATTATGGACCAGGTATCCGGGGGAGAACTCCAGGTCGGCATCCCCGATTTCTCCTGGGTGGAATTTCAGGAACTGGCCGGCCACTTCCGGGATATGCTGGCGAAACTCCGAAAGTATCGGGAGAAGGTGGCCCGGACCCAACAACAGCTGTTGTTCGCCGGAAAGATGGCGGTTCTGGGAAAGGTCACCGCCGAACTGGCCCACGAAATCCGCAATCCGCTCAATTCCATCGAGATCAACCTCCGCCTGCTGACCGACGATCTCCAGGCGGCGGGAAAACCGGCCGGACAGAAGATCGAGCGCCTCTGCTCCGAGGTCAGCCGCTTGAAGCAGACGGTAACGGACTTTGTCCAGGCGGGGGGCCGGATCACCCTGAATAAGGAAGCGCTCAATCTCGCCGGCGAGATTCGGGCGATCCTGGAGCTGGCTCGACCGCAGATTGAACTCCTCGGGATCCGGCTGCAAACCGATCTCCGCGACCTTCCTCCGGTGGCGGTGGATCGCAATCGCTTCCACCAGATCATATTCAACATCATCCTCAACGCTTGCCAGTCGATGGGGCCGGAAGGTATTCTCAGTATCGATAATGAAGAGTACGGAGACAATCAGATGGTGATCATCCGGGATACCGGCGGGGGCATATCCCCGGAAGAGAAGGAAGAGATTTTTGACTTTCCCTTCACCACCAAGGCCGATGGAACCGGCTGCGGGCTGGCCTATGTCCTCCGAGTGGTGCAGGCGCACCACGGAGAGTTCGACCTCGATTCGGAACCGGGTGCCGGCACCGAAGTGAGGATCTCCTTTCCCCGCCAAGAAACGGAGGGAACAGATGGATAAGCTGTTGATCATAGAGGATGAGCGGATCGCCGCCGAGAGCCTGGCCCAATTCCTGGGAAGGAAAAACTACGCAACCGAATGCGCCTATACCCTGACCGAGGCGGTCGGGATCGCCGCCGGGGCCGGCCACGATGTTTACCTGGTCGATGTCCGCCTCCCGGACGGCAATGGCCTGGAGCTCATCCCGCGGCTGCGAAGAGACCACCCGGATTCCACCATCATTGTCCTGACCGCCTACGGAACGGTCGAGGACGCGGTGGCCGCCTTGAAATCGGGCGCGGACCACTATCTGATCAAGCCGGTCAATCTCGATGAGCTGCTGCTGGTCCTCCAGCGCGAACGGGAACGCCGTTCTCTCCGGGCGGAAAATCGCGACCTGAAGAGTTACGTTTCCTCAATTTCCCAATTCGACAACCTGATCGGAGACAGCCCGGCGATGGTCCCCGTTTTCGCCCTGATCCGCAAGCTCTGCGCTTCCGATGCCGCGGTTCTCCTGACCGGGGAATCCGGGACGGGAAAAAACCAGGTGGCCCGGACGCTCCAGTACTCCGGGCTCCGCCGGGAGAAACCCTTCATCACCGTTCACTGCGCCACCATCCCGGCGGCCCTTCTGGAAAGCGAGCTGTTCGGCCATATCAAGGGTGCTTTTACCGGAGCGGTACACGACCGGTCCGGCCGCTTTGAAAGCGCCGACGGGGGCACCATCTTCCTGGATGAAGTGGGCGAACTTCCTCCGGATCTCCAGGCAAAGCTGTTGCGAGTACTCCAGGAACAGACCTTCGAGCGAGTCGGTTCCAACCGGCTGGTCCAAGTTGACGTGCGGATCATCGCTTCCACTAACCGGGATTTAAAAGAAATGGTCACGGAAGGAAAATTCCGGGAAGACCTCTTCTGGCGGCTGAACGTGGTGGAGATCGCCCTCCCGCCGCTCAGGGAACGGGGGGGGGATATAGTGTTTCTCGCCCGGCACTTCGTGAAAATGGCGGCGGAAAAACTTGGCCGACCGGTTCCGGCCATCGAGAAGCCTGTCCTGAATATCCTGCAATCCTATCTCTGGCCCGGGAATATCCGTGAGTTGGAAAACGTCATCGAACGGGCGATGGCTTTGATCGAGGGGGCGGAGATCACCGTGGACCTACTTCCTCCGAGATTGATTGGCTGGAAGAGTTATCCGGCGCCTTCGCCGATCGGCTCCGATTCCCTGCAGCACAAGGTGAAAGAATTCGAGCGTTCCCTGATCGAAGGAGTGCTCCGCCAGGAGGGGGGAAACCGGGCCCAGGCCGCCAAACGGCTGGGGATCAGCCTCCGGACCCTGCAATACCGGCTCAAAGATTTTAAAATTTCGTAGACCATCCCCCCTTGAGCGCCGCCCCTAAGTGCAAAAATATGCACTTAGGGGTGAATATATTTGCACCTAATGGGCTGTAAAGCTGATTAACCCTCCCCTGCTCCTCCTCCTGGGCGATCTCTCCTCCGTGGCTTTAATGCTTTCTCCGCCAGGGTGATGCGATATTGTTCCGCCCCCCCCTCTCCGCCGATCCCCTCCGATTCCGCTATCATCCGAATTCCGGCACGAGATTTGCTCTTACAGACTCGTAGTTGCTGGAAAATTTTAGGGAAAATTATTCAGATACCGGAAGGAGCCGCTATGTCATCGATCAAAATTGTCTTTACCCTGATCTCCAAACAGTTCGCCCTCGCCGCCCGGGAGATCCGATCTTTGCCGAAGGCGCCGGCCTCGACGAGCGGAAAAGATGGTCAGGAGGAAAGCCTGCGTCTTTACCAGGAGGTCTTTACCCTTCTGGCCGGGGGAGAAGGATTGCCTTTCTTCCGTCCGAATTACCTCGAGATATCCGGGCGGGTTTTCTCCTTGAATATGGAACTGGCTGAGATAAAAAGACAGATCTCCGCGCTTTCCGCCGATGCCCTGAAATCCGTCCGTGATTGTCTGGGCAATACCGATAAAGCTTTCTCCTTGCTCGGTCTCGCCTGGAGTCGATTCCTGGAAGATCCGGACAAGGCCGGCCGGGATGCCGCCGCCGCGCTGGCTTTGATTATTTCGCTCCGGCAAAGCATAGCTGATATTTTCTTCCGGTCCCGGCCAGCAGGGGAAATGGCCGTGCTCGGCTTACGCTGGGACAATCTCAGCCAGCGTCTGTTCGAGATCGACCTGGCACTGAGAAAGCTGATCGCCGTGGCCAGGATCTGACCGGCCTGCGAAAGGAGGAATTCTTATGATCTTTCGCAGTCTATTCGCGGCCGGCGGCTACAAAGTTCTCGGCGGTTTCTATCTGGGGTGGGGGATCGGGGCCAATAACGCCGCCAACATCTTCGGCACCGCGGTGGCGACCAATGCCGTCCGCTACCGGTTAGCAGTGATCCTGATCGCTGTCTTCGTCATCGTCGGAGCATTGGTTGAAGGACCGGGATTATTTCTTTCCGGGAGCGCCCGATTCTCGTCCCAGACCGATTCCACCCTGGCTCTGGTTGCCGTGCTGGCGGCCGCGATAACCATCAATATCGTCACCTACCTCACCCTGCCGACCTCGACCACCCAGGCGGCGATCGGCGCTTATATGGGAGTCGCCGTCGCCTCGGCCGGAGTTCAGGCGGTGGAATGGGCGAAATTACTGCGGATGATGATCGGCTGGCTGGTCAGTCCCATCGTCGGCCTTCTCCTCTGTCTCCTGCTCCTCAAGGTGCTGGGATACCTCCTGAGCCGGCTGGTCAGCAATAACCTGACGCGGGTCCGCATTTACAAAATCGGTTTCCTGGTCTTCGGCTGCTACGGCGCCTATACCCTGGGGGCGAACAATGTGGTAGTGACCACGGTTGCCTATTACGATGCCGGGATGTTCGGCCTGGCCGGCAGCAAGTCCGCGGCATTCTGGGCGGCGGCCCTGGGCGGAGTGAGTATGGCCCTGGGCGCTCTCACTTACGGGGGCAGGGTAATGACAACTATCGGCAAGAAGATCACTCCCTTAAGCGCCTTCTCAGCTTTGGTGGTGGTTCTGGTCCACTCGATCACGCTCCACTTATTCACCCAGATCAATATCCCGATCTCTTCCACCCACGCGGTGATCGGCGCGATAATGGGGGTCGGTCTGGCCCACGGCACCAAGACCATCAACCGCAAGACTATCATAATGATAGTCATCGGCTGGGTAGCCACTCCCCTGGTGGCCGCATCCAGCGCCTGGGGCATTGCCAGCCTTCTACGCTGAACCGACAGGACAATCGATTGGAATATATAAATGTCCGCGCTGCTCATCTTCGGAATTGCCACCGTCCTTCTCTTCGCCATCACCAACGGGATGAAGGATGGGGCTAATGTCACGGCCACCACCGTGGCCTCAGGTTCGCTGTCCCGGGGATAGACGATCCTTATTGTAGCGGCGGCCGAGGTGGCCGTCCCCTACCTGCTCGGGACCAGGGTCGCCGCCACGGTCTCGCGCAATATCCTCGACCCCGCCATCCTTCAGGGCGGAGAGGAGACCGTCCTGCTTCTGACCTGCGGAATCCTGGGGGCGCTGGTCTGGAATATCCTGGCCTGGTACCTCAAGCTCCCGACCAGTTCTTCCCTGACTCTGGTCGGCGGCCTGATCGGCCCGGCGCTTTATCGCTACGGACTATCCGTCGTGCCCTGGCATATCTTTTTGCTCAAAGTCGTTTTGGTAATGTTTCTTTCTCCCCTGGCCGGTCTGGCGGCCGGCTACTTGATCTGTCTCCTGGCCCGGATCATCCTGGCGGGAGCGTCCTGTCGGGCCAATCGCTCCATTCGCCACGCCCACCTGGCTACCCTGGTTTTTCTGGGGATGAACCACGGTACCAATGACAGCCAGAAAGCGATGGGAATTATCGCGTTGCTTCTCTTCGCGGCGGGACTCAACCCGGAGATGGATATTCCTTTCTGGGGTGAAGACCGTCAGCATCCTGGCTCTGGCCGGCGGGGTGACGATGGGGGGGAAGAAGATCATCAAAACGGTGGGTTACGGAATCTTCAAGGTACGCCCTCTGCACTCCCTGGAGTCTCAGATCGGAGCCGCGATTCTGCTTCTGGGTTGCAATCTGGCCGGGGCGCCGGTCAGCACCACTCAGATCATCAGTTCCAGCGTAATGGGGGTGGGGGCGGGAATCCGGGCGAAAGGGGTGCGCTGGAATATCGCGCGGACCATCTTCTGGAGCTGGCTGCTGACGATACCCCTGGCCGGCTTGATAAGTCTGGCAATATTTTTGGGCTTACGAACGATTATATAACAACAATGAGGAGATAAAAATGAAACTGCTGCGAGCCATCTTCAAGCGTTCACGGATCGACTTTTTTGCCAACCTCGTCGAACACGCGTCCCTGGTCTATGACGTCTACCAAATCCTTACCCGATTTATGAAGGGAGAGGGAAACCGCAACGAATTGGCGGATGAAATACTGCGGCTCGAACGGGTGGGCGATGATCTCCGGCGCGTTCTGATCGATCAACTAAACCGCACCCTGATCACCCCGATGGACCGGGAGGACATTTACTGTCTCTCCCGGGAGATAGATAACGTTCTCGACGACGCCAAGAAAACCATCGAGGAGATGATCGCCTTCCAGGTCGATCCGACCCCTGATCTGGTCCTGGTATCGGAAATTATGAAACGGGGGACGCTGGAACTCTGCGAGGCCTTTCAGAATCTTCATAAGTATCCCGGGGTCGCCCGTGAACACGCCATTAATGCCAAGCGCACCGAAAATCATATGCACCACGTCTACCTGGACGCTACGGTCAAGCTTTTCAACGCTACCGACGTTCCGGCCGGATATATTTTCAAAATGCGGGAGATCTTCCGGCACCTGACCCGTTCATCCAACCACCTCAACGAGGCCGCCGATCTGCTGTTGGATATCATCGTCAAGCTGGAGTAATTCCGCGAGGTCGAAAAAAGACGTAGATTACTGGGACGATATCGAGCTCTTCCGAGGAATTTCAAACCTCTGGGCGATCCAGGGCTCCCCGCGGGTTTACTTCGGAAAAACCAGGGATGTTCCAATGACGAGGCAATCCTCCCGAATACCCCGATTTTTGCCGATTTTATGGTAGCAAAATCGTAGCATTTTGGGAGCATTCCAGGGTATTTTAGACTACTCCAGGTTACGAAAGCCCTTACATACAAAGGTGATTGAAGGCGAACTGAAATTTACTTTTCGAATCCGACCTTCGGCTGAAAACCCCCGCCGGGAAACCGGCGGGGGGTTTTTTTACTCTCCGGGTAACGTGGAAATATTCATTTGTCGGCCGGGAGTTGAACTGTTAAGATTGATCGCTGAACA
>JAVCCZ010000163.1 GCA_030765265.1 Candidatus Erginobacter occultus
CGGCCGCTCCCGGGGCATAATTTCTGCGCTGATCTGCCTCTTGATCGTCTTTCTCGCGGCCAATCTACTGCGCCTGGTTCCTTATGGAGGACTGCGCAACACCCTTTTTATTGCCCCGGCGATCTGGCTCTCCTACGGGGTGATAGTTGAACAGTACCGGAAGGTCATCAAACGCCGACGGCTAAGGGTACCGGTCGTTACGGTTCTGATACTTCTCCCCCTGCTCCCGTTTCTCTTCTCGCTTCCCGGCTTTTATTCCGATCGGGTTTCCGCCGTTGACCTAAAGCGGCTGGAAGTTTTAATTGAAGAGTATCGGCCGGATACCCTGATTATGGCTGAAGCCAGCTATGATCCGTTCCGGATGATTCTCCAACGGCATCCGGAATTTCAAAGCCGGGTCCTCGAACGGAACGGGATCAACCTGACGAGTTTCTTTGAGTTTTCCGATTCCCGTTGGGGACGGTATCCGTTGCCCGTTCCGGGGGAAAATATCCTGGCTCTTGATTTCTACCTCTCCTATAACAGCCGCTGCGAGGGCCCCGGGATCACCAACGATCATCCGGACCTGACTGAATTAGCCGGTCCCGGCTGGATTATCGAGCCGCTGATCGAACAACCGGGGAAGAATTGCACCGTTCGTCAACATCAGTCGATCTATTATCCCCCCAATTCATTTTTCGTCTATCACCTCCGCCCGGCCGTCCCCCCGGAACCAAGGACCGATTTCTATGAATCGGAATAGCACCGGAAATAATCAGACTGCCGTGAATTACCCGGCGTTATATGCCGAGATGCGGGCGTTGCGGGGCAAAAATTGGTGGTTCAAGGTTCATTATCCGGCTATTCTCGATCTGGCCGGCCGCTATTTGCAGCCGGGGATGCGGGTTCTGGATCTGGGGTCGGCCGGGGGCTGGTCGTCTGCCGAACTTCCAAACGGGGTGAAGAGAATCCTGCTTGATCTGCGCCCGGCAGCCCTGGAAATATCGGACGGGCCGATCCTTGGCCGGGTTTGCGGAGACGCGCATTTCATTCCTCTCGGCGACGGGTCCTGCGACGCGGTGATTTGCGAGGGGCTGCTGCACCAATGCGAAGCGACCAGTCCACGGCAAATTGTCGAGGAAGCGGTTCGGGTGTGTCGCCCGGGGGGGGTGATCATCTCTGCCGAACCCGCTTTCAACTGTCTCTTCGGCGCCCACGACCTGGTTTTCGGGGGTTGCCGGAGATATACCCTCCGTTCTCTGGAAAAGCTTTTTCTCGGGTTGCCGGTCCGCTGCCTGAAAAGAACCTATCTCCACCTCTTTGCCTTCCCGCCCGCCTGGGTGGTTCGGAAGGTCTCGCGGCGGGCGGCGACCGACCTCTCGCTGGGCAACAGTCTTACCAACACCTTCTGCGTCTGGATGGGCGCCCTGGAGAGGCAGCTGGCCCGCCGGTGGACTTTGCCGTTCGGGGTGACGGCGCTGTTAATTATGCGGAAAGAGTCCAAAACCTCGCCGGTGGGGGATAGGCCGTGATTTATTCCCGGGAAAAGCCCTGGTGGCATTGTGAATGGTGGTGGCTGATTCCGACCGTGGCGGCCTGCCTGGTCTGCTACCTCCGGTTTCCGGCGCTGGAGAACGACGACCATTCTCCGATTATCCGGCAGATCGCTGAAACCGGGGACTGGCCTCACGTCCTCGCCTACCGCTCCGCCCAGCATACCCCGTATTACCACACGGTTTCCGCCTTTCTCTACCGGGCGCTGCAAGCCGCCGCCCCCATTTTTCCGGTATCCCCGGACCGGGCCGGCCAACTGGTCAGCCTGGCCTGTTTCCTGTCCCTCTCGATCATCCTGGTCTTTATCCTGCGACGGCTGATCCCGGATATCCGGGCCCGGATCTGCGCGCTCCTCCTTTTCGGCTCCTCCACCAGGTGGGTGACAATGTCGGTTACGATCGATAACGACACGATGATGGCTTTGCTGGCCACCCTGGGGCTTTTATTCACCATCCGGATGATGGCCGCCAAGGAGATGCCTCTCTGGGGAACCATTTTTTTAATCTCCTTTATCCTGGGACTGGGCGCGGCGATCAAGCAGAACGGACAGCAGTTTGCTATCCCGCTGGCCGTCTGTCTGTTGATGCGGGGTTGGCTTTACGGTAACCGGTTCTCCGGTTTGTTGGCGCGGGTTCTGATCTCGTCCTCCATCATCCTGCTGGGGACGCTGCCCTTCTATCTCCGGCACCACCAGGATACCGGGAAGTGGATTCATCACGACCAGGGTTTCCATCAGAAGAACTGGTCGGGCGACCGCTGGGAATTCTTCACTTTCCGTTTTGGTGAGATCCTCCGCCGCCCGTTTATTCCCATCTTCGATCCCGACGATGAGCGGATCTGTCCGGCCGATCTTTCCTGGCCGTCGAAGATATACATCTACTGGTGGTCACTGCCCGATTTCCTCCCCGACCGTCCTCCGGCTCTCCCCACGGCGGCCATCTATGTAACGGCGCTTCCCCTGTCCGGAATATTCCTGCTCGGTCTGGTCATCTCCCTCCGGAGGGCCTCCCGCTCTCCACCGTGGTGGCCGCCGCTGGGGTGGACGGGCATCGTCGCCTTCTTTGTTATCCTGGCGTCGCTGCTCTTCCCGGAACCGCGCTGGGGGTGCCACGCCTACCCCCGGATGTGGCTGGGGGCCGCGGGAGGATTGATCCCTCTTTTTGGTCTGGGGTGCGGATGGCTGCTGGCCCGCCGGACGTCGGTTCGCCGGATCATATATCCCCTGGTGGGGATTCACGTAACCGTCTTCTGGTGGCTGTTGCTCAGCGGCCCGTTCTATACCTTCTATCAGCCCTAACCGGCGGCGGTTGTTCCCTGAGCAGGGCCGCCGGAGTGATTGAATAACGGTAGAAACTTCAACGAGGAAGGAACGCGAATGCCGCCCCGCAATATCAGTAACCGGATTAAATTGGTCAAAGCCTATCTGACCCGCCAGGAGCGGTTAGGCGCCTTCCCTTTCGAGATCGCGATCGGGATTACCAACCGCTGCAACCTGAATTGCGGCTTCTGTCCCCGCAGTTCCAGCGGCCGGCCGATCGGCGAGATCTCAGCCGGCCTCCTCGATTCCCTGCTCGACCAGGTCGCGCCCTACGTGAACGCGGTCGATCTTTCTTTCGACGGGGAACCTTTTCTACATTCCCGCTGGGCCGATTGTGTTGAGGCTTGCCACCGGCGCCGCATCCAGGCGACTCTCCAGACCAACGGTCTTTTAGTCAACGACAGGCTGGCCCGGGAAATCCTCGACGTCGGGGTAGATTCGATCACCTTCAGCATTGACGCCGCCACCGCCGATACCTACCGTCTGCTCAAACCCGGGGGCGATTTTCAGCTTCTTACCGCCAACGTGGAGAATTTTTTGCGACTGGCCCGGAGTCGGAAGAAGCGTCCGACAATCACCCTGCAATTTGTCCGGGGGCCGGGTAACCGTCACGAAGTCAAAGCCTTTCTCCGGCAGTGGGATCGCCGGGGGGCGGATTTCCTCCGGATCAAGCCGATGCTCAATTTTGGGGGAAGCGTCGATTCCGGTTCAGCGGCCGAGCCGAGAAAGCCCTGCATTCTCCTCTGGACCTCCCTCTCCATTCACTGGGACGGAATCGTCACTCTCTGCTGTATGGATATCGAGGGCCGAACCGTGATGGGGGACGCCAAAAAGACTCCGCTAATGGAGATCGCCGACAGTGAACCGTTCCGGCAAGCCCGCCGGTTGCAGTTCCGGGGCGAATACGCTAAACATCCCGTCTGCCGGAACTGCGATGTCCCTTCCGTAGCCTGGCCGTTCGTGATCGGCTCGATCTTCATTGACGATATGGAGCGGAGGCAGTTGATCCGGTTTTTCCAGAAATTCGGTTTTCTGCAGAGATAGTTTTCCGGAGGGTCACTCCCGGCGGCCTGAAAACAGTGTAGAGTTGGAGACAGTGTCTATGAGCGATACCAAAAAATTCTTCATCGCCGGCGGGGCGGGTTTTATCGGTAGCCATCTGGCCCAAGCGCTTCTGGAACGGGGCGAGGTGACGGTATTTGACAACCTCAGTTCCGGGCGGATGGAACACCTCGCGCCCCATAGCGCCCATCCCCGGTTTCGGTTTATCAAGGGCGAAATCGGGGACCTGGGAGCTCTGACGGATGCGATGCGGGGTCAGAGCCTGGTCGGACATTTCGCCGCTAATCCCGATATCGCCCGGTCAATGATCGAGACCGACCTCGATCTGCGGGAGGGGACGATTCTTACCTATAATGTCCTGGAAGCGATGCGCCGCAACGGCGTGAGGGAGATTCTCTATCCTTCGGGGAGCGGGATCTACGGAGATCTGGGAACGGTTCCGACCGCGGAAGACTTCGGCCCGTTGCTGCCGATCTCGATGTACGGCGCGAGCAAGATGGCCTGCGAGGGACTGATCAGCGCGTTCTGCCATATGTTCGGGATGCGGGGCTGGGTATTTCGCTTTGCCAATGTGGTGGGGGAGAGGCAGACCCACGGGGTCGGTTATGACTTCATCAACAAGCTTCAGGCCGATCCGACCCGGCTGGAAATTCTCGGCGACGGCCGCCAGAGTAAATCTTATATCCACGTCAGCGATGTCATCTCGGCTATGCTCTTTACCTATGCAAACGCCCGGGAGCGGATCAATGTCTTCAATGTCGCCACCGACGATTATCTCGAAGTTTCCGCGATCGCGAAGATAGTTATCGAGGAGATGCAGCTCGAGGGAGTCGATCTCCGTTACAGTGGGGGAGACCGGGGATGGAAAGGCGATGTCCCCAAAGTCCGGTTCAACCTAAATAAGATTCATAGTCTGGGCTGGAGATCAAAGCATAATTCCCCGGCCGCGATCCGGCGTTCGGTCAAAGAGATGCTGAAGGCTATATCTTCGGGTGGGGGTCGATAAGCTCAATGCAATGTGTGATCTTAGCCGGAGGCCTGGGGACCCGCCTGGCTTCGGTCCAACCCGATCTGCCCAAGGCGATGGTTGAGGTCGCCGGCCGCCCGTTTCTGGAATTCCAGCTGGGTCTGCTCCGGAAAAACGGGGTGCGGGATATTGTTCTCTGCGTGGGCCATCTCTCCGAGCGTATTGAAAGTTATTTCCGGGACGGCTCCCGGTTTGGCGTCCGGATCTCCTACAGCCGGGAAACGGGCGAGCTTCTCGGCACCGGGGGCGCCCTCCGTCAGGCCCTCCCTCTGCTGAAACCGAAATTCCTCCTCCTCTACGGCGATTCCTACTTGGAGGTTGACTATCAATCGATTTTCTCCTATTTTTCTCAAGTCGATGAGCCGGTTTTAATGACCGTCTTCCGCAACGACAATCGCTGGGTGAAGAGCAATGTTATCTTCCGAAACGGGGCGGTGACGGTCTTCGACAAGAAGGCTCGGGACCGGGGGATGACCTACCTGGATTACGGCCTTTCGGTCTTCTCCCGGGATATACTGGATGAGATGCCGGCCCGGACTCCCTTCAGCCTCGATATCCTCTACCGCCGGCTTGCCGCTGCAGGCCGGCTGGCCGGTTTGGAAGTTTATCGGCGTTTTTACGAGATCGGGACTCCCAAGGGGCTGGAAGAACTGCGGCGTTACCTGGAACAACAACCGGATCAGCACAAGAGATGATCATAACCCGGACACCGTTTCGGATCACCCTGGGAGGGGGAGGGACCGATCTCTCTTCCTACTATTCCCGCTACGGCGGTTTTATCTTTGCCGCGGGGATCGCCAAGTATATGTATATCGACGTCAACCAGCCCTTTGACGGGCTGGTCCGGGTCAAGTATTCCCAGTCCGAGACGGTGGAGACGGTGGGGGAGATCCGGCACGATATCGCCCGGGAAGCCTTGAAGATGTTGGGGATCGAGCGGGGTATCGAGGTGGTCTCGATCGCCGATATCCCGGCCGGGACCGGGCTCGGCTCCTCCAGCTGCTACACGGTCGGACTTTTAAACGCTCTGCATACTTTTCAGTCTGATCATATCAGCCTCTCCGCCTTGGCCGAGGAGGCCTGCCGGCTGGAGATCGACATCCTCGGTGGACCCCTGGGGAAACAGGACCAGTATCTGGCGGCCTACGGCGGGCTGACCGTTCTGGAGATTGAGCGGGACGGAACGGTCCAGGTGAGGAACGCCCGGGTTTCGGAAGACTCCATCGACGAGCTGAACCGAAACCTCCTGGTCTTTTATACCAATACCTCCCACAGTTCTTCAGCCATCCTTGTCGATCAGAGAAGCGGGGTTGAGCAAGACGATCAAAAGATCGTGGAGAGTATGCACCGGATCAAGGAGATCGGATATCAGATCCTGGAGGCAGTGGAGAGCGCCAACCTCTCCGAAGTCGGCCGCCTCTTCGACGCCCACTGGGAACAAAAGAAAAAGCTTTCGCCGAAGATGACTAATCCCCGTTTCGATGATATCTATCGGATCGCCCGGGAAAACGGCGCCCTGGGGGGCAAGATCTCCGGAGCCGGAGGGGGCGGGTTTTTCGTCTTTTACGTGGAGAATAATCACCGCCGGTTCAAGAACAAGATGCAGGAACTGGGGCTGCGTCCGATGCGATACCGGTTTGACTTCGAGGGTTCCAAGGTCCTGGTCAACTTCCGCGACGCTTCTTTTTAAGAAGTAAGCAGTGAGCAATAAGCAGTCTACCGATTACCGATTACTGATTACGAGACTTTTAAATAGCCTGTAGATCCTGTTAATCCTGTCTCAAAATAGCGTATGAAAAAGGCGGTATTCCTGGACCGGGACGGGGTGATCAACCGGGTGAAGATCGAAGGCGGCAAGCCGCTCTCCCCGCGGAGTTTCGGGGATTTTCAGTTCCTCCCCGGGATCGAACAATTTGTCAAAGAGCTCAAAGATGCGGGGTTTCTCCGGGTGGTGGTGACCAATCAGCCCGACCTGATTCGGGGGAGGCTGGAGGAATCCGAATTAAAAAAAATGCACGATCTGGTCCTCGGCCGGTTGGGTGTGGAAGCGATCTATGCCTGCCTCCACGACGATGGCGACAATTGCGACTGCCGCAAGCCGAAACCGGGACTGCTGACCAAGGCGGCCCGGGAGTGGAGTATTGACCTTCCCCGGTCATTTTTTCTCGGCGATACCTGGCGGGATATGGAGGCGGGGAAGAGAGCCGGTTGCACCACGATCCTCCTCGATGCCCCTTATAACCGGGAGGCGCGAGGTGATTACCGGGTTGAAGGTCTGCCGCGAGCGCTGGAGATAATTCTCGCCGCCGGATCGGGAAAGGAATGAAACAATGAAATATATCGAGAATCATCTGCGCGAGGCCAGGGAGATAATCGACCGTCTGGATACCGGGGTGATCGACCAGCTGGTCAAATCCCTGGCCGCATTGCGCGCCGGCAACGGCCGGCTCTTCATTCTCGGGGTGGGCGGCGGGGCCTCGATGGCCTCCCACGCGGTCAACGACTTCCGGAAGATTGCCGGGATCGAAGCCTACAGCCCGGCCGATAACGTCTCCGAGCTGACCGCCCGGACCAACGATGACGGCTGGGAGACGGTCTTCGCGGCCTGGTTGAAAGGGAGCCGGTTAAACAAATCCGATGGCGTCCTGATTTACTCAGTGGGGGGAGGGGACCGGGAGAAGGGCATCAGCGTCAATATCGTGGAGGCCTTAGACTACGCGAAAGAAGTCGGGGCGAAGATCTTCGGCATCGTGGGTCGGGATGGGGGGTATACAGCCCGGGCGGCCGAAGTCTGCCTGGTCATCCCCACGGTCAACCCGGCCTCAATCACCCCCCATACCGAGTCCTTCCAGGCGGTGATCACCCACCTGCTTGTCTCTCACCCTAACCTGAAACAGTCGGAGATGAA
>JAVCCZ010000203.1 GCA_030765265.1 Candidatus Erginobacter occultus
AGATGGCGCTGCCGGTACTGGTGCTGTTGTAAACGTGGATAGCGCCGCCGTCATCGGCGTCCACCGTGGCGTTGGCGATATCTCCGGCCTGGTTGATGATCAGGGCCTGATCGGCTGCGGCGTTGGCTACCTGGATCGCCTCCTCGCCGGTGCTGGCGCCGTGAGCGATATCGATCGAGTTGCTGCTCGCGCCAGCGTCATTATCGATATTGATGGCGTCGCCATTGCCGTCCTGATCGATAAAAATGCTTCCCTTGTTCTGGGTCTGTTGAATATTCAGTTTATAGCTGCCGACGCTCCCCTGTCCCAACCCCATCCCGATGCCATTCACGCCGCCGTCGAGGAAAAGTAGGTTGGCGTCGTCATCCCCCTCAAAACGGGCGTCAGCCTGGCCGCTGCCGTCATTAAAGACCATATCGCCATTGCTATCAATGCTCCATCTGGCGGTATTATCGGTGTTCAGGGTTATGAAACCCTGGCGGGGAACGGTGATATAAGTAGATGAATTTGAATAAAAATACAGCTTCTTCCCGTAGGCGGAAGAACCGACCTGAAGTTCGTTCTTGGCCACTACCCGTTCGCCAGGCCGGATATTAAATTCGTCGTTGGGGGTCCAGGTATCCGCATCACTGGCGTAGAGAGTGTCAAACTCGGCGTTCGGGGAGGGGATGCTCCCTTCTCCTGAGGCAATGGGGTACCAGGCCCCGCCATTGGATTTACAGTACATAAAGGTATCGGACTGAGAGTTGAAGTAGAGTCCACCTTCCAGCGATCCCGCCGGTTCGGCACCCAAAGGTTCGAAGACGGTATGGCCTTGAGACCGGACAGCGAAGCGGCGCGTTCCCGCGGTTGCGACGCCGAGGTTGTTGGCGGATATATGGTAGATGCCGGTATCAACATCGCTGCCGATGGTAAACGCGGGGAGGAGTGCCGTTCCGCTGGCCTGCAGGTTGAATCTCTGGGTGTCATCTATGGTAAGCGCGCGGGCATTGCCGGTATAAATATCGAGGACATCGTCTGATGGCCCCTGGATATATGTATTTGTATCGCCATAGAAAAACATTTTCTGTCTGATCCTGATGTCCTTCTGGACGGTGGCGGTCCCGTCCGCCGAGATCAGAAAACCCGTGGTGGCGACCCAGGTGGTGCCGTCGGAACCCCGGAGGGTGGAGTCGGCGCCCAGCGGCGACATGATGGACCCGCTTCCCGAGGCGATCGGGTGCCAGCCCCCATCGTAGTACATAAAACTAGATTCGGCGGAGTCGTAGTAGAGGTCCCCCTGGTGCCCCGCCGGGCTGGCCGCCAGAGGCTCGAAGTTAACCTCCCCACCGGAGCGGATCGAGAACCGATGGATTCCACCGGTAGCGAAGGCGAGGATGTCGTTTCCGGTGGTGTAGATGCCGGTATCGATGTCGCTGCCGATTGAGAAGACGGGGAGAGGCGCCGACCCGCTGGCACGGAGGTTGAACCGCTGGGTGCCGTCAATGGTGAGCGCCCGGGCGCCGTCGGTATAAAATTCCAGGTTGTTTTGCCGGGGGCCGTGGATATAGGTGTTGGTGTCGTCCCAAAAATGGAGTTTCTGTTTGATCTCCATATCTTCGTGGACGGTGGCGCTGCCGGTGGCGCTGATCAGAAAACCCGTGGTGGCGACCCAGGTGGTGCCGTCGGAGCCCCGGAGCGTGGAGTCGGGGCCCAGCGGGTCCATTATGCTTCCGGTCCCCGAGGCCACCGGATGCCAGGTGGCGCCCTTGTAGTACATCAGGCTGTCCAGGTCGGTGTCGTAGTAGAAATCGCCGTCCAGCCCGGTAGCCGGTTGGGGGATCGGGATGAAACGGATCGCCCCGGTGGAGCGGACCGTGAACCTTCGGCTGGACTGAGTGGAGAAGTCGATCTGGTCCGGGCCATCCTTGAAAATCCCGGTACCTCCGTCTTCGGGGTTAAAGGAGATCAGGGGGCTGCCGGCCGATCCGTAAACCGACCGGGAAAAGAGGAGCCGGGAGGCCCCGGTGAGTTGGACGAAGTCCCCCTCGTTTCGGGGTATGATGGTGGTTCCCTGCCGAATCCAGGGGGAGGTGACGGAACCCTCCCCCCAGGAGACCCAGTCGCTGCCGTCGAAATACTTGAAGCTGTTGTCGGCGGTGTCATAAGCGAAATAGCCCGCGGCGGCATCGGCCGGAAGGGCCCCGGGGGTGACGAAGAAGTAAGAACTATCGATCACCGGGCGGGTCAGGGTGGGATCGGTCAGGGTCTTGTTGGTGACGGTCTGGACGTCGGTCACTCCGACAAAGGCGCTCTCCGGGCTCTCCAGCCCGTCGAGGAGGTCGGCGTTGACCGCGAAGGGGACGGTGAGGATCTCCTGGACCGGGGCGAGCGTCTCGAAGTAGGAGCCGTCGGTGGAGAAGGCTACCTGGAGATAATAGCTGTCGTAACCGGTGAAGATCGTGGCCGGGAGGGCGTCGGTGTCCCGGCCGAGGATGACGTTGTAAATCCCCTCAACGCAGGTGGTCTCGGCAAAACTTGTCCAGTAAGTACTGCTCATATCATAGTTGCCGATGGTGAAGTGAAACCAGGATGCCCCCGAAAAGCCGAGGTCCCCTGCCTCGATCCGGCCCTGGAAGTTGATGGCCGGATTGTCGTAGGGATGGGGGAGATTCTGGCCCCAGGCCGGGAAGGCGATGAGCGCGATGAGGATCGCGGAGACGACAAAAGGGAAACGAGAAGTTTTCATTATTTTCCTCCGGTTCAAGGAAGACATTATGTGTGATTACATTGAGTTAAACGTACATACGAATTCATACCCTATAACAATAGCACACAAGGCGAATATGTCAATGCTCGCCAGGCGATAATTTATGTTCTTTTCCACCGAAAAATTTTTGCTTAGCCAAACTACAATAGCATAATTCGTGCCAAAATCAAATTACTGTAGAAATACCCTGAAAATAAGGGTTGACAGTAATGCGGGCAGAACCGGAGGGGTTTTTGGTGGGCAATAATTGCACGACGGGGCGCAATATCTTCAGCGTATTTTGCTGATGGCCGGCCCGGGAGAGGTTCCCGATTGGGGAGAAATTTATTTCTTTTTCAACGGGAAGACGGGAGATCGAGGAATTCGCGATATATCCGGGCGGTTTCCCGGTCGCCGGTTTGCTCGGCTTCGACTGCCCGTTCCCGAATGGCGGAGATAAAGGCGGGATTGAGTTCGATCGCCTTCCGGTAATAGGCGGCCGCTTCCCGGTGGCGGCCGAGTTTTCGCAGCGTTTCGCCGGCCTGGAAGTAAGCCGGGGCGAAAGAAGGTTGAATCCGGATCGTTTCCTCGAAGGCTGTCAGTGCCTCGAGGACTTTGTCCAGTCGACTCAGGGCCATCCCGAGGTTATAGCGGGCTTCCCAGTAGCGGGGATTGATCCGAATGGCCCGGCCGTAATGGCGGACCGCTTCGAGTAACTCTCCCTTGTCGACGAGGGCGGATGCCAGGTTATTGTAGGCGAAGGCGTAACCGGGTTTGAGCCGGACCGCCTCCCGGTACTGTTCGATTTCTTCAGCCCGGCGTCCGGTTTTCCCCAGTTCCAGCCCGTAGTTGTAGTATCCCCGGGCGTGTTCGGGCCGGAGGATGGTGATCTCCCGCCAGAGTTGGAGGGGGTCGTGATAGATACGATTACGAAGGAAGGTCAAACTGCCAAGGAGCAAGGCTGCCGCGGTCAGGATGACCACGGCGGCGGTCCGGCGGCCAGCTCGAGAATGGAGTCTTCGCAGAAGGTTGAAGACCGAACCGGCGGCCAGGGCGGTAATTGCCGCCAGGGGGAGGTACATCCGGTGCTCGAAGGCCGGGTCTTCCAGGGGGAGCAGGCTGGAGGTGGGGGCGAGGATCAGGAAGAACCAGGCCCCGGCGAAGCCGAGGGTCGGTTTTTTGAACAAGCCATATATGGTAAGCCAGAGCAGCGCCCCGATAACGGCGGCCGCGGGGAGGACATCCATAACCCCGGCGGCCAGGGGCCAGCCGTAATCGAGGCAGAGCGGGTGGGGCCAGACGATCAGCCGGAGGAAATGGGCGATGACCGAGGGTTGGGTGAAGAGATAGGCAAGGGGGCTGAGCCCTTTCAGGTCGCCGTAAGAGGTCCGGCTGATGAGAAGAATCTGGATCAGCCAGGTGGAGGCCAGGGCCAGGTGCCAGCGCCAATGCCTTTTAACGGCCCGGGCGGGAGATCGGGAAAGGAAGATGGAGTCGTAGAGAAAGACCGCCACCGGGGCGGTGATCATCGTCGCCTTGGTTGCCAGCCCCAGACCGCAGCCGAGGACCGCCCCGGCGAACCAGGTCCGCCCTCGCTCGGAGTCGGCGCCCCGAATAAAGCAGTAGAGGGTGAGGAGGTAAAAGAGCCCGGCCAGGGATTCGCTCCGCTGGATAACGTAGGTGATGGATTCGGTCTGGAGCGGATGAAGAAGCCAGATCAGGGCGGCGGCGAAACCGAGGCCGGTCGCCGAGCGGTTGAAGGCGGGGGAGAAGCGGCTGTTGCCAAAAGTCCGGCGGAGAATCCCGAAGAGGGTCAGCCCGGCCAGGAGGTGGACCGTCAGGTTGAAAAGATGGTATCCCCAAGGAGCGAGGCCGCCGAGGGCGTAATTCAGCGCCAGGGTGAAACTGACCACTGGGCGGTCCCGGACAGCGCTGTCCCAGGGTCCGGAGAGCGATTGACTCAAGGGAAGAATCTGCCGGATATGGGGGTTGTTGACAATCGCCCGGATGTCGTCGAAGACAAACGCTCCCCGGAAGCTGTTGGAATAGGCCAGGGCCCCGGCCGCGATCAGGATCAGCGCGGCGGCGGTGATCTGCCATCTCTTACTACTGGTCGGCGATTCCATTTTCCATTCTTCTTTTTTGCCGCCGCCGGCCCATAACCAGTCCGGCGGCGGCGAGCAGTAACCCGGCCAGGGCCAGCCGGTACGACCAGCGGACCGGGGGGGAGAGGTAGGTGATCTCCAGGACCCGCTCCCGGTCCGCCCCGGGGACGGGGACGGCGAAGAAGGGGCCGTTGGCGGGGAGAACGGGCAGGGCTTGCCCCTCCAGGGAAGCCCGGAGGAGGTTGGTATAGAGCCGGTTGACCACCAGGTAGCCGGGGGTCTCGGTGTAGAATCGGACCGTGAACCGGTTGGGGTTGTCTCCGGCGATCAGCTTCGCCCGGTCGGCCGGGGAAGGGTTCCCCGGCGGCAGAAGTTCCTCCGGCTCTTCCTCCAGCAGCACCAGTTCGCCGCGGAGAATTTCCGCCCGTTCGACGATGGCCCTCCCCCAGCGGCGGGTATCTTCCCGCAGCGGGATCACCTCGGCCCGGTGGGCGATGAAGGCCGGGGGGAGGGCGGAGATCTCCCAGATATCGACCTCGTTGGCGTAGGCCTTAATCATCGGCCGTTCGGCGAAACTCCCGGAGCGGTCAAGTGTCCCGGGCGGGGAGACGATATACCGGGCCCCGGCAAGGCGGAAGAAGGGGAAACCCCGCTCAAAGGCCCGGACCTGGGCGGCCTGGGAACTGCCGTAGGGGCTGCCCTGGCTGTGGGTGATTGGATTGTCTCCGGTGTACCAGAGGGAGTAGCTGGAATTGGGAGGGACGACCTGGAGGATCTGTTCGAGGAAGAACTGGTAACGGTCGGGATTCAGCGAGACGCAGCCCCGCAGATCGACCAACCCGTGGGCGGAAGCGAAGTTGGGGGCCAGCACTCGGCCGACCCCGGTCAGGGCGTGAGGCCGGCGCTCCTGGAGGAAACGGACAAAGGGGAGGGGCTCGCGGGGGGTGGACTGCCGGGGGAGGCGGGGGCTGGAGGCGGAGTCGATAACCAGGAAAGCGGCTCCGGTTATCACCAGGCCGGCTCCGATCAGGACCGGTCGTTTTCTCCGCCAGAAGACAGCGAGGATCACGACGACGGCGGCGATGGCGAAAGGGATCTTGTCGATCAGGAGCAGGCTGTCGAAGTGATTCCGGGGTATGTAGACCGCCAGTTCCGCCCAGACCGGGAGGAGAAAGAGCCAGCCGATACCGGTTCCCGCTCCCGTCCGCCGGGCCCGGAGGCAGAGCCAGGAGAAGAAGGCCACGGTGAGGACGGCGAAATAAAAATGGAGCCGGAGCATCGTGTCCGCCTGGGGAGAGAAGAAGGAAGCGGTGAAGAAGAGACCGGCCAGACCGGCCAGGAGGAGGGTGGAGAAGACCGGGAGGAGGATCTTCCGGACCCGGATTTTCGGGGGGAGGAAAGCAAAGGCGGCCAGGTCGAGGAGGAAGATCGCCCACCAGACGTTCGGGAGGGGCCCCGAAGGGAGGTTGGCCCAGCCTCCGACCAGGGCCAGGGGGATAGCGACCGCGACGGCGGCTACCGTTCCGGAGTTGGCCGGCGAGGCGGCGATGATGAAGAGACCGGCCAGGGCCGCCAGCAGGACCGGCGCGGCCAGCAGGTAGGAGCCAATCGGTTCCGGGAGGGGGAAGTGGTAATGCCGGGCGGGGAACCATCGCAGCGAGGCGAAGGCGGCCGCCGCCAGGAGGCCGATAACCTCGAACTGCCGCCGCCGGGCCGCTTCCCGGAAGGCCCCGAAGATGTCGCGGAAGTATTTCCGGACCGGTGGACCGGTGAGGCGCCAGAGGAGGAAGGCGGCTCCGGCCAGGGAGAAGAAGAGGATTCCGTGGGAGAAGACGTAATTTCGAAGCTGGGCCTTCTTCCAGAGCTCTCCCGCCTGCCACCAGAAGACGGCGGAGAGGATCAGGGCAAGGAGGAGCAGCCCGGAGATGATAAAGGGATTGGTCAGGAGGGCGCTTGCCCGTCGGCGGGGAGTGGTTCCGGCCGCCGGCGGGAAAGGTTCGGCTTTGGCCAGGAGATTATCGAGGCCGAGGGCGGCAAGGACGGCGAGGGAAAAATTCCAGGAAGCCGCCGACCAGCGGGGGGTCCAGGTCTGGTCAAAGAGTGGGAGGAGGCCGATCAGCTGGGCCGGGGACCAGCCGAAGTTCTTGGCCAGGATGAAGAGGAAGTACAAGCCGAAGACCATTACCTCCCGCCGGTTTCGTCGTTGTCGGCGGGCGGCGGCCCCGGCCAGGACCAGCAGCCCGAGCCCGAGGTAACCCCCGACCCAGTCCCAGAGGAGGTTGGCGGTCCGGTAGGACCAGGGCCAGGGGGTCTGACGGAGGCGGGGGAAGAAGGTGAAGAGGAAGTTGGCGGCCGTCATCGGGGACTGCAGCCCCAGCTCGCCGCCCGGCGGATGATAGGTCCAGGCCTCCTCGTGAAAAAGGAGGAAGAGGACGATCTGGGGGGCGGCGATCACCACGCTCAAGACGATCGCCCCCAGGCTGGAGAATAAGGCGGGTGACTTCCGCCCCCGCGGAAGCGAGAAGAGGCGGGCCGTTCCGTAGACCAGGGCCAGCAGGAGGACGTAGAGCTGGATCTCCGGCTGGCCGGCGGTGTGGACCAGGGCCAGGGCCAGGGCCAGCCAGCAGCAGCGGCCGAGTCCCGGCCGGTCGAAGAAGGCCCGGACCGCCCAGAGCAGCAGCGGCACCAGCATCGCCACGTTGGATACCTCTTCGTGGTTGGAGTAGATGACCATAATGCTCCCCAGGGCGAAGCCGACCGCGCCTACCAGCGCTGAAGCCCTGACCCGGCAGAGCGGGCGGAGGAAGAGATAGGTGAAGATCCCGGCCAGGACCAGGCGCAAAAGGATGAAGAAATCGTATCCGGCGGGGAGGAAGAGGTTCTCGATCGCCTGGTAGGGAGAAAAGATCCGGTGGCAGTACTGGCCGACCAGGGGGATACCCAGGTTCTGGTAGGGCATCACCAGGGGAATGTGACCGGCCTTGAGCGCTCGGCCGATCTGGAGGTTGACCGGCCACTCCAGGTAGGCCGGGTTGGCGAGATCAACGTGCCAGCCGTGACGCCCGTCGGGGTTGCCGGTGATGTCGACAAAACCGGTGGCCAGCCGGATCTCGCGCTGGGGGATCAGGAGGACGGGGTTGAGCGAGCGCCGGAGAAAGACCACGTTTCCATAGGCCAGCGCGACCAGGACCGCGACCAGGGCCAGGGGGAGGAAGAGAGACAGTCTGCGGGCAATTTTCATCGCGGCAATTCGGAATACTCCAGGATAATGCCAGCCGGCCCGGTTACTCTGCGGGTTCCAGAACTCGATATAGTTCCAATCCTCCGAGAGAGTAGAAAGCGCTGTTGGTTTCGTGGCCGTCCACGACCAGGAAGCGATAGTAACGGTAGGGAGTTTCGTTTGTAAAGATCCATCCGTTCCATTGGGCGGCGAGCGGGACCCGGTCCTGGATCACGGTTGCCAGGTCCTGCCAGCTTTTCCCGTCTTCACTGCCCTGGATGACGGCGGTCCGGAACGACTGGCGGGGGATATCTTCCCGGGGAAGAGTTCTGATGAAGTTGATCGCCTCCGTCCGGTCCGGCCCGAGATCGATAGTTACCCAGGCCGGCTGGCCGATTTTTCCCTCGTCAACGTGCCAGTATTTATCCGGTCCCGGCCGGAAAAGGGATTCCGGCGGCCGTTCCGGAATCCGCGAACTGGCGGCCAGGCCGCCGGGGGGGGTGAAAAGGTTGACGGTGAGCGCGCGGACGGGGCTCGGGTCAGGTTCCGCTATCTCTTCGAGATCCCGCCCGGTCAGCCGGAGGAGAAAACCGACGATGGCGGCGGCGATTTTTTCTTCCGTCTCCGGTTCCGGGCGACGGTGATAGAGACGCCGGGAGGGATCCGGGAGTTCGGCCGGCCTGCCCCGGGGGAGGCGGTCGACGATTTCCCGGAAGCGGCCCCGGTCAATATATTCCAGCTCCCCCGGATCCAGCGGTTCGAGGAGGTTGTAGATGGTGTAGCGATCTCCCTTTTCAATAATCTCGAAGCGGGCGCTGAGCCAGTCGTCGTAAAAAGGAGCGAAGCGTGGGTGTTCGGGGTGCTGGGGGGAGAAGAAGAGGGTCGGTTTCGAGTGAACCTCGTATCCGGGGTTGACCAGGTAGCGGGCGTGGCTGAACATCAGGGCCGGGTGCCGCCCGGCCATCCAGCCGGCGGGGACGCCGGTCTGGGCGGAGACCACGGTCGGGATGGCGCTGGTCACGAAGTGGACCTCCCCACATTTGCGGAGGGTTTCGATCCCGGGGTATTCCCTTAAAGGCCGGTGGCCGGAGATTCTCCCGGCGATCAAACCCCCGATGATGGCGGCGGCCAGCAAAATCCCGATCAGTTTCCCGGCGGTACCCTTCCGGAGGAATAGATTTTCATAGATCCCGGCCAGCACCGTTCCAAAGAGAAAAGCGGCGAAGGGGCCGAAGAGGAGGGCGGTGGAACCCCACTGGTGGTCGGCGGTGTGCTGGACGAAGACGACGAACCAGAAGACCGCCGCCCCGAAAAAGAGGAGGAGCGTCCGCCGGATCTGCTTTCGCCCCGGACCCCCGTCCGGGAGGAGGAAGCGGCAGAAAATAACCGCCGCCGCCAAAGTCGGCCCCCAGCCCCAGCCGAAGAAATTTTCCAGGTGGCAGTAGAAGTTTTTCCAGAAGGAAGTCAGGCTGTAACTGCCGTGGAGGAGGGTGTGCTCCTCCCACATCAAAATCGGCGCTTGGCGGTAGATCTCCATCAGCGGGGTGATCCCCAGACCGGTCCGGTGAAGTAACGATTCGGCCTTGTCGAGAATCCAGAGATCCATCCCCACCGCCCGGATCACGCAGAGCTGGTGGAGCAGGACCGCCGCCGCCCCCGCGCCCAAAAGCAGGCCGATCCGGGACCAGGGGACTTCCCGCAGCTTGAGGAGTTTGGCTCCGATAAAAAAGAGGGCGACGAAGGGAACGTACTCGTAGTTGGAGTAACAGAGGAGGAAGAAAAAGACCGCAGATAGGGCCGTGAACGTGCGGGTACGCCGCTCTCCAGGCCCGGCGGCCCGGAGAAAGAAGTAGAGCGCCATCAAGGCGAAGGCCCACTGGTGGTTGACGAAGAGGTTATCGCTCCAGGCGATATAGACCGGGTTGGAAATATAGACCGCCAGCGAGAAGACCGCCGCCCGGGGGGTGGCCAGCTGTTTGGCCAGCAGATAGAAGAACCAGGCCGCCAGCAGGTTCCAGAGGATAGCCGCCACCCGCTGCTGGGAGATATCCTCCATCCCCAGCCGGTAGTAAACCCCGCTCAGGATTTCGGAGAGGGGAGGGTTGTGAGTGTACCACAGCGGGTAAGCTTCCTCCGGCCCGGTGGCGTACTCGGCAAGGAGATACTCCCGAAAGAACCCTCGCTCGGCAAAGTTCCGCCCCGGGAGGTACTGGTTGGCATCTAGGTAGGGGTCTCCCTGGGAGAAGGACTTGTAAAAGGGAAAATTCCACCAGACCGTAAAGAGAAGCACACCCAGAACCGTCACCAACCCCAGCGCGGTCCAGTCAAATTTAGAAAATCGCGTCCTCAATCTTGCCAACTCCAAGCTTCCCCGATATGGATAAGCCGATATACGCAACCTATTCTATCAAGCAGTGACCAGGGAGCAAAACATATTCCTGCTGTGAAGTCTGATTGACATTGAACGTTTAGATGTTAATATACAGTCAAATATATGAATGCATAATGGATTCAAGGAGAGGGAGAAAACTATGAAAGTTATAACTGTCCGAAACGTTGCCGATGATACCTATCTGGCGCTCAAGCGCTGGGCAAAGATCAATCGCCGCAGCCTCCAGGAGCAGGTAAAATGTATCCTGGAGCGCGAGGTTCAATTGGTCGAGAAAAGCCCCGAACTGCAATGCCGGGACTGGAGAACCCGACTGCGGGATCGGGACTGGGGTGATATTACGGCGGATATCCGCCGGGAGCGTGATCGATGATCGTGGTTGTCGATACCTCGGCCTTGCTCCGGCTCTTCATCCCCGACGGTTCGATACCGGCCGGCCTGACCCGGGCCCTCCGGGAGGCGGAGCGGGGAGAGGGCGCTCTGCTGGCCCCGGAATTAATCCTGCCCGAAGCGGCTCAGGTCCTGCGCAAGAAACACCGGGAAGGGATTCTGTCCCGGGAGGAGATGGAGGAATTGCTGGAGTGTATTCTCTCGCTCCCGATCAAGCTTTTCGGGCACCGGGCGCTGATCCGGCGAGCCTCCGCGCTGGCCCGGGAAGAAAACCTGACTGTTTATGACTCGCTCTTTCTGGCTCTGGCCGAGGCAAAAAATGGACGGCTGTTAACCGCCGATCGTGCTCTGGCAAAAGCAGCGGAAAAACTGGAGTTGCTTTGAAATATATTTCCGCGGAGGAATAAATCATTCAAAGAAGGCCAGTCCGGCCATTGAATAAAAATCCCCTCCCTCGTGGCCGTCGGTAATCAGCAGCTTGTAATAGCGGTAAGCGAGTTCGTTCTCAAATCCCCACTTCCACCAGCCGGCTCGGCGCGGCGTTCCCCAGAGAATGACGGAGGAGACCGGAGTCCAGTTTTCCCCGTCATCACTGCCGAGGAGTTGCGCGCTTCGGAAGAACTGGCGGGGAATATCCTCCCGGGGGAGCGCCGCCATTGCCCGGACGGCGAATTTCTTTTCCGCTCCGAAATCCGCTATTACCCAGGCCGGCTCGCCGACCTGGTCCAGGGCGATGTGCCAGAACGACTGGGGATTACCATCGATCAAGCGGTCCGGGGACTGGTTGTTCTGGTTGAGGGAAGAGGCGGAAAGCCTAACCCCCGGTTGGTTGAGCAGGTTACCGGAGAGATCTATCTCCACTACTTCCAGGGGCGCTATCCGCGCGGTCCCGATTTCAAGGATATTGACCCGGATCAGCATCTGAAAGATGATCGCCAGCAGGATCAAGCCGAAAACAACCAGCGCAATTTTTTCTTTTTTACTGAACTTTTCCATCGGAATAATTCTCCTTTTTCCCCCGGATGTTAAGGTTACTGCAATCTTCTCAGTCCTACCGCAGTTTAGCAAAGATAAAAGATGGGTTGGAATAAAAATGTCTTAATCTTGGGATTACTCCGGTCAACACCTTCCGGGTAATCTTCAACCGCTATTTCGGCACCGACCGGGAACTTCTCCCTGACCGGAGTTATTTCACCGAATGGTAAGAAGGGTATTTCATCTTTCACCGGCTGTTTTGAACAATTCCTGCAAGATGGTATCGGCGATATTTCTTGCCAGGAGATTATTCCCCGCCTGTGTGCAGTGACCGAAATCCCCGCCGAAACAATCGATAAAGTAATAATCAAATCCGTTCTGGTTTACGGCCTCCCTGAATATTTCTCCATTATCCACGAATATTACCCCTGGCTTGCCCGCCAGAATTTTTTTAAGCGGGTCTATACTCCGCATCGGATACTGAACGCAGCCAAGTCGGATTCCCCGTTCCTGAAGGACATCAGCGATTTTTCGGTAGTTCTCGATCGTTTGAACTTGATTTACCTGGCCTTGTCTGATTGCTGATTCGGTGTAATAATAGTCGGCGAGTTCCTTTTTCTTCCGGACCTGGTCGAGATCTGAAGAATTTGGGGTACCTTTGGATATAAAGCTGTCAAGTTCGTGTTTCGCCCAAGTCTGATATAAATGGGCCAGTACTCCCAGCATTCGAGTGGCTTTCGGTTCTCTGGCGATTATCTTCAGTCCCACTTCCTCTGCCTTAGCGAATTCTCTTCTGGTAATATACTCTTGCATCAGACGGGTATACGCGATATTTAACGGCTCCAGCTCCACCGCCTTCAGATAAGCTATTTCGGCTTTCTTCCACTCTCTTCCCCTCAGGGCATCTCCCAGATAACACCAGGCAGGGGCGAAGTGGGGATGA
>JAVCCZ010000106.1 GCA_030765265.1 Candidatus Erginobacter occultus
ACGGGGTTCACTCTCCCCGGCACTTCCTCAAGCCGGGCCAGCCGGCGGAGACGGTCTTCAAAATGAAGATCCCCGGCGCGGTCGCCCGCGAGTACTGCAACGTCCACGGGCTCTGGAAATCCTGAGCGAAACTGGTACTTCGTACTCGTCCTCGTACTCGAATTTCTGTTCAGTCCCGTCCACTTCGAGTACGAGGACGAGTACGAGGTACGATCACGGGATAAAGGAGAATATTATGCTCAGCGAGAAGATGCAGGAAGCTTTGAACACCCAGATCAACAAGGAGCTGTACTCGTCCTATCTTTACCTCTCGATGGCCGCCTGGTGCGAGTCGGTGAACTTGAGCGGTTTCGCCAACTGGATGACGGTCCAGGCGCGGGAAGAGGTCAGCCACGCGGAGAAATTCTTCGGCTACCTCAACGAGCGGGGCGGGCGGGTCCTCCTCCAGCCGATCGAGGGTCCCCCGACCGAGTGGGGTTCGGTGGCCGAGGTCTTCGGGCAGGTCCTGGAGCACGAACAGCTGGTAACCAGCCTGATCAACGGTCTGGTCAAACTGGCCCGCTCCGAAGACGACTACGCCAGCGAGGCTTTTCTCCAGTGGTTCGTCAGCGAGCAGGTCGAGGAGGAAGCTTCGGCTTCGGCGGCGGTGGAGAAGTTGAAATTGGCCGGCGACCGGGGCGGCGGTCTCTTTATGCTTGACCGGGAAATGGGGACTCGGGTCTTCACCCCTCCGGCAGCTGAATAAAAATAAACAGATAACGTTTCCGACCCTGATCGTTATTCCGAACCTGGGCCGTTCCGGACAGGGTTTTCGGGTATGGCGGCCGGATATAGAAAAAAGCGGAGACCAAACTGTAAGGAGCAAAATGAGATGAAAGAAAAAGTTCAAGCGGCACTGGAAAAGATCCGTCCCTTCCTCCAGCGAGACGGGGGCGACGTGGAACTGGTCGAGGTGACCGAGGACGGTGAAGTGAAGGTCAAGCTGACCGGTGCCTGCGGCGGCTGCCCGATGGCCACGATGACCCTGAAGCACGGGGTTGAACGGGCGATCCGGGAGGACGTTCCGGAGATCAAGTCCGTATCGGCGGTCTGACCGTTTCCGCGAAGAATTTGATTTAACTGAATCAGTCTGAACCCGAGGGGCCTCGGCCGGAAGCCGGGGCTCCTTTGTTTTTCGATGACGCTGAAGATCGACATTTCCGGTAAGAAGGCGGCGATGGTCTTTGACTTCGACGGGACGGTCACCGAGGAGGATATCTTCGACGCCGTCTTCGCCCGGTTTGCCGATCCCCAATGCTGGGAAGCCCACCGGGCCTACCACGACCGGGAGATCAGTATGAAGGAAGCCTACCTGGCGATGGCCGAATACTTCCGGGGGAGCGAGGAGGATGTCTTGAAATTCGTCGCTTCCTTCGCCCGGCTGAGGCCCGGCTTCCGCCGATTGCTGGCCCGGCTGAAAGCCCACGGGGTCAGGGTGATGATCGTCTCCAACGGCTTCGATCTCTACCTCCGCTTTCTCCTCGACCGCTGGAAGATCCGGCTCGCCGAAGAAGATATCCTCTGCCACCGGGCCCGGATCGCCGATAACTGCTTTATCCCCTCGTTCAACGAACACCGCGATCTGAGGGACCGGAACTGCCTGATCGGCAAGGCGGAGATCGTCCGGGAACTCCAGGCCGGAGGATATTTCGTCATCTTCGCCGGCAACGGCACCAGCGATACCCCGGCGGGAAAGGCGGCCGACCTGGTCTTCGCCCGGGAGCGCCTGGCCGTCTACTGCCGGGAAGAGAACCTCCCCTGCGTCCCCTTCAGCGACTTCTTCGAGGTCGAACGATACCTCTTCACTAATTCCGGGGACACACCTGATTAATCTTGCTCCTTCTCGACTCGTTCCAATTCCTTGTTCCGGTCGAGGGAGAGGTCGGCGGAAGCGAAGTCGGCGGAATTTACCGGAAGCAGGATCAGCAGCGCGTCGTGGACGGTGTCGGCTTCCAGGACTCCTTCGGCCAGCTCGAAAGCGAGGACGTGTCCGCCCCCGGAGAGGTCGTCAGCGAGAAAGTGCATATGGAAGCCGGGGACGTTGACCCCGCGGACGAAATCCGGCGAGAGAAAACCGATCAGGGTCCCCTCCACGTTCTCCAGCTCGAAGACCGGCTGGTTGGCCGTCACCTCGGACAGCGGGGGGTAGGGTTTCTCCTGGGCGGGGACGGAGCGGGACTTCATCCGGTTGAATTTACCCCGGAGGCGGAAGGCGCAGAAGCTGTTCTCCCCGGGAGCTATCTCGCGAATTATCTCTTCCAGTCCCGCCATATCCGCGGGTTCATCGATATCGACCCGCCGGTCGACGGTGAACTCGGTCACGGCGGCAAACGGCGTCCGGCCGGAGCGCGGGGGGAGGTAAACCCTGCCGTCAGCCTTGACCTGGTAGAAGATCCCGTCGAGGAGGATCATCTCCCCGTCCAGCCCCTCGAAGGTCCCGATCCCGAAATCCCCGTGTTCCCGCAGTCCCGCCAGGGTCAGGTGCCCGTCATAGACCCCGGCCAGGAGGGCGTCGATGGTGGCGACCTGGGTGACGGTGTCGGAACGGGGCGCGGCACAGGCGGCCAGGGCGATCAGCAGGGGTAGGAGAATTGGGGATCTTGGTTTCATTGGTTTCTCCGGTTTTACACAGACAGGAATGTCTGCTACTTTTCACAGGCGGGCCGCCTGTGCTACTTTCCGCAGACAGGAATGCCTGGGCTGCTTTCCGCAGACAGGAATGCCTGGGCTGCTTTTCACAGACAGGAATGCCTGGGCTGCTTTCCGCAGACAGGAATGCCTGGGCTGCTTTCCGCAGACAGGAATGCCTGCTACTTTTCACAGGCGGGCCGCCTGTGCTACTTGATTAATCTTTTCTTGATCAGGTTGATCGCCAGCCAGCCGGCGGCGAGAGTGAAGACCAGCATCCAGAGGCCGTCGAGGAGGAGGGATGCCGAGACGTTCCCGGTGGCCAGTCCCCGGGAGATATTTACGGCGTGGGTCAGGGGCATAAACCAGGAAACCGTCCGAACCCAGGCCGGGAGCGAAGTCAGGGGGAAGAAGACCCCGGAGAAGAAGAACATCGGCGAGACCACCAGGCTGAAGTAGTAGGCGAAGTAGTCGTAGGAGGGGGCGAAGGCGGTGACGATCATCGACATCGAGGCGAACATCAGGCCGGAGAGGAGAAAGAGGAGCGGGGCGAGCAGGAGCCAGGGCGAGGCGGCCAGCCCCCAGGGGACGAGGACGGCGAGGATGACGATCGCCGAGAGAAAACCCTTGCTCGCCCCCCAGAGGATGTCCCCGGCCGCCACCTCCTCGATGCTGACCGGGGTGACGATGATCGCGTCGTAGGTCTTCTGGGCCGACATCCGGGTGTAGGCGCCGAAGGTGCACTCGAAGGTGGCCGCGTTCATCGCCGCCGCCAGCATCAGCCCGGGGGCGATGTAGTTGATGTAGGGCAGCCCGTCGATATCGGTGATAAACCGGGAGAGCCCGAGTCCGAAGGCGAGGAGGAAGAGGACCGGCTCGGCCAGGTTGCCGACCAGGCTGGCCCGGTAGAACTTCAGCCAGGTGTCCCGGTTGCGGAGCCAGACCTTGAAGGCCCGCCGGCCGACCCGGGGCGGTTTCAGCAGGTTGTTCATTCCCGCAGTTCCCTTCCGGTCAGTTTCAAAAAGACATCCTCCAGGGTGGCCCGGCGGTGGCGGAAGCCGATCTCGGAGAAACAGGCGGTCCGGCGCAGGACCTCCTCGGCTTCATCGGTGTAGATGAAGATGGTATCCCCGGCGGTCTCGGATTCCTGCTTGATCCCCTCCAGGCAGGACAGCAGTTCCCTCAACCTCTCCCCGCCGGCCTCGAACTCGAAGACCGAGCCCTTGACGTGCCGCTCCAGCAGCTGGCGGGGCGAACCTTCATCGAGAATCCGGCCGTGGTCCATAATCACCAGCCGGTCGCAGAGCGCCGCCGCCTCCTCCATATTGTGGGTGGTCAGGGCCAGGGTAGCGCCGGACTTTTTCAGCCCGCGGAGCTTCTGCCAGATCAGGTGCCGGGCCTGGGGGTCGAGGCCGGTGGTCGGCTCGTCGAGGATGATCAGCTCCGGGTCGTTGACCAGGGCCCGGGCGACCAGCAGCCGCCGTTTCATCCCCCCGGAGAGGGTGGGGATCTTCTCGTCGCGCTTCTCGGAAAGGGCGACGAATCCCAGAAGCCGGTCCGCCCGGAGCGCCCCTTCTTTCTTCGGGATATCGAAGTAACGGGCGTAAACCCGGAGGTTCTCGCCCACGGTCAGGTCGGGGTCGAGGTTGTTCTCCTGGGGTACCACCCCCATCCGGGCCTTGATCTTCCGGGGGTGCTTTTCGATCGCCAGACCAAAGACCCGCAGCTCTCCCCCGGAGAGCGGGCTGTAGCCCTGGACCATATTCATCGTGGTCGTCTTCCCGGCGCCGTTGGGCCCGAGAATCCCGAAGCATTCCCCTCGTTCGACCTCAAAGTCAATCCCTCGCACCGCCACCAAACCGGAGTATTCCTTGCGGAGCCCGGAGGCCCGGATCACCGGCTCGTTCATAGCCTTGTCGGACCGCCAGCGTTTGCCAAGAGGGCAAGGAGAGGAGAAGTCGCCGGGAGGAGAAAATAGAACCGTTTGCTCTTCATCTTATTGGCTGATATTCGCCCGGAGGGGGATGGTGATCGTCCCCTGCTCGGCCAGGTCGGTCTCGATCTTCAACTCCCCCGAGTACCGGCCGGGCTCGGCGTCGGCATTGAGCCGCACCTCGGCCGCGAATTCCCGGCCCGCTTCGATCGTTTTAACCGTCACCTGGAACTGGGGAATGGTGCTCTCCGCCTTCAGGATCGCGACCGGTTC
>JAVCCZ010000102.1 GCA_030765265.1 Candidatus Erginobacter occultus
ACCGGAGAAGCAAAAATATCTCAGAGCCCCCGCAGGGGGCGGCACAATTCCAGGTCGGATGATGATAGATGTCCCGTATCAGGAGTGTGCATGATAACCTTGAGCAATTTTCTGTTTATTTCTGAACTTTCAAAGCCGCCTCTAACGCCCCACCAGCATTGATTAAGGCAACCAATAGGCTTTGGGAAATCCGGATATAGCTATCTTCATTATAAACTTATTCTCGAAAAATTTTAGTGGGGGGTACTATACCCGAAATAGGGGACACGGCAAACTGTATTCATATGGACGAAAGCATATTGGAGTGATAAATTCCCCGTCGGAAGCTGGGTTTTATCCACAACCTGTTCCGGAGAGGATCCGGGCCAAGAGAGGAGGTCGGGAATGAGAAGAATCAGGCTGTTGCTGGGTATCGGGATCTGTTTTGCTCTGCTGGCGGGGTTGGCCCCGCGTCCGGCCGCCGGCTGGGAGGAGGACCGGCTCTTCAACCTGCGCTATTTCAACGTTCCCCGGGCCGATTTCCGGGAAGAGGAAGGAGAGATCGGGATGGACGTCGTCCGGGCCGAGGCCCTGCTTCCGATCGGCTTGAGCGATTCGGCCTTTCTCCTGACCGGGCTGGTGTACAACGGCCTCTACCTCAATTACCGGGGGTTGAGCTTTGTCGAGCCCACCCCGGACGGGGATTTCACCGAGAGGGACCTCCCGAAAAATCTCCACGTGGTCGATATCGTCCTCGGCGGGGGCGTGAGCTGGGACGAGCGGTGGGGGACCGTCCTGGTCCTCTATCCCGGTGTCCACAGCGACTTCGACGACGTCAGCGGGAAGGATATCTACTTCTCCGGGGCGGTCCTGGCCACCTACCAGGTCTCCGATGATCTCACCTTTTCCGCCGGGGCCTATTACGACGACTCCTTCGGTTATCCCCAGCTGCTCCCGATGCTGGGCGCCCAGTGGCGGATCGGCGAGACTTTGACCCTGGAGGCGTTTCTTCCCCAGTTCCTTGTCCTGGCCTGGCAGTTCGACCCTCGGCTGGCGGCGGGGCTGAAATGCTCGGTGGAAGGTTCCCAGTACCGTCTCCGGGAAGGACATCCCTGGAAAAACACTGTGGTCGAGTACAGCCAGATCCTGGCCGGTCCGTTTGTCGATATCAACCTGGCCGGTGATCTCTTCCTCCGCCTGGAGGGCGGTTTTGTCTCCAGCCGGGAGTTCGAGTTCCGCGACGACGACTCCAACGACAAGCTCTTTGACGGGGATGTCGAGGATACCGGTTACGCCGGCCTCTCCCTTTCCTGTCGTTATTGAAGTGGAGGTTGACGCGCCAAACCGAGGCGGGTTTGACTTTCCTCGGATTATGGTTCATAATTAAGGTAGTGGAAGGCAACAATATTCAATAATTTATTTCACCCCGGCCGCCCGGGGGATAAAGAAAATACAATGGGAAAAGTCGACATCAACCGCCCGGTTCACCTCGCCCTCCGGGACAAGAACTACGAGGAGGTCCTGCGCCTCTTCAAGTACGCCCTGGAGGGACGGGCCCTGCTCTCGCGGAAGAAGATCATCACCGCGATGGAGGAGCATATCGCCACCACTTACCGGGAGGCGGATTTTGCCACCCGGGGGATCATCACCGAGCAGAATGAGCTGGACTTCATCCGCTTCCTGAGGATCTTTCTCGAGGCGGTTACGGCCGCCGGGAATATTATCATCCACGAGGAGATATTGAATCAGGACAGCAGTTTCCTCAACCGGTTCCTGACCGAGAACCCGGGGCTGATCCGCGAGTTCCGGATCTCCCACCGGGCCCGGGCGGCGGGGATCATCAACGACCTGAAAGTGATGGTCCGGGCGACCGAGAAAAATTACCTGGCCCTGAAGAAGGATAACTACGAAGCGCTCCAACCGGACGAACAGCGGCGCTATACCCTGATGTACAGCAGCGGGAGCGGCAGCCGGTTGACCACCCCCCGCTGACCACCGGTTTTTTCCCCGCCGCGAAGGATTACGCTCCGATGACGAACCAGGAAGATTATTTAACCGCCCTGAAGACGATTGTCAGCGAGGACGGACGCTACGACCTCGAGGCCTATCTCCTGGTCCAGAACGCCCTCTCCTTTCTCCTCTCCCGGATGAAGGAGCGTCGTCACGTCTCCGCCCGGGAACTGCTGGAGGCGATCGGGCAGTACGCCGGGCGGGAGTACGGACCGTTGGGCCGGGAGGTCCTGGAGCACTGGGGGGTGCGCAATCCCGAGGATTTCGGGGAGATCGTCTTCCATATGATCGAGCGGGGACTGCTGAAAAAGACGGATGAGGACAGTAAGGAGGATTTTGCCGGGAATGAAGATTTCTGGAATTCATTCAAGTAGGTTATTCACCGGACGGGCCCTTCGTCATTTGCCGGCGGCGGTCCCGGTCCTCCTCTTCCTCCTCCTGGCCCCGGCGGCCTTGGCCCTCCCGGAGACGGCGGGACTGCCCCGGGCGGAGCGGGTGCTGGACAACGGTCTCGAGGTGGTGGCGGCGCCGGACAGTTCCAACCCGGTGGTCGCCCTCCAGCTCTGGGTCAAAGCGGGCAGCGTCCACGAGGCCCCCCTGCTCGGCTCCGGGCTCTCGCATTTTCTCGAGCATATGGCTTTCAAGGGCCCGGCCGGAGAGCTGAAGGGGGCCATCCCCCGGGAGGTGGAGCGCCTGGGAGGAACGGTCAACGCCTATACTTCCTTCGACCGGACCGTTTACCATTTCACCCTCCCCGCGGACCGCTGGCGGGAGGCCCTCCCCCTGCTGAAAGACCTGGTCTTCGAGATGGATTTCCAGCCCGCCGAGGTGGAGTCGGAGCGGGAAGTGATCCTCAAGGAGATCAATATGAACCGGGACGAACCCGGCCGTCGCCTCCAGCACCTCCTCTGGCGGACCGCCTACCGCGCCCACCCCTACCGCTTCCCGGTGATCGGCTACCGGGAGGTCTTTCGCCGGGTCTCCCGGGAGGAACTCCTCGAATATTACCGGAAGTGGTACGTCCCCAACAATATGATCCTCATCGGGGCCGGGGACCTCTCCGGGGAGGAATTTATCCCGGCGGCGGAGGAAGTCTTCGGGGCCATCCCCCCCGGCCCCTACCCGGTGGCGGAGATTCCGGCCGAACCGGCCCAGGTCGGCGGCCGGGAGGCCGTTGAGGAGATGGACGTCGCCCAGACCCGGATCGCCTTCGCCTTCCATATCCCCTCGATCCACAGCCCCGATCTCTTCGCGCTCGACGTCCTGGCCCTGCTGGCCGGGGAGGGGAAGACCTCGGTTCTCTACCGGGATCTGCGGGAAGAACGGGAGCTGGTCTACTCGATCGGGGCCTATTCCTACACCCCGCTCTTTCCCGGGGTCTTCGTCGTCCAGGCCCGCGCCGAGCCGGAGAAGATCCCGGCCGTCCGGGAGGCGGTGAGAGAAGTTTTGGACGGGTTCAAGGCGGGCGAGGTCTCCAAGGTCGACCTGACCAAGGCCCGCTCCCGGGTGACCGCCGGTTACCTGGAGTCCCTGACCACCGCCGAGGGCCGGGCCGGGGTGCTGGGCCACAACCTGAGGACCGCCGGATCGGCGGACTTCGACCAAACCTACCTGGCCGGGATCGCCGCCGTCACCCCGGAAGATATCCGCCGGGTCGCCCGGCGCTACCTGACGGAAGATAATCTGACCGTGGTCCGGATCGAGCCCGCCGCCGCGGTTGACCCCGGACTCCCCGACCCCGCCCCCGGGGAGATCCCGGTGGAAAAGACGGTCCTGGACAACGGCCTGACCGTCCTCCTCGGCCCCGACCGCCGGCTCCCGCTGGTCTCGATCCGGATGGTCTTCACCGGCGGGGTTTTGGGCGAGGAGCCGGACCAGAGCGGGGTCTCCCAGCTGACCGCCCGGCTCCTGCTCCAGGGGACCCGGAACCGGACGGCCCGGGAGATCGCCGGAGAGATCGAGGATTACGGGGGCTCGATCTCCGCTTACTCGGCCCGAAACGGTCTCGGCCTCTCGCTCGACCTGCTCTCCACCCGGACGGTCTCCGGCCTCGAGGTCTTAAGCGATATCGTGGCCAACGCCGATTTCCCCCCCGGGGAACTGGAGAAGGAACGGGCGGCCCTGCTGGCGGCGATCGCCGCCGAGGAAGACGACCCCCGTTCCCTGGCCGGGCGGCTGTTGCGGGAAGAACTCTTCGGGGAGCATCCCTACCGGTTTTCGACCCTGGGGACGGCGGAGACGGTCGCCGGGTTGACGGGGGAGGAGATCGCCGGGTTCCGCGACCGTTTCCTGACCGGTTCCAACGGGGTCCTGGCCGTCTTCGGGGATATCGACCCGGAAGAGATCCTCCCGGTGATCCGCGATCTTTTCTCAACCCTGCCGGAGGGGGAACGGGTGGAACCGGCCGGGACCGCTCCGCCGCCGCCCGCCGGAATCCGGAAGGAGGTCCGGAAGAAGGAAGCGATCACCCAGTCGGTGGTCTTCCAGGGCTTCTCCGGCGTTACCGTTGGCGACCCTGACCGTTACGCCCTGGAATTTCTCTCCTCGGTCTTCTCCGGTCTCTCCGCCCCGCTCTTCGCCCGGGTCCGGATCGAGGGGGGGCTGGCCTACTACGTCGGCGCCTACCAGATCCTCGGGCTCGATCCCGGGGCCTTCGTCTTTTACGCCGGGACCGTCCCGGGGAAGGAAGCGCCGGTGCTGGAGGCTTTCCGGGAGGAGATGGAACGGGCCCGGAAGGGGGAGTTCCCCCCCGAAGAGCTGGAACGGGTCCGCAACCGCCTGCTGGGCGAGTTCCGCTTCGGGCGGCAGACCTCGGGACAGAAGGCTTTTCCGCGGCTCTTGACGAGCTTTACGGTCTCGGTTACGACAACTGGCGGCTTTACGGGGAGCGGATCGGCTCCCTGACCGCCGCCGACCTCGCCCGGGCGGCCGGGAAGTATTTCCCTCCGGAGAATTACGCCCTGGCGATCGTCGAGCCGGCGGACGGGGAGGAAGACCGCGAAAAAAATGGTGCCGAGGAGGGCGAACTTTCACCCTCCCCGGCGAAAAGTTATTAATATCAGCCAACGGAGGTTTGATTATGAATGAGCAAGACAGACAACCCACTTCCCAGGATATGGACACCGTCCGGTTTATCTCCCTGGTCTCGATGTTCGCCTCTTCCGCCTATATGAGTATGGGGAAGATCGCCAACCCGTCGTCCGGGAAGGCCGAGCGCGACCTCGACGCCGCCCGGGGCTTCATCGATATCCTGGTGATGCTCAAGACCAAGACCGCGGGAAACCTGACCAAGGACGAGGATAAGATCATCACCTCGACCATCTCCGATCTCCAGATGAACTTCGTCAAGGAGAAGGAGAAACCCGAACCGGAGCCGGAACCGGTCCCCGCCGGAGAAGAGAAAGCCGGGGAAGAAGAACTTCCCGCCGCCGAAGAGAAACCGGAAGAGCCGGCCGGGGAAGAGAAGGAAGAGAAGAAGTAAGCGGTTTTCTCCGCCGGGAAAAGTTAAATGCCGGCTAAGTCAAGACCAAGGAAGAAACTTTGAGAAACTGGGAGATCAAATCCCGGAGCCGGTCCTGCGCGGTCTGCGAACAACCCTTCGAGACCGGGCAGACCCTCCACACCCTCCTCACCGTGACCGGGGAGGAGTGCGAACGGAAGGATCACTGTTCCCGCTGCTGGAAACAAGCCGGCCCGGAGGCCGGCCCCGGCCCGGAGGGGACGGCCTACTGGCAGAGCCGCTTCCGGCGGCTCACCCCCCCGCCGGAAGAAGACGCGATCAAGAAGGATGTGATCGAGCGGCTGCTGAAACGCTACCTTGACTCCGAGGAGGAGGCCCACCTCAACCTCTGCTATATCCTGGCCCTCCTCGAGGAGCGGAAGAAGGTCCTGATCCCCCGGGAGAAGATCCGCGACGACCAGGGTCGGACGGTGATCGTCTACGAACATAACGCCACCGGGGAGACATTCCTGATCCGCGACCCCCAGCTCTCCCTGACCGAGGTCGAGGCGGTCCAGGGACAGGTCAAGGAGCTGATCGAGGCCGAGAAGCAAAAGGACCAGCCCGCCCCCGGCGAAGACGGCGAAGACTCCCAAGACCCCCCGGAAACCGAAGACCCCCGGGAATAAAATCTCCCCCGGCCCGCCGATACTCCTTCGGATCAGCCTGAGGCCTTTTTCTTCCCGCCCCGGTAGGCTTTCTTGACCCAGGCGTTGAGGGTCTCGCCGGGTTTCTCGACCGCCTCCGGGGTGATGGCGAACTCCTGCTCCCCGGTGTTCTCCCTGACCAACCGCAGGCCGTAGGGGTAGTCCTTGAAGAGGAGGCGGGAGAACTTCTCCACCGTGATCCGGACGGCCGCCGCCTGCTTCGCGAGAGCCTCGACCGCCTCCGGGGTGAAGGTGATCTTCAGGTCGTGCCGCTCCAGGAATTCCTTTTCGAAGCGGGCCACGCTCTCCCGCAGGACGGTGTCCTCGGCCGAACCCGGGTCTTTGAGAATTTTCTTCAGGGCGGTCCGGGGATTACGGACCAGGCGGCGGTCGACGCTGAACCGCTTGATCCCGGTCGAGGGGAGTTCGTACTTGAAGTCTCTCAGGATCCGTTCGCAGACCGTGAGCAAGCCCCGGGCCCCGGTCTCCTCTTTCGAGGCCAGCCGGGCGATCTCCCTCATCCCCTCCTTGGTAAAGGCGGCGGTGATCCCGAAGGCGTCGAAGGCGGCCTCGTACTGCTTGATCACCGAACCCTCGGAGCGGGTCAGGATGTGGAAGAGGTCCTTCTCGTCGAGTTCCTCGCAGACCACCCGGACCGGGAGCCGGCCGATGAACTCCGGCTCCAGACCGTACTCGATGAAGTCGCGGGTGGCCGCCCGCTCCAGGTAGCGCTCGTCGGTCTTCCCGGTCTCGACGTTGCCCCCGAAGCCGACCGCCTGCCGGGTCTGCCTCCGTTTGACGATCCCGGACAGTTCGGCGAAGGCGCCGCTGACGATGAAGAGGATGTGGCGGGTGTTGATCATCTTCGGCTCCACCTTCCCCCCCCGCTGGAACTCCATCATCGCCTCGATCTGGGAGGAGATATCCATCGGGTCGCGCAGCGAGACCTCGGTCTCCTCCATCAGCTTCAAGAGGTTGCGCTGGACCCCGGCCCCGCTGACGTCCCGTCCGGCGACGTTGAAGGCGGAGGCGATCTTGTCCACTTCGTCGATGTAGATGATCCCGTACTGGGCGAGCTTGATGTCGTCGTCGGCCTTCCGGACCAGCTCCCGGACCAGGTCCTCGACGTTCTTCCCCACGTAGCCGGTCTCGGAGTACTTGGTGGCGTCGGCCTTGACGAAGGGGACCCCGATCAGCCGGGCGATGCACTTGACCAGGTAAGTCTTGCCGACCCCGGTCGGCCCGATCAGGATCACGTTCTGCTTGACGTAGTCGTAGTCGATCCGCTTCCCCAGGTCGTGGGTGGCGTGGTTGTAGTGGTCGCAGACGGCGATCGAGAGGACCTTCTTCGCCTCCTCCTGCCGGATCACATAGCGGTCGAGGTACTCCTTGACCTGGCGGGGGGTGTAGTTGAAGTCGAGTTTGAACTCCTTCTCCTTCTTCGGCGTTTTCGGCGGTTCCGGAGGGGGAGGGGGGCGGAAGGCGGGGGCGATCGACATCAGCGGCTTGGAGCCGTACTTCTTCTGGACGTACTCGCTCAAGTCCTTGAGCATATCCTCCAGGTTCCCCGGTTCCGGCGGTTTCCCGGCTTCCTTTTTCCCCGGCGTCTCTTCGGGTTTTCCGTTTTCTTTCTCTTCGGTCATAGTTCTAACTCCAGGATGGATAATCTGTTTTGTGGTTCAATCCGGATTTATAAAAAGAATAGGTTGATTATGTGCCGCCCCCTGCGGGGGCTCTTGATATATTTTCGCAATCTTTTTCCCACGGGCTCACGCCCGTGGCTAGTGAGAAGTTTCGCCCCCTGCGGGGGCTGTTCATCCCGGTTCTCCAGAGCTTTCATAGTTGTAGCCCGCGCAGCGGGCGATACATTCTTAGCCACGGGCGTGAGCCCGTGGTATAGAGATAC
>JAVCCZ010000214.1 GCA_030765265.1 Candidatus Erginobacter occultus
CCACGGCCGGATATCTATATCCTGATTTTGACGAAAAATGGCCGGAGGGAGACTCGGAGAAGATCATCGAACTTCTGCCGGAGACCATGCTGGATGACCAGGGTGGACGGATCCGGATCCGAACTAGCGCCCGTAATAAAATCCCACGGGTTGTTTATCTATCCCCGCTGGGCGGTGAAGGAGAAGGACCGCTCCGTTATCTCTGGTTCCCGACCCCCTTTATCTTCTGTCATCAATGCGGGGTGGCCTATCACCATCGGCAGGTCTCTGATTTTGGAAAGCTGACCACTCTTGGTCCCCGGGGGAGGGCAACCGCGACCACAATCCTGGCGCGGACGGTTGTTTCGCGTCTCCGAGATGATACTCAACTTCCGACGACCGCTCGTAAGCTTTTGAGTTTTACGGACAATCGGCAGGATGCTTCACTCCAGGCAGGGCATTTCAACGACTTTATCCAGGTTTCAATGCTCCGGGCCGGTTTGAGCCGCGCTCTGGAGGAGGCGGGTGAAGAGGGCCTGCGCCAGGAAGAACTCACACAGAAGGTATTTAACACTCTTTCTCTGCCGCCCGAAGCGTATCTGAACAATCCGCAAGCGATATTTGCCCGTGATCGCGGTGACCGGGTTTTTAGAGATGTGCTGGGCTACCACCTCTATCGTGATCTTCGCAAAGGCTGGAGGGTGATCGCCCCCAATCTGGAGCAGTGCGGTCTTCTGACTATTGAATACGAGCACCTCTCCCAACTCTGCCGGGAAGAAAGCTGCTGGAAAGAGACCCACTCTCTTCTGGCCGAGGCAGATCCCCAAAACCGCCAGACCATAGCCCGGGTCCTGCTCGATCATATCCGCCGGGAACTGGGGATCGAAGTTGATTATCTCTCCCCAGTCTACCAGGAGAGGATATCATCTTCCAGCCGCCAGGAACTCAATGGAACCTGGAGCATGGAGGAGAGGGAGAGGCTTCTCTGCCAGAGGATTGTTTTCCCCCGTTCGCGCTGGACCGGGGCTGACCGGAACGGCATTTTCATCTCCCCCCGGAGCGGCTTCGGGCAGTTCCTCAAAAGGCCCAATACCTTCCCCGAAGCCGAAAAGCCCTCCACCGCCGATACTGAATCCGTTATCAGAGATCTTCTCAGTGTTTTACATCAACAGGGCGGCATATTAACCGAGGCGACGTCCGGTGGGGAGCAAGGCTATCGCCTGCTTGCTTCAGCCATGATCTGGAAGGCCGCGGATGGTACTCGCGCTTTTTATGACCCGATCCGGATGCCCCGCCAGCCGGCAGATGGTCTGCGGACCAATCCATTCTTTGTCGAGTTCTATCGGGCATCGGTCCAGCAGTTAGTGGGGCTCCAGGCCCGAGAACACACAGCTCAAGTAGATATTAGAGATCGCCAGGAGCGGGAGAGAGAATTCCGGGCAGGCAATCTACCGATTCTCTTCTGTTCCCCTACTATGGAACTGGGGGTAGATATTGCCGATCTCAATGTAGTCAACCTCCGTAACGTCCCGCCGACACCGGCTAACTACGCTCAGCGCAGCGGACGGGCGGGCCGGGGAGGACAGCCAGCCTTTATCTATACCTATTGCGCCACCGGGAGCCCTCATGACTCTTTCTTTTTTAAACGCCCCCAGTTGATGGTCGCCGGTGCCGTCTCCCCTCCTCGAGTGGAACTCTCCAATGAGGATTTGGTTAAGAGTCACATTCATGCCATCTGGCTCTCTCAGACCAACCTCGACCTGGGAAAAACCCTCTGCGATATTCTCGATGTGAGCGGTGATAACCCAACGCTCGATTTCAAGCCTCAAGTCCGCGACGCTCTCCATTCTCCAGAATTTCGTAGGCGCACCCGGGAGAAAGCTTTGGCTTTTATCGGGACTATTGCCGAGCATCTGCAAGACGCGGATTGGTACAATGACGACTGGCTTGACCATCTTCTGGAAGGCATCCCCCTTGATTTTGAGAATGCCACCCGACGCTGGAAAGGGCTCTATCGAGCGAACCGCGATCAGGTAGGAATTCAGACCCGGATTGCCAATGATCACGGTCGTTCCCCGGAGGACCGGCGTCGGGCCAGGGAACTGCGCGATCTGGCCGAACGCCAGCTTCGTCTCCTGACCGAATCCGGCGGCGTGATGCAGTCCGATTTTTATCCTTACCGGTATTTTGCCAGTGAAGGCTTTCTCCCCGGATACAACTTCCCCCGGCTCCCGGTATCGGCTTATATCCCCGGGAGAAGAATGGTCCGCGATGAGGGGAATTACATCTCCCGCCCACGTTTCCTGGCGGTCTCCGAGTTCGGACCCCGGGCCCATATATATCATGAAGGGGCTCGTTATGAAATCGACCGGGTCACCCTTCCCTCCGTCACCGATGAAGATACCGAAGAAGGTTCTCTCTTTGGCCGTGCCAAGATCTGCTCCGAATGCGGCTACCTCCACCCAGCCATCGGGGGCCATCTCCCCGAGAACTGTGAGTCATGCGGAGTTTTTCTCCCCGCTGCCGACCGCAACCTGATGCGGATGCGGAATGTCTCCACCCGGCGTCGGGATCGGATCAACTGCGACGAAGAAGAGCGTTTCCGGCTCGGCTACGATCTCTGGAGCGGGGTCCGTTTCGCTGATTTCGGAGGTGTCAGATCCCGGAAGGTGGCCACTGTCAGGGATAAAGAGGAGGGCCTGGCGGAGTTGGAATATGGTCAGGCCGCGACGATCTGGAGGATCAATCGGGGATGGAGGGCAAACGATCGACCCGGCTTCCTTCTGGATTTGGAAAAAGGTCTCTGGGCCCGGGAGAGCAGCCAACCGGCGGATGACGATGAAGAGGAGGCGTTGGGGGCTCGTACCGTCCGGGTTATCCCCTATGCCGAAGACCGAAGAAACGCCTTAATTCTCCGCCCGATCTTGTCCGGTTCCCCAAATCAGGAGATGATGGCCTCACTTCAGGCTGCCATCAAGTCCGCCATCCAGGTGGTTTTTCAGCTTGAGGATAACGAAATTGCAGTTGAACCGCTGCCTTCAAAAGACGACCGTAGGCGGATTCTTTTTTATGAAGCTTCCGAAGGAGGAGCGGGGGCACTCCGCCGACTTGTTGATGAACGGGATCTTTTCCCCGAAGTCGCTCGGACGGCTCTGGAGATTTGCCACTTCGATCCGGATACCGGCGAAGATCTCCGCCGCGCGCCTAATGCCAGGGAAGACTGTGAGGCCGGGTGCTATGACTGCCTCCTCTCTTATTCCAACCAGAGAGACCATGTTTTGATCGACCGGCAGTTGATCAAAGAAATCCTCCTGGCCTGGTCGAGGGGAGAGACCCAGGTCTCTTCCTCCCGTCGGAGTAGGGCGGAGCACCTGGCCAACCTAAAAAATCTCTGCGACTCTTCCCTGGAAAAGGAGTGGCTGGACCGGGTCCACGGATTGGACTTGAGGCTCCCTACATCCGCTCAGATCCATATACCGGAATGCGGGACGAAACCGGACTTCTTCTACGAGGACCAGAGATTAGTGGTCTATATCGATGGTCCGCCTCATGACTATCCGGACCGCCAAGAAAGGGATCGAGAGCAGGTAGCCTCCCTGGAAGATCGCGGGTATTGGGTGATCCGATTCCACCATCAGGATGATTGGGATACGATCTTCCGCCAATATCCGGATGTCTTTGGGGAGATGAATGATGCGTGATTCCGCTCAATTCGCGGTCGGTTCCCTGGTCCGAAGCCGGGGGAGAGAATGGGTGGTTCTTCCCCCAGGGGATGATCCTGAGATTCTACGGGTCCGGCCTCTGGGTGGGTCAGAGGGGGAAGCGGCCGGGATTCTTGTCTCCCGGGAGGTGGTGGAACCGGCATCGTTCGCTCTACCTGGAGTTGACGAGATCGGAGACCACCGTTCCTGCCGCCTCCTCCGGGATGCCCTCCGGCTTGGATTCCGCTCCTCCGCCGGCCCCTTCCGATCCTTTGGCAATCTCTCGGTGGATCCGCGTCCGTATCAACTGGTCCCCCTGCTCCTGGCCCTCAAGCTCGATACCGTCCGTCTCCTTATCGCCGATGATGTCGGGATCGGGAAGACCATCGAGGCTCTCCTGATAGCCCGGGAACTTTTGGACCGCGGCGAGATCAGGCGGATCGCAATCCTTTCCCCCCCTCACCTGGCCGAGCAGTGGCAGGCGGAACTGGCCGAGAAGTTCAACCTCAACGCCGACCTGATCCTCTCCGGTACGGCCGCGCGTCTGGAGAGGCGGTGCGGCCTCGATCAATCCGTCTTTGATGTCTGCCGCCACTTCGTCGTTTCGCTTGATTTCATAAAATCCCCCCGGCGGCGGGATGAGTTCATCCGGGCCTGTCCGGAGTTTGTGATTGTCGATGAAGCCCATGGCTGCGCGTTCGGTGGCCAATCCCGGGGCGGCAAGCACCGGCGCTGGGAACTGGTTAACCGGCTCTCCCTCGATCCGGCCCGGCACCTGGTCCTGGTCACGGCCACACCCCACAGCGGAAAGGAGGATAACTTCCGATCTCTCCTGGCCCTTCTCAAAGCGGAATTTGCCGATCTGCCGGATAATCTCACCGGAGTGGCCACTGAAGATCAACGGCGGGAGCTGGCTCGTTATTTTATTCAGAGACGCCGTGCCGACATCCGGGATTATCTCGATGCCGCCACCCATTTCCCTGAAAGGTTAGAGGCAGAGGAGACCTATACTCTCTCCCCGGCCTATCGAGCGCTCTTTGACCGGGTACTCGCCTATGCCTGGGAACTGGTCCGAGACCGAGGGGAGAGCCGCTTCCGGCAGAGGGTCAGGTGGTGGTCGGCCCTGGCGATGCTTCGGTCGCTGGCCTCCAGCCCGGCCGCCGCCGCCTCCACCTTCCGGAACCGCGCTCTCCACCAGGAGGGGGAGACACCGGATGAGATCGATGAGGCGGGCAAGCGCGCCGTTCTCGACCTGGATGATCCGGAGACGATAGAGGGACTTGATGTCTCCCCCGGGGCCGATACCGCCGATATTGAAGACGACGGATCCCGGACCCACACCAAGCTCCTGGCCCTGGCCCGAGCGGCGGAGAAGCTGAAGGGAGAAGATGACCACAAACTCACCACCGCCGTACCGCTGATCAAGGGAATGCTTGACGCTGGTCTTAAACCCATAGTCTTCTGCCGTTTTATCCCCACCGCCGAATACTTGGCCGAGCAGCTCCGGAAGAAATTCAGCTCCAGGACCGAGGTCATCGCCGTCACCGGGACTCTGCCGCCGTCCGAGCGAGAGGCGCGGATACTGGAGCTGGCCACACACCCCCGCCGGGTCCTGGTCTGCACCGACTGCCTCTCCGAGGGCATCAATCTTCAGGAGCATTTCGACGCCGTCTTTCATTATGATCTTTCCTGGTCGCCAACCCGCCACGAGCAGCGGGAAGGCAGGGTGGATCGCTACGGCCAGCCCCGGGATAAGATCCATGTCGTCACCTATTACGGGACCGATAACCGGATCGACGGACTGGTGCTCGATGTGCTGATTCGCAAGCATAAGAAGATCCGCTCCAGCCTTGGTATCTCTGTCCCCGTTCCAGTGGAGTCCGACCGGGTCATCGAGGCGATCCTCGAAGGGCTCTTGCTCCGGGGGACGACCGAGGCCGAACAGCTCACCTTTGACGACAAGTTCTTCGGCCGCAAGGGTGAGGGCTTCTTCACCGATTGGGAGAAAGCCGGGGAACGGGAAAAGCGCTCCCGGACCCTCTTCGCCCAGAAGAGCATTCACCCGGAAGAGGTTGCCCGGGAACTGGAAGAAACCCGTCGCGCCCTGGGATCGGGCACCTCTCTTCCGGTCTTCTTTGAGGATGCCGCCCGGGCCCTGGGGGGAGTGATTAAAGAGAAAGACACTCGCCTTGAAGCGGATCTCTCCGAGACTCCGCGGACGTTGCGGGACGCGATCCGGGATTACCTCTATAAGGATCGGTTGCTCCGCTCAGGCTTTGAACTTCCGGTCCCGGAAGGGTGCCATTATCTTCACCGTACTCATCCAGTGATCGAGAACCTGGCGACTTACCTGGTTGATACCAGCCTCGACCCGCTTGGGGAAAGCCCGGTCGCCGCTCGGGCCGGTGTGATCAGCACCTCGGCGGTTAAGGTCCGGACCACGCTTCTCCTGGTCCGGTTCCGGTTTCACATCATCACCACCATCGAGGGGACTGAATCCCCGATCCTGGCCGAGGATTGCCGCCTGCTGGCATTCGAGGGAGCGCCGGATCAAGCCCGTTGGCTGGACGTTGCTCAAGCCGAAGATCTGCTGGCGTCCGAGCCGGATACAGGGCAGGAGATCCCCCCGGGACAGAAGAAGATAATGCTTGAACGGGGCATCAGCGGCTATCCGGCATTAAAGCACCGGATCGAGGAGGAAGCCGGTCTCTTGGCAAAAGAGCTTCTGGACTCCCATCGCCGAGTCCGCGACCTCTCCCGGCGCAAGGGCGTAAGGTACCGGGTAGCGCCCAACCTCCCCCCGGACTTATTGGGAATTTATATTTACTTGCCGTAATAGATAACTATGAGGAAAACATTCAATAAATCGGATGCCCCCATACTCGTAGCGGCGACCTTCAGGTCGCCATCATGTGGCAGCCTGAAGGCTGCCGCTACGAGAGAACAAGGCTGCCGAATGCTTGTATTATGAAATCCCGCACCACAACCACATTCATGAGCATCCGGACCGAGGGGTCCATCCTCCCCGCCGATCTCCTTCAGAGGATTACGGAGGGGGCAGCACTGGAGGGGCTGACGCCGGAGGCTTATCATCTTCCGGAAGGGGAGAAGCTGAACGAAGCGATAAACCGCTCCTGGCTCCGGGCCCTTTCATTTTGGCGAGCCTTCCGTTCACATCTCGAAAAACTCCCCCCCGAAGATCAGACCGCTACCAGTCTTACCCGGGAACGCTGGCTCCTTCCGCTCTTCCAGGAACTGGGCTATGGGCGTCTCCCGGCCCGGCGTCGATCGTTTGAGATGGACGGCGACGAGTTTCCCGTCTCTCATCTCTGGTGCGCCACGCCGATTCATCTGGTCGGCGCACGGCTGGAGATCGACCGGGTGGCCCGGGGTATCCCGGGCGCGGCCCGGGCCGCGCCGCATAGTATGGTCCAAGACTTTCTCAACCGTTCCGACGAACATCTCTGGGCCTTCGTCTCCAACGGATTGAAACTCCGCGTCCTCCGGGATAACCTGAGCCTGGTCCGGCAGGCTTACGTCGAGTTCGATCTGGAAGC
>JAVCCZ010000065.1 GCA_030765265.1 Candidatus Erginobacter occultus
AAACCCCCCTGGCTAAGGTGGTGGGGATGGATTTTCGGGAAAGTCCTCGGGAAGAAGGATTGTACCGGACTGCTTTTTACCGTTCCCGGCTGGCTAATTCAGCCTGGCTGACCGGGGGCTTGAGCCTTTTCGGTTATGATTGCAAGCCTCTGCTCCCTCGGTTCAATCAGGCGTTTCGGAAGCTCGGACCCGGTGGCATTGTCTATGAGATGGTATTAGAAAAGTGGGAGAGCCGTTTTTTGCCCAATATGAGTGTTCGCCGGGCGGTGGTCGAAGCGGAACAGGTCGATCCGGAAGCCAGCTCACCGACGGTCACAGACATAATTATCCCGGTAATGGAAACCGATGGTACTGGGGCCCGCCTGGCCGACCGGCCGGTCGTGATCACGGTCCCTGACGCTCTGCCCCGGTTTTTTACCCAGGACACGGTGATTCGTTGCTCGGGAGAGGAGGCACTGGAGGAATTGCTTGAGGGAGATTTGAGGAGGGGGGTGTTCGTGGAGGAGAGTGAGCGGTTATCGGTAATCGGTGATCGGTCCGTCCTGCCGGTAACTGATTACCGATTACCGATTACCGATTACGGGTCATTCAATCCCGGCAGTGAACAAGAGATAATTGAGCATTTTAATGAATTGCAGACCGCCAACCGGATTCTCGACCTCGACTTCGGCAATCCCAACCAGGTCCGGCTGACAATCGAGATCACCATTCCTTCCCTGCTGGTGATGACTGATGTCTGGCATCCGGACTGGTCGGCGACGGTTAACCGAAAACCCGCCCGGCTGCTCCGGGTGAATTATCTCCAGCGCGGGTTGTGGTTGGAGAAGGGCCGGCACGAAGTTATAATGACATTTGTGCCCCATTCGTGGAGAATAGGCAGATGGGGAACCCTGGCCGGGCTGCTGGTCGTGACCCTGCTGCTAATCTTCGGGAAATGGCGAAACCAGCTCGATCATAAAATACCCAGCACGGTCTCCCGGCATCCCTGAAAACTCAATAATAGAGACTGAAGCACTCTCCACTTCAACGAAGTTGAAGCCATAAAAAAATAATGAATGAGTTTTTCCACACCCTTATATCCGGCGCCAAGTTCCTCCGGGCCAAGCTTTCCGGCGGCCGGATGCCGCTCCAGATGCATATCCGGTTGATCGACCGCTGCAATCTTCATTGCAAATACTGTTTTGGCGATTATCCGGTACGTAATCTCCCCCCGCCTTCGACCGAGCAGATCTTTTCGGTTCTCGATGGCCTGGGGCGGATGGGGACCAAGCGGGTGACGCTGACGGGAGGGGAGCCGCTGCTCCGGGAAGACATCCACGGGATTGTCCTTCGGGCCCGGAAAAATCATATTGAGGTTTCCCTTACCACCAACGGCGCCCTGATCGATCGCCATCCCGGCCTTCTCCAGGACCTGGACCAGTTGACGGTCAGCCTGGACGGGGACCGGGCCGCGCATAACGCGTACCGGGGAGAAGGTTCCTGGGAGGCGGCGATTCACGCCATTGAAACCGGGAGGAAGTCGGGGACCCCGGTCCAACTACTCTGCACCGCCACCCGGTTGACCGAACCGGGTTTGCCGGCGGTCTTCGAGATCGCCGAACGCTACGATTGCGCGGTTACCTTCGACCTCCTGGCGCCGCTCTATCAATCCGGCGGCGAGGCCGCGGTGCGGTCGGAAGCGGCCGCTGACGACCGGATACAAGCCATTCTTGACGCCGCCCTTTCCCGTCCCGATCCGCGGATGGTTTTCAGCCCCTCCGTTATGAGCTATCTTCGTTCCTGGCCCATTTCCTACCAAACCTACCGGCTGTTTGAAAACCAACTTCCCCCGGGCTTCCAGCCGATCCCCTGCCAGGCGGGGCGATTTTTCGGCCTGATAGAAACCAACGGTGACCTTCTGCCCTGCTGCCGGACGGGCAGCGAGTATGCCCCCCCCAATGTTTATGAGCTGGGGATCGAGGAGGCCTGGCAGCGGATGCCGGAGCATCACTGCGCGGCCTGCATCCAGACCGGGGGGAATATGTACAATGCGCTCTTCGCCCTTCAGCCGGCGACCGTTCTCCATTATCTGCTCAGCTTTTTCCGCCTGCCGGGGAAAAAAGCGGCAGATTAACTCGCAGCCGGCGAACCTATTTGCTATGGCGGAAGAAACTCCAATAAACCGGAGCAGTTGGTGGCCGGGGGCTGCTTTCGCGGCGCTAATTTTTATTCTCGCGCTTTCGGTTCGGGGTTACCGGATCTCCGATATCCAGCCTCACCACGACGAATCTCCCGCTTTTGGTTTCTCCCGGGGCGATCCTTTGGAATGGACCGGTTCCCCCGCCGAGTTCCTCAGCGCTCTCTTCGATAACGCCGAGATGATCACGGAAGGCGACAGCCCTCCGATGATCTGCGTGGTCGGGGAACTCTTCCGGTATTTCTTCGGGGAAAACCTGACCGCGGCCCGCTGGTTTCACGCCTTGATCCAGTCCGCCGGTGTCGCCCTGACCGCCTGGCTGGCCTGGCGGATATTCCGGCCGGTCTGGGCGCCGATTTTCGCGGTGGGGGTGCTGGCGGTTTTCTCGATCCCCAGCATTGTTTTCGGCCAGTTCGGGGAGGTCTATGCCATTCACTTCACGGCGGGAGTAATCCAGTATCTGTTTTACTGGACTGTGCTCCGGACGCGGTACCGTTGGCGCGACTACCTGGTATTTGCCGTGATCTCGTATTTCTGCGGTCTCTTTGGTTATCTCCAGGTACTGATCCCGGCCGGCCTTTTACTGTCCAGCGTCTGTGAAAGGGGGGGGCTAGGGCGCGGCTCCCGGATCCTTCGGGGAGGGGTTGCCTTTCTTCTTTACGGGGTTTTGAACGCGATGCCCTTCTTTTATTTCGTGGTCCGGACCACTTTCTCCGGGGTTTTCCGGCACTACTACAGCGCCTATTATCCCCCGCCCGGTGGGGAGGCGCTGGCGGGCTGGGTCACCTACTTGCTCACCCGGAGCTACGATCTCTTTAATTATCACCTTTCCCTGGTTTTCGATCCCAGATTTTATCAACCCCTGGAATGGAACTGGTTTTCCCTCCCCTTTATCCTGGCGGCCGCCGGGGCGATAATCCTGTATTTCTCCGGCCGCCACGGCCGCTCCCGGGGCATAATTTCTGCGCTGATCTGCCTCTTGATCGTCTTTCTCGCGGCCAATCTACTGCGCCTGGTTCCTTATGGAGGACTGCGCAACACCCTTTTTATTGCCCCGGCGATCTGG
>JAVCCZ010000055.1 GCA_030765265.1 Candidatus Erginobacter occultus
CCCGGGAAGTGATCGCCGCCGCCTTGAAGCACAACGCCAGCCGGGTGATCTTCGCCCACAACCACCCGGCCGGTTCGATGCGTCCGAGCGACGACGATATCGAGATCACCACCCGGCTGAAAAAGGCTTGCGAGGCGGTGGGGATCGATGTCCTCGACCACGTGATCGTCTCCGCCGACAGCTACTTCAGCCTCGCCGAACACGGTCTGCTTTGACCCGTTGACCGGATACAGGTCGAAGACGGATTATAAGTCCCCGACCGAATCACTATCGGGATCGTTACCGGGATCGAGCCCGGTAGAGGCTGTCCGACAATTGGTGATTTTGCAAATTTCAGGGTCATTGCGAGGAGCGAAGCGACGAAGCAATCTCAATATGCTGGAAAGCAGGATATTCTATTCGCAAATTGAGATCGCTTCTCCGTCTTCCGTCTAAAGCCGGATAAAAAAGCCGGATCGCGATGACATTTTCGGGTTTGTCGGACAGCCTCGATAGAGTATAGCCAAGAAGCCGGAAGAAGTATCTCAACCTATAAAGGGATTGTTGGAATGAAAATCAAATGTCTTCCCGTCGGCCCGCTCCAGGCCAACTGTTACCTTCTGGCCGACGCCGGCGGCCGGGCGGCGATCATCGACCCCGGCGGCGACCCGGAAGAGATCTTCTCGGTTATCGAGCGGGAAGGCTGGACCCCGGTCGCGGTAATCGATACCCACAGCCATATCGATCACGTCGCCGCCAACCGGCCGGTGGTGGAACGGTACCGGGTTCCCCTGCTCATCCACCGCCGCGACGCCTCCGGGCTCAGCGACCCAGAGCTGAACTTAAGCCTGCTCGGCCTCGGCCGGCTCGATTCCCCCCCGGCCGACCGGGAACTCGCCGACGGCGACGAGATTTCGGTCGGCGATCTCTCCCTGAAGGTGATCTCCACCCCCGGGCACAGTCCGGGCAGTATCTCCCTCCTCCTGGAGAAGGGGGAGGGCCCGGCGGTGATCTTCACCGGGGACACCCTCTTCGCCGGCGGGGTCGGCCGGACCGATTTCCCCGGCGGCTCCCTCGACCGGCTGATCGCCTCGATCCGCGACCGCCTCCTGGTTTTTCCCGACGACACGGTCATCCTCCCCGGGCACGGCGGTTCCTCGACCATCGGGGAGGAAAAGCGCGGCAATTTTTTTATTCAACAGTTCCGCCGCGGCCGTGGTCTTGAGTAGTAATCGGGCGATGAATCCGGAACCGGAAAATCCGGCGGAGAAGCCCGCGGTCCCGTTCCCGGCCGCCCGGCTTTACCTGGAGGAGTTTATTAATTTTCTCACCATCGAACGCGGCTTGAGCCCCAACACCATCGCCAGTTACCGTTCCGATCTGGAGAAGTTCATCGCTTTCCTCGCCCGGCGGGGCAAAGGCGGTTTCCAGGAGGTCCGGCGCGAAGAGGTGATGGATTTTTTAATGGCGGAGAAGGAGCGGGGCCTGACCCCGCGTTCCCTGGCCCGGGGGCTGGTCTCGATCCGGATGTTCTTCCGTTTTCTCTCCCTGGAGGGTTATCTCCGCCGCGACGTGACCGAGGTGGTGGAATCGCCCCGGCTCTGGAAAACGCTGCCCCGGGTGCTTTCCCTGGCCGAGGTCGAATCTCTGCTCCGGCAGCCGGACACCTCCGACCTGCTCGGCCGGCGGGACCGGGCGGCGCTGGAACTGCTCTACGCCAGCGGCCTGCGGGCCTCGGAACTTACCGGCCTGCGGGTTGACGATATCAACCTCCAGTCGGGGTTTGTCCGGGCCCGGGGGAAAGGCGGGCGGGAGCGGATCGTCCCTCTCGGGCGGAGCGCGGCCCGGGCCCTTTCCGACTACCTGGAGTGGTCGCGACCCCTCCTGCTCAAGGGGTTCTCCTCCCCGGATCTTTTTCTCTCCCGGAGGGGAAAGCGATTTACCCGGCAATGGCTCTGGAGCCTGATCGGGAAGTACCTCCGGCAGGCCGGGATCAATAAAAAGGCCGGGCCCCATATCCTGCGTCATTCCTTCGCCACCCATCTGCTGGGACGGGGGGCCGACCTGCGGGTGGTCCAGGAGATGCTCGGCCATTCGCAGATCTCCACCACCCAGGTCTATACCCACGTCGACCGGGAAAGGCTCAAGGAAGTCCACCGCCGGTTTCACCCCCGGGGATAAAAAATCCGGCAAAATACATAAATTAATTCTTGCCCCTTGTAAATTTATTTAGTATATTGCTTTTGTCTAAATAATTCCGGCATTCGGATGGAACCGAAACCGGGAAGGGCCCCCGCAGGGAAACGGGCTTGATGGAGAAATCAAAACCAGCCCCGGCTAATGGGGTTCACAAGATAGAGGAAAGACTGGAAGGAGGATTAACATTATGTTCGCGAAAAATTTATTGATTATCGACGATGAGAAACAGGTCCGGGAGTTGCTCGAGCAGTACTTCGAACGCCTCGGATTCACGGTCAAGGCCGTCCCCTCGGGGAAGCAGGCCCTGAAGAAGATGGAATCATTTATCCCCAACGTGGTCCTTCTGGATTATATGATGCCCGGGGCCACCGGTCTGGATATCTTCCCCCAGATCAAGAATGTCTTTCCCTTCGCCAAGGTGATCATCCTGACCGGGCGGGGTTCGGAAGAGATCGCCGTCAAGGCGCTCAAGCTCGGGGTGGACGACTACATCACCAAGCCTTTCGAGCTCTCCCGGATCCGGGACGTGGTCCGGCAGTATCTCCAGGAACAGCAGGAGGAACTGATCTGGCTCAACGGGAAGTATGCCTATCCCCTGGAGGACGAGTTTCTCAACCGTTACGAGTACCTCCGCCTGGTCCACGCCCAGCCGGCCCTGGGGGTGAAGACGATCAGTTCCTTCTTCAGCTATACCCGCCAGGATTTTTACAATTACCTCAACCGGTTCAAGGAGTACGGCCTGCTCGGAATCATCGGCCGGCGGGAATTGAAGAAGCTTCTGGTGGAACACAATGAGACCCGGCTCCTGATGAAGAAGGTCTCCGGTTTCCAGCCCTTCCCGTTTTTGGAGGGAGAGCCGGAAGGCAAGAATTACAACCTCCACAACTTCCTTAACTGGCTTGATCCGGCCCAGGTCAAGCTGGAGATGATCCGGGAGGCGGCGACCGCGCTCAACCCCCACGTCGGGGATATCTGCAAGAAGTTCGGGATCACCCGTGAGGCCTTCTACCAGAATTACCGGGCTTTTGAGGCTCGGGGTATCTTCGGGATTCTCAGGAGGAAGAAAGGCCGCCCCCGGAAAGACGCCCGGGCTTAACCGCCGGTTGGTTTCCCCGCCCGGCCGGGTTCGGGCCATTTCCGGATCGCCCGGATTCGCCGTTTGCCTGGCCACCGCCGCCGGTTCGCGCCTGCTCCCGATTCGACCGATGAATCTGCCCGCCCGTCAACCCGTCCCCGATGGAGTAAAGTCCGGTTCCGACCTCACCCCCTTGGTTGACCGGCTGCTCACCCGCGGCGACCGTTCGCTGCTGCGCGAGATCGGGAGATTCGCGGAGTCGCGGGGCTGGAAGGTGTATTCGGTCGGGGGGTCGGTCCGGGACCTGCTTCTGGGGTCGGGGGAGAATTTCGATCTCGATATCCTGGTCGAGGAACACGGGCTGGAGTTCGCCCGCCTCTTCGCCCGCTCGATCGGCGGTTCCTGCAAACTCTACCGCCGATTCGCCACCGCGATGGTGATTACCCGGCAGGGGCAGAGGATCGATGTCACCACCACCCGGGGTGAAGTTTACCCCGCGCCGGGGTCGCTCCCCGAAGTCGTCCCCGGGTCGCTGGAAGAGGATATCCATCGCCGTGATTTCACCATCAACGCCCTCGCCTTCTCCCTCAATCCCGGCGGTTTCGGCCGCCTGATCGACCTGACCGGCGGGGTGGCCGACCTGAAAGCGGGGATCATCCGGGTTCTCCACCGGCAGAGTTTCCGCGACGACCCGACCCGGATCTTCCGGGCGGTCCGATTCCGGCAGCGTCTCGGTTTTACCATCGAGCCCCGGACTGAAGAATTGATCCGGACCGCGGTCGACCTTCGTCTCTTCGAGCAGGTCTCCCCGGAGCGGCTCCGCCACGAACTGGAGCTGATCTTCCGGGAGCCGGATCCCCCGGGGGCGGTGGAGGCGATGGCCGGTTACGACCAGCTGCGGTTCATCCACCCCCGGCTCCGGCTCGGCGAAGCGGGGCGGGCCTTCCTCGATCGTCTGGCGGCCCAGCTCTCCTGGTTCCAGGAGACTTTTCCCCGCGAGGCGGTCTCCCCCTGGCGGGTATATTTCGGGGCCTTGGTCTACCGGCTCGATCCGGCCGGACTGCAAGAGACGGCGGAAAAATTCAACCTCTCCAGGCGTTTCTTCGAGGGGCTCCGCTCGGCCCGGAAAGACGAAACCGCGGTCGCGGAGATGTTGTCCGCGGCGGAGGAACCCCCGTCCAGCCGGCTCTCCGCCCTGCTCCGGGGTCGCGGCCCGGAGGTCTGGCTGATTATGCTGGCCCGCTGCGGCACCCCGGCGGCGGTCTCCCGTTTCCGCCGTTATCTGACCCGATAACGTTTTATCTCCGGGGAGGTGACCGGCCGGGACCTGGAAAGCCTCGGTCTGCCCCCGTCTCCGGCCTATCGGCCGATCCTGGAGGAACTGCTCGCCGCCCGTCTTGACGGCCGGATCTCCAGCCGCGAGGAGGAGCTAGACCTGGCCCGCCGTTTAATTGACAAATCCCGGGGGCGCTGATATAACCGGGTGACAAGTGACTAAAGTTTGAAGTTTAAAGTGCCTGAAGTTTCCGCTCACGCGCAATACTGCTCACTGCTCACTGCTCACTGCTCACTGCTTACTGATTACCGATTACCGATTACTGTCCTATGAAATTTCCCCCAACAATCTTAAGCGGGATGCGCCCGACCGGGCCGCTCCATCTCGGCCATCTGCTCGGCGCCCTGAAGAACTGGGTCGGCCTCCAGGACCAATACCGATGTTATTATATGGTGGCCGACTGGCACGCCTTTTTCAGCGAGTACGAAGATCCCGGGATGATCGGTGAATATACCCGCCAGAGCGTGGCCGATTGGCTCAGCGTCGGTCTCGATCCGGAGAAAAGCACTATCTTTGTCCAGTCCGCCGTCTCCGAGCATACCCAGCTTCATCTGATTCTTTCCTCGCTCACCCCCTTGCCCTGGCTGGAGCGGTGCCCGACCTACAAGGAGCAGCTCCGGGAGATCAAGGGCCGGGACCTGCTCACCTACGGATTCCTCGGCTATCCCGTCCTCCAGGCCGCCGACATAATGCTCTACCGGGCGACGGCGGTCCCGGTCGGCCACGACCAGGTCCCCCACCTCGAGTTGACCCGGGAGATCGTGCGCCGCTTCAACGGACTCTTCACCGCTGTCTTCCCCGAGCCCCGGCCGCTGCTCACCGAATCCTCGAGGATTCTCGGCCTCGACAACCGGAAGATGAGCAAGAGCTATAAAAACTTTATCGCCCTCTCCGATCCGCCCGCCGAGATTGGGAAAAAAGTCCGGGGGATGATCACCGATACCCAAAGAATCCGGCTCAGCGACCCCGGCCATCCGGAAGACTGCAACGTCTTCTCCTACCACCGGCTCTTCAACCCCGGCCGGCTGGACGAGGTGGACGACTGGTGCCGCAACGCCCGGGTCGGCTGTACCGACTGCAAGAAGTGCCTGGCCGAAGCCCTGAGCGGCTATCTCGCTCCCTTAAGGGAAAAGCGGGAATACTGGCTGCAGGGCGACCGGATCGGCGAGGTTCTCCAGGCCGGGGCCGCCCGCGCCCGGACCGCCGCCGCCGAAACAATGGCCCTGGTCAGGGAAGCGATTAAGTTTTAGTGGGGAATGGGCAGCGGGTAAAAAGGGGAGAATCGATCCCGATAGCGATTGTTCTTTCTATTCGCGGAGATTCGTGAGGAATAGCGGTTAAAAAAAGGGGGGCGAGGCGGGGGATAATTAGAGTTAATTCCTCTAATTCGTGGATAAAAGAGGGCGCGGCGGGGTAACTGAAACAATGATTAGTGGTAAAAGATGCTCGAGCAGGACCAACAATTTCATCTGGAAGTATTTGCCGGGCCGCTCGACCTCCTCCTCTACCTGATCCGGAAGAACGAGGTCGATATCTATAACATCCCGATCCAGAAGATCACCGAGCAGTACTTGAAGTACCTGGAGTTGATGAAGATCCTCGACCTCGATATCGCCGGCGAATTTTTGGCGATGGCCGCCACCCTGATGCACATCAAGTCCCGGCTGCTCCTCCCCCCCGAGGAGAGGGAGGAACTCGAGGAGGAGGAGGAAGATCCGCGCTGGGACCTGGTCCGGCAGCTGCTGGAGTTCAAGCAGTTCAAGGACGCGGCCGATATCTTCCATAACCTGGAGCGGGACCAGGGCAAGACCTTCCCCCGCAAACCCGTCCCCCTGGAACCGATCCCCTCCGCCGAACTGCCCCTGGAGGAGATCGATCTCTTCCAGCTCCTCGACGCCTTTTCCCAGGTCCTCAGCGAGGCCGAGAAACGCCGCCCGCCGGAGTTCGAGCCGGATCCGTTCACCCTCGATGACGGCCGGGCCCGGGTGCTGGAACGGATCGCCCGCCGGGACGCGATTCTCTTCCATCTCCTCTTCGACCGGGGCGAACCCCGCACCCGGGTGGTGGTGGTCTTCCTGGCCCTCCTGGAGTTGATCCGCCAGAAGGCGGTCCAGGTTTTCCAGAAAAACCATTTCAGCGAAATAATGATCAGGAAAATAATCCCGGTGGAAGCCGGATAATAATTGCTATCGGAAAACCGGTCCTGAAATCGATCCCGATAGCGATTAGGATCAGGGATAACCGTAAAGTGGATGAGAATTTAATGACTGCCGCAAACATCAACTTGAAGAGAGTCCTGGAAGCGATCCTCTTTGTCGCTCCGGAACCGGTCTCGACCGGCCGGCTCGAGGAACTGACCGCCGGGATCCGGCGGGAAGGGGAGCGGGTCAAGGACGCCCTGGTCGAACTGGCGCGGGAATACGAGGACGAGGAGAGAAGCTTCACCATCCGCCAGGTGGCCGAGGGCTACCAGCTCCGGACCCGGGAGATTTACGCTTCCTGGATCA
>JAVCCZ010000066.1 GCA_030765265.1 Candidatus Erginobacter occultus
CGAGGAGATCGCCCGGGGATTACAATCTTTTCCCGGGGTCTCAAGGAGGCTGGAGATCAAGGCCCGGCGGCCGGTGCTGGTGATCGAGGATTACGCCCATCACCCGGTCGAGGTCGCCGCCGCCCTGAAGGCGATCCGGTCGGCGAAACCGGGAAAGATCTTCTGTGTCTTCCAGCCCCACCGCTACAGCCGGACCCGGCATTTCGCCCGCGCCCTGGCCGAAGCCCTGACCGGGGCGGACCGGATTATACTGGCCGAGCTCTACCCCGCCTTTGAAGACCCTCTCCCGGGGGTGAGTTCAAAGCTATTGCTGGGGGAGCTGGAAGAATTGGGCCGGCCCGACGCCCTTTTGCTTGAGCGGTCCGCCATCCGCCCCCGGCTGGAGCGGGAGTCGGCCCCGGGCGACGCGGTGGTGATTATGGGGGCGGGCCCGATCGGCACTTTGGCCGGGGAACTGGCCCGGTCCTGGTCCGGGCCGGGGGAGGGGAATTATTAAGGAGAACATAAAAATAGGTTGCGTGTCATTGCGAGGAGCGCAGCGACGAAGCAATCTTAACTTTATTGGCCGGAAGAGATTGCTTCTCCGTCAGGCGACCTGCCGGATCGACTGAGCTGCGCTCGCAATGACATCGTTCGGGAATGCAATCTATATCCTGCCTTGGTTAATAAATGAAAAGCGAAGTAAAAGGATATACCGCCGCGCCTATCCCGGATCCTGCCGCCGTCGGACTGATCGGGGTCCTGCTCGGCGGCCCTTCGGCCGAGCGGGAGATCTCCCTGAAATCCGGGCGGGCGGTCTCCCGGGCACTGCGAGAAGCCGGTTACCGGGTGGTGGAGATCGGGGAGAAGGAAGAGATCGAGGCCGGGATCCGGTTCCAACGCCCGGCGGCCGCCTTCATCTCCCTCCACGGGCGCTACGGCGAGGACGGTGAGGTCCAGCGGCTGCTCGAGGAGATGGATATTCCTTATACCGGGTCGGGGATCGAAGCCAGCCGCCGGGCGATGGACAAGGTCGAATCCCGGAGGATATTCGCGGCCGCGGGGCTTTCGGTCCCCCCCGGCCGGGTCTACGGACCCGACTTGGTCCCCGGGAGTCCGCCTTTCCCCTTCCCGGTGGTGGTCAAGCCGGCCCGGGAGGGGTCGAGCATCGGTTTGAGCCTGGTCCGGGGACCGGAGGAGTTCGCCCCGGCGGTCAAGCGGGCCCGGGAACACGACCGGGAGATCCTGGTGGAAGAATATATCCCGGGAAGGGAGCTGACGGCGGGGATTCTCGACGACCGTCCCCTCCCCCTGGTCGAGATCAAGCCGGGCAATCCGTTTTTTGATTTCGAGGCCAAGTATGTCCGGGGCCGGTCGGAGTTTGTTGTCCCGGCGCCGCTCCCCCCGGCTCAGTATCGTCAGGCGCAGGAACTGGGCCTGGCCGCCCACCGGGTTCTGGGTTGCTTTTCCTACTCCCGGGCGGATATTATTATCGCCGCCTCCGGCCGGCCCTTTTTACTGGAGGTCAATACCATACCCGGGTTTACCGCCACCAGTCTCCTGCCCCAAGCGGCGGCCGCCGCCGGCATCGATTTCCCCGAACTCTGCCGCCGCCTGCTCGCCGACGCCCTGACCCGGGGGAATTACCGGAGTAAGGAGACTGCCAAGGAGGCACCAGATTAAAATTTTGCTAATCTTAAATTTAATGCAAGTAAAGGACTGAATATCCAATATTCAACAAGGAATACCCATTGATGAAGTTCGGGATGCCGATACTTGGATATTGGTTATTCCTTGTTGGTTGTTGGACATTGAAAAAGGGGGAGAGAAGAGTCTTCACTCTCGCCCGCTGTCGCCAAGGAGGAAAAATATGAAATGGCTGACCTTAAGCAGCAAGGTATCGCGTCCCACCCGGAAGCTGAGGACCCGGACGCCGTCCCGGCGCCGCCGGAAGAATATCCCGGCCCCCGAACCCGGGTCCGGGAAAAAACCGGCGGGCGGTCCGATCCTGGTCCTGTTTCTTCTCGCCGCCCTGGTCGGGGGCATCTGGTGGTATTTTTCCCGGGCGGAGATGTTTGTCGTCGGGAAGATCGAGGTGGAAAACCATCACGCTTATACCCCCCGGGAAGTCATCGAGCTGGCTGGACTTGAAACCGGGAAAAACATCTTTTCCCTTGATCCCGAGGCCGCCCGGGAGGGTATTATCCGGAACCGGGACTTTCGCGACGCCCAGGTCTGGAAGTTCTTCCCCGATGTTATCCGGATCGAGGTGATGGAACGGGAGCCCCGGGCCCGGGTCCTCTACGGGCAATTCTATACCATCGATGACCAGGGGGTGATTCTCGGGCCCAAGAAGTCGGAGTCCCGGCGGAGCCTCCCGGTGATCCGGGGTTTGCGGGTGGTGGACCAGAGCAGCGATCTCTATCCCCCGGAGAAAAGGGACGCTGTTCTCGATCTGCTCCGGGAACTGGAGAATTTGGAGATCGAGATCCTGATCGGGATCGAGGAGATCAGCGTGGCTTCCTCGGACCTGATCGAACTGAAAACGGAAGGGAAAATCGATATCACCCTGGGGGCGGGCGGTTACGGAGAGCAATTATCGCGCCTGAAAACGGTTTTGGAAAATCTCGGGCCCGAGCTGGCCCGGGCCCGGGCGATTGATCTCCGTTATTCCAAGGTCCCGGTCAAGTTCCGGGATTGATTAACTGGAGAAACCGCGTAAACCGCGGTTATATTGATGATCCGCGGTTATAGTGAGTGAAATGAACAGGAGCGGGGAAATTATTGCCGGGCTCGACGTGGGGACGACCAAGATCTGTCTCCTGGTCGCCGAGCGGACGGGGGAGGAGGATATCCGGGTGATCGGCGCGGCTATCCGACCATCGGAGGGGTTGCGGAAAGGCGAGGTGGTCAATGTCGCCCGGACCGTGGAAGCCATTAAAAATACCCTGTCCCAGGTTGAGAATACCTGCGAGATCAAGCTCGGTTCGGTCTACGCCGGGGTTACCGGGGCCCACGTGGAAAGCTACAACAGCCGGGCGATATTGCCGATCTCCAACCCGTCCGCCGGGGTTTCCCGCAAGGATATCGCCGCCGCCGTGGAGGCGGCCAGCCGGTTCTCTCTCCCCTCCGACCGGGAAATACTCCACGTGCTCCCCCAGGAATTCGCGGTTGACGACCGGACGGGGATCGTCGAACCGGAAGGGATCAAGGGCTCCCGCCTGGAAGCCAATGTCCATCTGGTGACCGGCCGCACTCCGGCAATCAACGATATTCTCAACTGCGTTCAGCAGGCCGGTCTGGACGTGGAGGAGACGGTGCTTCAGCAGCTGGCCTCCAGCCTGGCGGTGATGAGGGAAGAAGAGCAGGAATCGGGGGCGGTCCTGATCGATATCGGCGGAGGGACCACCGACTACGCTTTTTTCCGCAACTCTATGGTCCGTCACACCCGGGTCATCTCCGTGGGCGGAGATCACGTGACCAATGATATCCGGATCGGGATGAGGGTGCTGGTCCGCCAGGCGGAGGAATTGAAGAAGAAGTACGCCTCGGCCCTGGCCGAACGGGTCGGCGACGAGGAGACGCTCACGCTGCCCTCGCCCCTGGTCCCGTCCTCCGGGGGCCGGTCTAGGAAAACCCTCTGCCGGATCGTGGAACTTCGTCTGATGGAACTCTTCGGGCTGATCCGGGGCGATCTGGAGAAGGCCGGGTTGCTCCAGAATATCGGGTCCGGCCTGGTTCTGACCGGCGGGGGTGCCCTGCTCCGGGATATCCGGGAGCTGGCGGAGCGGGAGACCGGGCTGCCGGTCAGGATCGGTCTCCCGCGGGGGATCTGCGGCTTGAGAGAGGCAATCGACAGCCCGGTCTATTCGACCGCGGTGGGACTGGTCAAGTATGGCTGTAAATGGGGGATGAATCAATCCACCCTGACCGACCGGTCGGGAGGGGTGATCGGCGGTTTCCGGCGGTGGCTGGAACGCTATTTTTAAGCCGAAAATTCAACACTACCACAAATATCCGGGTGAAATTATGAACCAACAGGCGGAAGCGGGCAAGTCAGCGCTCTGGGGGGTAGGCGACCAGGGCATCCGGGTCATCAGTTCCCTGCCGGAAGAAGTCCGGCTGCTGGTCAAGCCGGCGGCGGTGGATTCCGACCTGCAGACCCTGGTCTGTTCTCCCACCGCCCGGAAAATCAGGATCGGTCCCCAGACTCGATCCGCCAAAGAAATCGGGGGCGATCCGAAAAAACTGCGGGAAGCCTTCCGGGAAAGCGAGGAGAAGATCCGGGAGAAACTCTCCGGGACCCGGACCCTGCTTATTGTCGGCGGTCTGGGCGGAGGGTTAGCCAGCGGCGTGATCCCCGATCTCTGTCTCTGCGCTCGGAAGATGAAGATCTTTACCCTGGTCTTCGCCACCCGTCCCTTCGCTTTCGAGGGGAAGAAAAGGAACCGGATCTTTCGGGAGGCGAGGGAAAGGATCGAGGAGAGCGGGGCCGGTCTGGCCTGTTTCTCCCTTGACCGCCTGGTGGGCAAGGTGGATGACGATACCCCCCACCAGGAAGTGTTTCGGCGCTGCGACCGGATATTGCAGGATGCCGTGGAGTGCGCGACCGCCTATCTCACTGCTCCGTCCGAACCGGGGGGGAACCGGGTCGGCCTGGGAAACATCTTCACCGGGGCCGGGGAGGCGGTGATGGGGTCGGAAGAAGCCTCGGGACCGGAAGACCTGGTGAAGTCGGCCAAGGCCGCGCTTTCATCTCTGGCCCTGACCGCGGCCGACCTGGCGCGGGTTCGGGGCGTCCTGATCCAGATTGACGGATCCGGACCTCTCCCTTTCCGGCCGGTGGAGCGCTCGATCGGGTCGGTCTCCCGGCTGCTGGGTGAAGAGACGGAGGTTCTCTATACCGTCACCCGTTACCGGAAACCGGAAGAGAAGATCAGCTTCCGGCTGCTGGCCGCCGGGGTCCCCGAGCGCCGTTTCCGGGCGGATGGTTCCCAGATCCCGGTGACGATGACCGCCGACCGCCCCGAGTCCCGGCAGGAGGAGATTGATTTCAACAAGTTCACCCGGGGGATCTTCGCTGATGACGGTCCGACCACCCGGGAGGGGGAGGATCTGGATATTCCGACCTTCGTCCGCAAAGGGATCGAGCTGGACGGGGACCCGGCCGGCGGCGGGTAATTTCGATGATCTTGATCAAGGCCGGAAAATTATTGATCGGGGTCCTCCTGATTCCGGCCTGCGTGGCCGTGACCGTGGTTTTCGGCCGGGAAGTCTTTCCCCTGCTTTTCCGGGAAGTCTGGTTTCTCGCCGGGCTGTTTGCCTATCTCCTGCTCCTGGGCATCTTCCAGCAGCCGATCCGGACCTATGTCTTCGGCCACGAGCTGACCCACGTCATCTGGGTCTGGCTCTTCGGCGGCCGGGTGAAGGGTTTCAAGGCGGCGGCCCGGGGGGGCGAGGTGAGAACCACCCGGTCAAATTTCCTGATCTTTCTCTCCCCCTATTTCTTCCCTCTCTACAGCGCCCTGGCGATCGGGTTGTACCTGCTGCTGAACCTGTTCTGGAAACTTCCGCCCTCGGCCTTAAGCTACTTGAGTTTCGCCCTCGGTTTTACCTGGGCCTTTCACCTGACCCTGACCGTTTACGTGCTCGTCCAGGGCCAGCCCGATATCTGGGCCGCGGGTCGGGTATTCTCCTTCCCCTTTATCTACCTGGTGAACGTGGTTATCCTGGCCGCTTTGATCATCTTCGTCACCCCGGATTCTTCCTCCCGGTATTTCTTCTCCAGCTTCTGGGAAGAGTCCCGAGCGGGCTATATTTCGCTCTGGAATGACGGTCCGGAATTCTGCCGCCGGCATTACCTCAGCTTCCGGGATCAGGCTTCCGCCTTCCTGGCCGGGAGCTGAGGCCGGATTTCGGCGGTGTTTATCGGGAAAAACCTTTCTCCCCCGGGGCTGCTTCCTCTATAATCCCCGGGCAACCGGCGCAATTGTTGATTTCGGTACAGGCAAAAATTCGGGAGGAACGGATATGAATTTCAAGTCGATCAGCTTGGCGGCTCTTCTGGGGACGCTTTTCTTTATCCTCGTCTCCGGGGCGGAGGGGCGGGACCTGGTGTCAATCCGGCGGGTCCGGAGCGTCCCCAACCCGGCCCCGGAAGCGGTTCCCGGCGAGGAGATGCTCGAGGTGACCTTCTCCCTGGTTTCCCCGCGCTGGGTGGAGAATTTCGGCTGGTCCCTGAAATATTACGATGGGGAGAAAGAACTGCTGGACGAGGAGACGGAGGCTTATATCGATCCCGGCCGGAACCGGATGGCCCGGATCCGCGGCCGCAGCTTCAAGGGCGGCACGGTATTTACCCTGCTCTTTCCCTTGAGGGAAGCAGCCGGGTACCTGGTCCTGGCTCTGGGCGACGGGGTCCAACGGGAGGTGATTCTTTACCCCTATACCGCCCTCCTGGAGGATTTCAATATCCCCGCGCCCGAACTCGATGCCGCGATCACCCGCTTACGCCTGATTGTTTTGGAAGACTGAGTCACGAAAGCCGATTGTAACGCTGTAACGGGATGGAATTTTTGACGGGATAACCGGATCAAAGGGCTTGAGTTCATAAGAATTAAAGGAGAGTCGCTGTCCTGGTGGCCGAGTGCCATTTTGTCCTTTTCCCTATTCCCTATTCCCTATTCTCCATTCCCCAAACAAGAATAAGATGAATTTCCTCGAAGAAATCAAGGACCGGATCCTGGTCGGGGATGGGGCGATGGGGACCTACCTCCTGACCCGGGGGGTCGGACCGGGCCGGAACTTCGAGGCCCTTTCCCTGACCGACCCGGCGGTGGTCCGGGCGGTCCACCAGGAGTACGTGGCCGCCGGGGCCGACCTGATCGAAACCAATACCTTCGGGGCCAATCGTATCCGCCTCCGGGCGGGGGGCTATGGCCGCCAGGCGGCGAAGATCAACCGGGCGGCGGCCCGACTGGCCCGGGAGGCCGCCGGCGATAAGGTCCTGGTCGCCGGGGCGGTGGGGATGATCCCCGCCCCCGATCGCGAACCGCTCTCTTCGAAAAGTCCTGCCGGGAAGGAACTGCGGGAGGCCTACCGGGAGCAGATCGGGGCCCTGGCCGAGGGCGGGGTCGACCTGATCATCCTGGAGACATTTGAAGAGTGGGAGAACCTCTCCCTCGCCCTCCAGGCCGCCCGGGATTTCGCCCCGCTCCCGGTGGTCGCCCAGATGGCTCATTCCCACCGGGGTCTGATTATCTTCGGCCCCACCGCCGAGGATTATTGCCGGCGGGCGCTGGCCGCCGGCGCCGCCGTCTTCGGGAGCAACTGCGGCGGCGGATTCGCCTCCGTCCGGGAGGTCTTGCGGGGGGCGGCCCGGGTGGAAGGGGCGACGCTTTCGGCTTTCGCCAATGCCGGGGTTCCGGAACTGGTCCAGGGGCGGATCATCTACCCTGCCGAACCGGAATACTTCGCCCGCAAGTGCCTGGAGCTGCTCCCGCTCGGCGCCCGGCTGGTCGGCGGCTGCTGCGGGACCACCCCCCGGCATATCCGGGCTCTCCGCCGGGCCCTGGACCGGCGGGTACCCCCATCCGCCCGTTCCCGGCCCCGACCGGCCGCCGCCGCCCCGCCCCCCCCGTCCCTCCGGCTTTCGGCCGAGGGCGGGTTCCTGGCCGGTCTTCGCCGGGATCGTCTCCCGATTATCGTCGAGATCGATCCCCCGGCCTCGCCCGAGCTGGAAAGGGTGATCGAAGGAGCGGTGGCGGTGAAGAACGCCGGGGCGGACGCGGTCTCGATGGCCGAGAACCCCCTGGCCGCCCTCCGGGTCGGTCCGATCTCCGCCGGGGCCGAAGTCCGCCGCCGGGCCGGGATCCAGGTCATCCCCCATCTGACCACCCGGGATCACAGCGTTCTCGGCCTCCAGTCGCTTCTGCTGGGGGCGGCGGTCGGCGGCCTGGAGGCGGTGCTGGCGGTCACCGGCGACCCGGTGGGGAAGGGTGACGGGACCGAGAATCGGGGGGTCTTCGCCATCAACAGCATCCACCTGGCGGGGCTGGCCGATCAGCTCAACCGGGGGCATCTCTTCTCCGGGAAGGCCCTGGCCCGGCCGACCGACCTCTCGATCGGGGTGGCTTTCAACGCCAACGCGGTCAACCTCAAGGCCGAGGTCGCCAAGCTGAGGAAGAAGGTGGCTGCCGGCGCCCGGTTCGCGATGACCCAGCCCGTATTTTCCGCCGGCCGTGTCCGGGAAGTGACCGCGGCCTGCGCGGGGGTCGAGGTGATGATCTTTATCGGCATCTACCCCCTGATCTCGCCGGCCAACGCCGAGTTTATGGCCAACGAGGTCCCCGGGATAACCATCCCGGAGGAGGTGAAATCCCGGCTGGCGGCCGCCGGCGACCGGGCCGCCCGTCGGCGGGCCGGATTGGAGATCGCCGCCGAGCTGATCGAGGAGATCAAGGGGGAGATTGACGGTCTCTACCTGGTCAGCCCGCTCAACCTCTGGTCCATCCCCCGGGAACTCGTCCGGCGGGTCCGAAGCGGTGAAAAGACTAAAACCCTTGACTGAGGCCCCGAGCGTAGTAGTATGGCAGAGCTTGAAGTGCCTGAAGTTCAAAGTTCGAAGTTGCCAGATCCCGCCACCGCCCACCTGGCTATGGTGGAAACAATGGGCAATCAGCGAAATTCAATTTGAAGGGAGGAAAGCTATGACAGTCAAAGTCGGCATCAACGGATTCGGGCGGATCGGCCGCCAGATCTTTCGCATTATCTCAGAACAGTCCGGACTGGAAGTCGCGGTGGTCAACGATCTGACCGACGCCGCCACCCTGGCCCACCTGCTGAAGTACGATTCCGTCCACGGGAAGTTTCCCGGGACCATCGAGGTGGCGGACGGAAACCTGGTCGTCAACGGGAAGACGACCCGGGTCTGCTCGGTCAAGGACCCGGCCCAGCTCCCCTGGAAGGAAGAGGGGGTGGAACTGGTGGTGGAGGCGACCGGGGTCTTCCGCAACATCGACGACCTGAAAAAGCATATCAGCGCCGGGGCGAAAAAGGTTCTGCTCACGGTCCCGCCGAAGAAAGACCCGGAAGGGGAGGTCAAGCTGATCGTCCTCGGGGTCAACGACTCCGCTCTCTCCAAGGATCTGAGGTTCATCTCCAACGCCTCCTGCACCACCAACTGCCTGGCCCCGGTGGCCAAGGTCCTCAACGATTCCTTCGGGATCCTCCGCGGGCTGATGACCACCATCCACGCCTATACCAACGACCAGCGGATCCTTGACCTGCCCCATTCCGATCTCCGGCGGGCCCGGGCCGCCGCGGTCTCGATAATCCCCACTACCACCGGAGCCGCCAAGGCGGTGGGGAAGGTCCTCCCGGAAGTCGCCGGCAAGCTTGACGGCTGCGCGATCCGGGTCCCGACCCCGGACGGGTCCCTGGTCGATCTGACCGTGGAACTGGAACGCGATGTTACGGTGGAAGAGGTCAACGCGGCGATGAAGACCGCCGCCGAGGGGACGATGAAAGGGATCCTGGCCTACGAGACCGACCCGATCGTCTCCATCGATATCGTCGGCAATCCCGCCTCCTCGATCTTCGACTCCCAAGCGACGATGGCCGTCGGCGGCCGGATGGTCAAGGTCCTCTCCTGGTATGACAACGAGTGGGGCTATTCCGCCCGCTGCGTCGACCTGCTGCAGAGAATGGCCCAGTAAAAGGCGATCCTGGGCGTCCTTGAGGTCCCTTCGGTCGTTTAGGTCCTTGGTGTTTTGATTCGCGGCGATAGTTATGAAAAAACTCGGCATTCAAGATCTGGATTTAAAAGGGAAAAGAGCCCTGGTCCGGGTGGATTTCAATGTCCCGCTCGACGAGTCGGGCCGGATTACCGACGACACCAGGATTCGGGCCTCCCTCCCCACCATCCGGCGGATAATGGAAGAGGGGGGGAAGGCGATTTTAATCTCCCACCTCGGCCGGCCGAAAGGGAAACCCGACCCCGTCTTCAGCCTGGCCCCGGCGGCCCGGAGGCTTTCGGAATTGCTCGGCCGGAAGGTGACTTTCGTTGACGACTGCGTCGGCGGGAAAGTCCGCTCGGCGGTGGAGAAGATGGAGGAGGGGGATGTCATCCTCCTGGAGAACCTCCGGTTCCACCCCGGGGAAAAGGCGGGCGACGACGCTTTCGCCGAACAGCTGTCCGCACCGGCCGATCTTTACATTGACGACGCCTTCGGCACCGCCCACCGCGGCCACGCCTCGATGGTCGGGGTCGCCGCCCACCTCCAGCCGGCTGCTGCCGGTTTTCTCCTCCAGAAGGAGATCGAGTATTTGGGGTCGGTTCTCGCCGATCCCCGCCGCCCCCTGGTGGCGATCCTCGGCGGGGCCAAGGTTTCCGACAAGATCACGGTGATCGAGAGCCTGATCGGGAAGGTGGACTCCCTGCTGATCGGAGGGGCGATGGCCTACACCTTTCTCCAGGCGGACGGGGTTCCGGTCGGCGCTTCCAAGGTCGAGGAAGAGGTGGAAGGCGCCGGGGGAGAAACCATCAAGCTGACCGATCTGGTCCGGGAGATTCTCCGCCGGGCCGATCAGCGGGGGGTGGAAGTTCTCCTCCCGGTCGATCACCTGGCGGCCGACCATTTCGCCGCCGACGCCGCCGTCGAGATCGTTTCCCGGGACGGGATTAAAGCCGGCTGGCTGGGGATGGACATCGGACCCGAGACCGCCCGGATCTACGGGGAGAAGATCAAAGAAGCCGGGACCGTCTTCTGGAACGGGCCGATGGGGGTCTTCGAGATGAAGCCCTTTGCCGCCGGGACGATGGCGATCGCCCGGGCCCTGGCCGACTCCTCCGCCGTCTCGATCGTCGGAGGCGGCGATTCCGTCTCCGCGGTCAACCTCAGCGGGGTGGCCGACCGGATCACCCACGTCTCCACCGGTGGCGGGGCCTCGCTGGAATTTCTGGAAGGGAAAACTCTCCCCGGGATCGCCGCCCTGACGGACAGTAATCGGTAAGCGGTTTTACCGGATCACATTTCATCACAGCAATAAAGGAATATTTATGAGTACGCGCAAGCCATTAATCGCCGGCAACTGGAAACTCAACAAGTCTGTCCCCGAGGCAATGGAACTGGCCGGGAGCCTGAAGCAGGACCTGGCCGATTGCGACCGGGTCGATCTCCTGGTCTGCCCGCCCTATGTCGCGCTCCACCCGGTGGCGGAATTGCTCCGGGGCACCGCGATCGCCCTCGGGGGGCAGGATCTATTCTGGGAGGATTTCGGCGCCTTCACCGGGGCGATCTCCGGCCCGATGCTGAAGGCGGCGGGGTGTTCCCACGTGATTGTCGGCCATTCCGAACGCCGGGAGATCTTCGGCGACAGCGACGAAGTCGTGAACCGGAAATTGAAAGCGGCCCTGGCCGCCGGCCTGACCCCGATCCTCTGCGTGGGGGAGACGCTGGAGAAACGCGAGCAGAAAGTGACCAAGGAGTTTCTCCGCAAGCAGCTGGGGGCGGATATCAAGGGCCTGGAGCGGGAACTGATCTCCCGGATCCTGGTCGCCTACGAGCCGATCTGGGCGATCGGGACCGGGATGACCGCAACCCCCCGCCAGGCGGGCGAGACCCAGCGCTTCATCCGGGACCTCTTCCGGGAGCATTATGACGGCGGGATCGCCGAAAATCTCCGGATCCTCTACGGGGGTTCGGTCAAGCCGGATAACGCCCGGACCCTGATCTCCGAGGAGGATGTGGACGGGTTTTTAATCGGCGGAGCCAGTCTCCAGGCGGATTCCTTTGTCCGGATCGCCCGGTCCAGTTCCCTTTAGTCCCTAAGGAATCCGTCTTTGAGGCTTGCCCTACCCGCCGGAGAGCGGTTAATATGGAGTAACCGGGGCTGAATGGTATTCCTCCCGGCCCAACGATTTCAGAGGAGAAGATAATTTATGTTGTTCACGGTTCTGATCACACTCTATGTGCTAATCTGCGTTTCCCTGATCGTGGTCATTCTTTTACAGTCCGGCAAGGGGAGCGGTCTCTCCGGTATTTTGGGATCGGGGGGCGGCGGGCAGACCATCTTCGGCGCCCGGGCCGGGGATATGATGACCAAGACCACCACCGTTCTTGCCGTCTGTTTTATGGGCTTTTCTTTGGTGCTGGCCCTGCTCTCCGCCCGCCAATCGTCATCCCTGGTCGGGGAGATTGAAGCCGCCGGCCTGGAGATGCCCCGATCGGAACCGTTGGCGGTTGTGGAAGGTTCCCCGGCCCCGGCAGCCCCGGGGGAAGCAGCGGCGCCGGTTCCTCCGGCTGAAGAATAACCCCCCGGGCCCCGCTGCCCCCGGCCGATGGAGCCCCGGATCAAACGGCCTTGGACTCCGGTCCGGCTTCTTTTGGTTTTTTCCCCGACGGTTCTCGGACTCGGGCTTGTTATCTCCGGCTGCCGCCAATCTTTCCCGGTTCGGGAATCCCGCCTCTCGATGGGAACGGTCCTCTCCCTGGAACTGGGGGCGGTCGATCAAGATGAAGCCTCCCGGATTTTCGGGGAGTGCTGGGCCGAGGCGGACCGCCTGGAAAAAATCTTCAGTCGTTACGATCCGGAAAGCGAGTTGAGCCGGATCAACCGGACCGCTGCCGGAGGTCCGGTTGAAATCAGCGAAGAGATGCTGGAAGTCCTCTCCCGGGCTATCGGGCTCAGCCGGCTGACCGGAGGGGCCTTCGACGTCACCGTCGGTCCGCTCCTCGCGGCCTGGGGGATGTTCCCCCGGCGGGAAGGTCGGGTCCCCGACCGCCGGGAGATCGCCGCGGTCCTGTCCCGGACCGGATGGGAGAAGATCGATCTGAACCGGAAAAACCGGACGGTCCGGTTCCTCTCCCCGGGGCTGGAGATCGATCTCGGCGGCCTGGCCAAGGGCTACGCGGTCGATCGTCTGGCCGCCCTGCTGGCCGCTCAAGGGGTGAAAAGCGCCCTGGTCAACGCCGGGGGCGATATCTACTGCCTGGGCGAACATCCCGAGAAGAGAGGCTGGCGGATCGGGGTCGAGCATCCGCGGGAGGAAGGGGAGGTGCTGGCGGTGCTGGAACTGGAGGACCGGGCGGTCGCCACCTCCGGCGACTACCGCAACTATTTCATCCGCCTTGACCGCCGCTATTCTCATATCATCGATCCCCGGACCGGAGAGCCCGCCCAAACCGGGGTGATGGAGGTTACGGTTCTGGCCCCCGACTGTCTGACCGCCGACGGTTTGGCTACCGCCCTCTTCGTTCTCGGACCGGAGCGGGGGCTGGAACTTTTGGACACCGGGCGGGATTGGGAAGGGCTGGTGATCGCCGGCGAGAACGGAGAGCTGGTCATCCATCGCTCGGCGGGGTTCCCGGTAAAGGAAGAGAGGTAACGATGTCCGGCATCCTGGCGAAAATCGGGGAAGATTGGTTCTTTCCGGCGGCGGTTTTACTCATTCTCTTCCTCCTCGCCACCGCCTCTCCCCTGGTCCCGCACACCACCGGTCCGGACCAGCCCCCCCCTTTTGAGAATTACGGCCGGATGATCAACCTGAAGGAAGCTCCGGCTCTCCCCGCTTTTCTCTTCCGGCTTCTGACCATAGTTTTTCTCACCCTCCTCCTCTCCGGACTGGTGATCAACCTCCAGGGGCTGCTCAAGGGGCAGTGGCGGGTCTTCCCCCCGGGTTCGGCGCCCGCCGTCCCCTGGGGAGTGGCGCCGGTGGTGAAGTTGGCTCTCTATTTCATCGCCCTCTTTCTCCTCCTGCTTCGCCTGGAAAAGATCTTCCTCGGCCTGCTCGGGGTCGCGCCCCGGGAGATCCAGTCCGGGCTGTTGCTGGTGAACGCCTTTCTCCAGTTCGCCATCCTCCTCGGATTATCGATCATATTCCTGCGCGGTTACCGGCCCGCCCGGTCCGCCGCCTTCCGCCCATCCTCGGGAAAACCCGTTTCTCTCCCGGCGCTTCTCCCGTGCCCCGGACCGCGGGAATTGCGGATCCGGGTCCGCCAGGCCTTCCGGGGATATATCTGTTTCTTCCCCCTGCTGGTTATCCTGATCCTGATCGCCTGGGGGCTGACCCGGATCTTCGATCTGCCCTGGCAGTCCCATCCCCTCTTCCATCCCCTGCTGGAGAGAGGCTCCGCCCCGCTGCTCTGGCCGCTGCTCCTGGTCGGGATTGTCCTCGGGCCGCTGGCCGAGGAACTATTTTTCCGGGGACTGCTCTTCCCCGCCCTGGCCGGCCGGATCAGGGAATGGGGGGCGGTTACGGTGACCGCCGCCCTCTTCGCCACCCTCCATTTCAACTGGGCCGGCTGGATTCCCATCTTCGGCCTCGGGGTCCTGCTGGCCCGGAGCTACGCCCGCACCGGCTCGCTTCTGGTCCCGGTCCTGATCCACGGCCTCCATAACGCCCTGTTCCTGGCTTTTACCATCCTGGTTTACCAGTTAACCTGAAGAAAAAGAGGAGAAGACAATGGCTATTCCGACGGTGGAAATCAATGACGACGCGGTCCGGATCATCGACCAGACCCTGCTGCCGGGGGAGTACCGGCTTATTGAGATCAGGACCAAGGAAGAGATGTGGGAGGCGATCAAAAAGCTCCGGGTCCGGGGGGCGCCGGCGATCGGGGTCGCCGCTGCCGGGGCCCTGGCGGTGGAGATCGGCCGCTCCCCGGCCTCCGGGGCCGGGGAAATGCTCGGGGAACTGGAAGCCGCCGCCGATTACCTCGCCACTTCCCGGCCGACCGCGGTCAACCTCTTCTGGGCCCTGGAGCGGATGAAAGCCGCCGCCCGCCGGAACCGGGAGCGGTCTTCGGGGGAACTGAAAAAAATCCTGCTCTCCGAGGCCCGGGCGATCCTGGCCGAAGACCGGGCGATGGGGCGCTCGCTCGGGGAGGCCGGCGCGGAATTGATCCCGGAAGGCTCCGGGGTTCTCACCCACTGCAACGCCGGCAGTCTGGCCACCGCCGGGTTCGGGTCCGCCCTGGCCCCGATCTACGTCGCCTGGGAGCGGGGGAAGCGGTTCAAGGTCTTCGCCGACGAGACTCGGCCGCTGCTCCAGGGGGCGCGGCTGACCGCCTGGGAGCTGGGGCGGGAAGGGGTGGACGTCACCTTGATCTGCGACAATATGGCCGCCTGGCTGATGAAAAAGGGAAAGATCGACCTGGTGATCACCGGGGCCGACCGGATCGCCGCCAACGGCGACGGGGCGAACAAGATCGGGACCTACTCGGTGGCGCTGGCGGCCCGGGCCCACGACATACCTTTCTATATGGCCTGGCCCTCTTCCACCCTCGACCTCTCCCTCGCCTCCGGCGAGGAGATCCCGATTGAGGAGCGGGGAGCGGAGGAGGTCACGACTATCGGGGGGAAACGGATCGCCCCCGAAGGGGTCAAGACCTGCTCCCCGGCCTTCGACGTCACCCCCCACGAACTGATCGCCGCCCACGTTACCGAGCGGGGTTTGATCTACCCCCCCTACGAGAAGAATCTCCGGCAGTTCGCCGGCCCGGAATAGTCCCCCAGCCTTTGGAGGTTAAAAAGTGTAGTTGTTCTCGGCCCGGGATAGGGGGGGCAGGTTTTGGTCCTTCTCCGAGAGGATCGGGTCGGAGATCGGCCATTCGATCCCGATTGCGGGGTCGTTCCAGCTGATCCCCCGGTCGAGGCCGGGGGCGTAGTCGGCGGTGACCTTGTAAAAGAAATCAACCTCCTCGCTCAGCACGCAGAAACCGTGGGCCAGGCCCGGGGGGAGGTAGAGCATCTTCCGGTTTTCGGCCGAGAGGACCTCCCCGATCCACTTCCCGTAAGTCGGGGAGCCTTTCCGGATATCCACCCCGACGTCGTAAACCGCTCCCCGCAAAACCAGGACCAGCTTTCCCTGGGCCGCGGGGTCTTTCTGGTAATGGAGTCCCCGCAGCACTCCCCGGACGGAGTGGGAGTAGTTGTCCTGGACGAAGGGGAGGTCGATTCCCTGTTCGGCGAAGTTCCGTTCCCGGAAGGTCTCCATAAAAAACCCCCGGGGATCGTCGAATCTCCGGTATTCGATCACCCTGACCCCGGGGATCTCCCGGTCGCTGAATTTAAATGGCATCCGGCATCTCCTGGTGAAGGACGAAAACACGGGCCGAAATATTTCGCTCGGTACCGCTGACCGCCTATACTATAATCTCGAGGGTCGGAAATAAATAAATATTTTGGGGAGCGGGTTATGCAGATCGAGGATATCGGCGAGTTCGGACTGATCGAGGACCTGGCCCGGCTGCTGCCGGAGGGGGAGGGGGTGGAAGAGGGGATCGGGGACGACGCGGCGGTGCTGGCTGGGAGGAGGCGGGACAGCTATCTCCTGCTGGCGACCGATACGATTGCCGAGTCCGTTCACTTCCGGCGCCGGGCCGCCGGCCGACGGGTGGGGAGGAAAGCCCTGGCCGTCAACCTCTCCGATATCGCCGCGATGGGTGGGCTGCCGCTCTGGGCGGTGGTCAACCTCGGTCTGCCGGCGGGTACCCCGGTCCGTTACTGTCGGGAAATCTACCGGGGGATGGCCGAGCTGGCCGAAGAGTTCTCCCTCTCGGTGGTCGGCGGCGATACCTTCCGCTCCCCGGGGGGGATCGTGATCTCGGTCACGGTAGCGGGAGAGGTGGAGAAGAAACGCTGCGTACTGCGTTCCGGGGCCCGGCCGGGCGACGTGATCTGCCTGACCGGGCTGCTGGGCGATCCCCCCCGGGACAAGCACCTTGATTTCACCCCGAGGATCCGGGAAGCCCGCTTTCTCGGGGAGTCAACCCCGCCCACGGCGATGATCGACCTCAGCGACGGTCTCTTCGCCGACCTCGCCCGGCTCTGCCGGGCGAGCGGGGTCGGGGCGGTGATCGGCGAATCCTCGCTCCCGGTTCTCGATTCCGTCCGCCGCCGGGGGACGGCGGCGGTGATCCGAACGGCCGGGAAAGGGGAGGAGTTCGAGCTTTTGGCCTGTCTCCCCCCGCCGGCAGCGGAGTCGCTCTGCCTGGAGCTGGAGGCCGCCCTCGGGACGCCCCTGACCCCGATCGGCCGGATCGTCGCCGACCCCGGCCGGTTGGAGCTGATCGATCGCCGCGGCACCCCCCGCCCCCTGCCCGATTCCGGATACCAGCACTTCCGGTAGCCCAGACATTCTTGGCTGTGCCTGCGGCGACACAGGCAGGAATGTCTGCTATGAAGCCATCACTCAAGAAAAAACTTCGTTCCGCAATAACAAAGGCGTCAGTCTGCTATTCGTGCTCTACGGCACAAGGTAAAAAATTCTTTATAGAGGAAATCAAGGGGCCGACAAACTGTGTAGGTCGTGCTCGAAGCACTGACATTCCTCGTGGTCTTCCTTGTTCCTCGGGGCCTTTGTATCGTGAGATTTCAGTTATTTCCCAGAGATGAAAATCTTCTCAAGCAGATTTAACGATGCCTGTGTTATGATCGGAACAGGCACTCCAACTACACCAGGAATGAATTCAAGACAAATCTCAAATCAGTGCTGATTTTCAACTCCGCCAGAGCTTTGATTCCCGCTTGGCTCCAATGGGAGAGTCCCAGAGGGGCTTCAATCCCATACTGCAAAAGGAGGCTCTGGATCTGCTGCTTAACCCGTTTCTCCTTCTTCTTGATCTGCACACGCAGCCTGGTTATCTGCCGGTCCTGTTCCTCCTTTCCTCTTTTCAGAGGTATTGATTAATAGAGCTAATCGATTGAGATGATTTTATCATCTCCAAGGAGGAACGGCTTTCATATTAACTGTGCTACTTTACTATCGTCCGGCCTGAAATCGTTTTTAGGTGCAAAATTCAGGTATGGAGTTGCGGGCCAGACGGGGAAGTTTTCTCCCGTTAGGTGACTTTTCGGATTTAGGCAGAGCCTCTGCAGGTAGAAAAACCTTTTCGCGTCTGGCTCGGAAGGGCGGCGAACTGGTTCGGGACTGAGCCAGGAAGAACTGCCTGCGGGTTTTTACCTCCGGGTCATATGCGGTGAAACTGCTCGGTATTTTGACGTTGGCCGAGCTTCAATATCGCGGCATAATGCGGAATGGATTTCGGGAATAGGTATCTTGCTGGGACGAATCAGATTGAGTATACTATAGTTGCGGGGTAGGGGAGACGAGCCGTGCGGATTACCGACATCAACTGGAAGGAGCGGTTTGTCGCCAAGCTGGCGGGCTAACACGCAGTCACCGTGGATTAGGTTCAGAGTGTTTTGCTGTCCGAAAACCGCGGAAAAGCAGCGCAAGCCGGTGAAGGAACTTGCCAGCGAGATTATCAAACGGGAACTGGCGAAGGCTTGACCCCCCTTCCGTTCTGCTTTCCAGGGCTGGTTTACTATCGTTGCCGACTTGTTCCATCGCCTGATTTGTTCTTAAGGTAATATTTGTCTGGAAGTTACAGATTATGATTACGATTGAGGAAGCGCTGGGGATTATTCTTGATCGGGTGGAGGTTTTAGCCCCGCGGCGGATGGAACTGGAGGAGTCCCTGGGGCGGGTGCTGGGGGAGGATATCTTCGCCCGGGAGGACATTCCGCCGTTTGCCAATTCGGCGATGGACGGGTTCGCGGTCCGGGCGGGGGATACCTCTCCGGCCTCCCCGGCCTCGCCCGGCCGGCTTAAGGTCCTCGAGGATCTTCCGGCCGGGGCGGTGACCGGGACGGTGGTCGGGGCGGGGGAGGCGATCCGCATAATGACCGGGGCGCCCCTGCCGGAGGGGGCCGACGCCGTGGTGATGGTCGAGAATACCCGGGAAGGGGAGGGGGTGGTGGAGGTTCTCCAGCCGGTCCGGCCGGGGGAGAACGTCCGGGAGGCCGGGGAATCGGTCCGGAAGGGAGATGCGGTGCTTTCGGCGGGGACGGTGCTCCGCCCCCCGGAGATCGGGATGCTGGCCGCCCTGGGCTGTCCCCGTCCGTTGGTCATCCCTCCCCCCGCCGCGGCGATCGTCTCCACCGGCGACGAATTGCTGGGGATTTCCGAAGAGTTGCGCCCGGGCAAGATCCGCGACTGCAACCGCTACTCTCTGGCGGCGGCGGTGACCCGCTGCGGAGGGATTCCGGTTCCCCTGGCCCCGGCCGGTGACCGGGACGGGGAACTGCGGGAGCGGCTGCGGGAAGCCCTGGCCTCCGACCTGGTGATCACCTCGGGGGGGATCTCGGCCGGGAAGTACGACCTGGTCCGGGAGGTGCTGGGGGAACTGGGCGGCGAACTCTTGATCCGGAAGGTGTCGATGAAGCCGGGAAAACCCCTCACCTTCACCGTGGTCGGGAAGACCCCGGTCTTCAGCCTTCCGGGGAACCCGGTCTCGGTCCTGGTCTCCTTCCTCCAGTTCGTCCGTCCGGCTATCCTGAAGATGCAGGGGAAGAAGAAGCTGGGGTTGCCGGAAGTGGAGGCCACACTCTCCGAGCCCTGTTTCGAAGAGACCGGCCGGACCCACCTGGTCCGGGTCCGGGTGGAACGAGAAGGGGAAGGCTGGCAGGTCCGGCCGACCGGGCCCCAGGGTTCGGGGATCCTGAAATCCCTGGTTTTGGCCAACGGGCTGATGGTGGTGCCCCCCAATGCCGGCCCCCTCCCGGCCGGGGCCCGGGTAAAGATCATCCTCCTCGACGATCCGGCGGAGTAACAAATTCTTGACCCGGCGTTTCCCCGTTGGTATGTTCCCTGGGCTGATTGAAACTATATTGAGATCGCTTCTCCCCGATTGCCATCGGGGATCGCGATGACATTTAAATTTTTTGGAGGAGTTGCAATGAAGTTGACCGAAAATCTGATATTACCCGACGCCCAGTTCGAAGCCGAACTCTGGAGATGCGAATTCTGCGAAGAGCAGCCCTGCCGGACCGGATGTCTGGAAGGGGAGGTATGCGGCAACGGCTGCCCGTCCGACGTCTCTCCCCCCGATTTCATTATGGCCGCCCGGGGCGGCAAGCCCTCGGATATCGGAAGGGCCGCCGCCATCATCCTCTCCGCCAACCCCTTCGGCGGGGTCTGCGGTCTGGTCTGCCCCGACCGCCACTGTATGCGGACCTGCGTCCACGAAAACCTCGACCGTCCGATCAACATCCCGGCGCTCCAGGCCACCATCATCCACAAGGCCCGGCAGCTGGGGGTTTTGCCTCAGTTCGAGAAAGCCCCTTCCAACGGGAAGAAGGTGGCGGTGATCGGGGCCGGCCCGGCCGGGCTGGCCGCCGCGTCGCTCCTGGCCCGGAAGGGTTGCGCGGTCGATGTCCTGGAGAAGGACCCGGAAGCCGGGGGGATGGTCCGCTGCATCCCCGACTACCGTCTTCCCGACGATGTCCTGAAAGGCGATCTGGATTTCCTCCTCTCCTTAGGCGTGATCAATGTGAAGACCGGCGCCGAGGTCTCCGCCCCCGAGACCCTGCTCGATCAGGGTTACGACGCGGTGGTGGTGGCCGCCGGCCGCTGGGACCCGGTGGTGATGAATATCCCCAACGAGGACCTGGCGATCCAGGCCGTCGATTACCTCCTCGACCCGACCGCCCTGAAAGGCAGAGTGGCCGTGATCGGGGGCGGGGCCACCGCCTGCGACTCCGCCGTCACCGTCGCCAAGCGGGGGGCCGACTACGTCGATATGTTCGCCCTGGAGACGTTCGGGGAGATGGCCCTGACCGCCGACGAGCGGGCCGAGCTGGTCGCCCACGGCGTCGACGTCAACGGAAGAAGCCGGGTGACCGAGATCGTGGCCGAGGACGGCCGGGTCAAGGCCCTCCGGGTGACCAAGGTCACCATCCCGCCGAAAGCCTGTTTCAGCCTCGACTGCGTCAGCGAACGGGAAGGGGTGGGGGAACTCCTCCAGGAAGTCGACTCGGTGATCATCGCCGTAGGCAACCGCTCCTCCTACCCGCGGGTGAAGAACCCGGCCGTCTTCTACGCCGGGGATATCGTCAACGGTCCGACCACGGTGGTGGAAGCGGTGGCCTCGGGGAAGAACGTGGCCGCGGAAGTTATCGCCTCGCTGGAAAAACAGGCCGCCCCGGAGATCGCCGTCCCGGTAAAGAGCGAGATCAAGCTCCCGGGCTACAACCCGGTCCCGGTCTCGCTCGAGACCGACTTCTTCGGGAAGAAACTGATCAACCCCTTCCTCCTTTCGGCCGCGCCGCCCAGCGACGGCTACGACCAGATGGCGAAGGCCTTCCGGGCCGGCTGGGCCGGCGGGATTATGAAGACCGCCTTCGCCCCCGGGACCGATATCCATATCCCGGCCGCGTATATGTACCAGTTCGATCCCCTGACCTACGCCAACTGCGACAACGTCTCCGGCCACCGGCTCGACCGGGTCTGCCCGGAGGTGGAGAAGCTGGTCAAGGCCTTCCCCGACCGGCTGATCGCGGCCTCGACCGGGGGCAACGTGAGCGGTGACGACGAGAGCGACAGCAAGTCCTGGCAGTCCAACACCAAGATGCTGGAGAACGCCGGGGCGATGGCTATCGAGTACAGCCTCTCCTGCCCCCAGGGCGGCGAGGGCGCCGAGGGGGATATCGTCTCCCAGAACGCCGAGCTGACCGCCAAGATCATCGACTGGATCCTCCAGGTCAGCGACCCCGGGATCCCCAAGCTCTTCAAGCTCACCCCGGCGGTGACCGAGATCACCACCATCGTCAAGGCGATCAAGGAGGTCTTCGACCGCTACCCGAAGCAGAAGGCGGGAATCACCCTTGGGAATACCTTCCCCTGTTTGGACTTCCGGATGATGAACAAGCCGGAGTGGGAAGATGGCGCGGTGGTCGGGATGAGCGGCGCGGCGGTGGCCCCCATCAACTACCTGACCCTGGCCAAGGTCGGCAACCTCGGGGTCCACGTCTCCGGAAACGGCGGTCCGATGGGTTATATGGCCGCCGCCCACTTCCTGGCCCTGGGTGTCAAGACCGTCCAGTTCTGCACCATCGCCGAGCAGTACGGCTACCGGATCATCGAGGAACTCTGCTCGGGGTTGAGCCACCTGATGGCCGCCCGGGGGATCGGATCGGTGAAAGATCTGATCGGGATCGCCCTCCCGGAGCCGATCCGGGATTTTATGGAACTGCCCGCGGAGAAGCAGATCTCGACCGTCGACGAGGACCTCTGCGTCCACTGCGGCAACTGCTCCCGCTGCCCCTATCTGGCGATCGAGCTCAACGATCAGCTGATCCCAGAGACCGACGCCGAGCTCTGTATCGGCTGCGGGATGTGCACCTTCCTCTGCCCCTCCGGCGCCCTCTCGCTGCGCGACCGCGACGAGGAGGAAGCGAAAGCCCTCAAGGAAGATTGAGGAATGTAGGGGCGAGGCCTGCCTCGCCCCTACCGGGAACACATCCCGCAGGGGGCGATATATAATCAGACCCGGGCGTAAGCCCGGGGAAAGGCGTCGCGCTGACAATTCTGATGACCCAGTGTTCCGAAATGATCGGGCTCTCGCCCTTGCGGGTGGACGGGCGGGAGAAGGTGACCGGGGCGGCCCGCTACGGGCAGGACCTGAAGCTGGCCGGGATGCTTTACGCCAAGGTCAAGCACGCCGAGTATCCTCACGCCGAGATCCTTAAGATCGACACCGCCCGGGCAAAGAAGATCAAGGGGGTGGCCGCGGTCCTGACCGCCGCCGATGTCCCGGGCAATACCGCTTTCGGGGCGGTGATCGTCGATAACCAACCGCTGGCGGAGGACAGGGTCCGCTACCTCGGCGACGCGGTGGCGGTGGTGGCCGCCGAAACCGCGGAGATCGCCGAAAAAGCCGCCGCCGCGATCAAGGTCAAGTACCGTGAACTCCCCGCCGTCTTCGACCCCCGCGAAGCCCTCGAACCCGGCGCCCCCGAGATCCACGAGGGGGGCAATCAAATCAACCACCACAAGACTCGGAAGGGCGACGTGGCGGAAGGGTTCCGGCAGGCCGACCTGGTCATCGAGCGTTCTTACTCGACCCAGCGGGTCGACCATACCTATATCGAGACCGAGGTGGTGGTGGCCTCTCTCGACCACGACGGGACGCTGACGGTCGAGGGGTCGCACCAGAACATCTTCTCCATCCGTGCGGCGGTGGCCTCCTTTCTCGGGCTGCCGCTCTCCCGGGTCCGGATCGTCCAGGCGGCGCTGGGCGGTTCCTTCGGTGGGAAGGACGACTGTATGTCGGTCTTAAGCTGCCGGGCGGGGCTGCTGGCGCTGAAGACCGGCCGGCCGGTGATGCTCTCCAACTCCCGGGAGAGTTCGCTGATCGAGAGCTACAAGCGCCATCCCTACTTCCTCGACTACAAGGTCGGGGTGAAGCGGGACGGGACCCTGACCGCGATGGAAATCAAAGTCGTCGCCGACGGCGGGGCCTACGCCTCGATGACCCCCTTCGTCACCTGGCGCTCGGTCGTCCACGCCACCGGGCCCTACCGGGTCCCCAATGTCAAGACCGACATCTACGGCGCCTACACCAACAACACCTACACCGGGGCCTTCCGCGGCTTCGGCTCACCCCAGATCACCTTCGCCTACGAGTCGCTGATGGACGAGATCGCCGGTGAGCTGAAGCTGGAGCCGCTGGAATTCCGGATGAATAACATCCTCCGCGACGGCGAGATCACCGCCACCGGCCAGAAGCTCGACCATACCGTCTCGGTCGGCCAGGCCCTTCAGGCCGCGACCTCCGCTGCCGGCTGGGAGGAGAAGCGGAGGAGATTTTCGGAAGAGAACCGGACCCGGCTGCTGAAACGGGGGATCGGGCTGGCCTGTTCCTACCGCGGGGTGGCCCTGGGCGCCGAAGGAGTGGACGCCACCGGGGCGATCGTCAGGATCCAGTCCGACGGCTCGATCGACCTGACCACCGGCCTGGTCGAGATGGGGCAGGGGCTGAAGACCGTCTTCTCCCAGATTGCCGCTCACGAACTGGGGGTCCCGGTGGAGCGGGTCCAGTATCGGCGGACCGACACCTCGACCATCGTCGACGGCGGTCCGACCGTCGCCTCCCGCTCGACAATTATGGGCGGGGCGGCGGTGAGAAAGGCGGCGATCGCCGCCCGGGAGAAGCTCTGCGCCGCCGCCGCCGGAGAGCTGGGGGCGGACCCAGCCGAATTGACGGCGGTCGGGGAGAAGATTATGGTCGCCTCCGACCCCGATCGGGCGATCGATTTCACCGGGGCGGTCGCCCTGGCCCTGGCCGCCGGGATGAACCTCTCCTCCTTTGCCTGGCACGTATCCCCCCCGATCTGGTGGGACGAGGAGGCGGGGAAGGGGAACGCCTACTTCACCTACGTTTACGCCTGCCAGGTGGCCGAGATCGAGGTCGATCCCGAGACCGGGAAGATCAATGTCCTCGAGGTCTGGGCCGCTCACGACGTCGGCAAGGCGATCAACCCGGAGGCGGTCCGGGGCCAGATCTGCGGCGGGGTGGCCACCGCGATTGGCTACGGAACCCTGGAGGAGGTAGAGCTGGTCGAGGGAGTGACCAAGACGGTCAACCTCGACGAGTACCTGATCCCGACCGCGATGGACGTGGGGAAGATCCACTCGATCATCCTGGAGAATCCGGATAAGTACGGACCTTACGGGGCCAAGTGCATCGCCGAACCGACCGCCGAACTCTGCGCCCCGGCGATCGCCAACGCCGTCGCCCACGCCGCCGGGAAGAGGATCCGCGACCTCCCCCTCAACCTGGAGCGGATCGTCCTCGGGCACAAGCTGGTCAAGAAACAGAGGAGGGCGCGATGATCCCCTTCAACTTCATCCGGCCCGCCTCCCTCGCCGAAGCCCTGGATTTCCTGGCCGAAAATGGGGAGAGGACGGAGATCATCGCCGGGGGGACCGACCTCCTGGTCGAGCTGCGGGGTATCCCGGCCGGGAAGAAGGGACCGAAGTGGGTGGTCGACATTTCCGGCCTGCCCGAACTGAAGGGGATCCGGGAAGAAGGGGAGGAGATCATCGTCGGTTCCGGATCCACCCACTGGGAAGTCCATACCTCGGAGTTGATCCGGGAAACGGCCCCGCTTCTCGCCGCCGCTTCCGCCACCGTGGGGGCGGCCCAGCACCGGAACATTGCCACCATCGGGGGCAACATTATGAACGCCTCCCCGGCCGCCGACACCGTCCCCGCCCTGATCGCCCTCGAAGCGTCGGCGGTCCTCAGATCCCGGGAGGGGGAGCGGGTGAGGCCGCTCTCCGGGATCTTCGTCAAACCCTACCAGACCGATGCCGCGCCCGGAGAGATCCTGACCGCGGTCCGTTTCCGCCGCCTGCCGGCGGAGGCGAAGAGCGCTTTCGTCAAGCTGGGAAGGCGCAACGCCCTCGCCATTTCCCGGATGAACGCGGCCGTGGTCCTCTTCCTCCGGGACGGGGTAATTTCCGAAGCCCGGATCGCCCCCGGCTCGGCCACCCCGATGCCGGAGCGGTTCGCCGCCGCCGAGAAGATTTTAATCGGGCAGAAACCTTCCGAGGAACTCTTCCGCGCCGCCGGCGCGGCCGTCGCCGCCGAGATGGTCGACCGCTCCGGCCGCCGCTGGTCGACCCCATATAAAGAACCGGTGATCGCCGCCCTGACCGCCCGGGCTCTGCGGGAAGCCCTGGCCGGATAAAGGGAATATAGGGGAGTTCATAATCGTATTGATATGTCACTGCGAGGAGCGAAGCGACGAAGCAGTCTCAATATACTGTCCGATAAGAGATTGCTTCGCTGCGCTCGCAATGACCGATTTTAAATTTCCCGAACAAGTATTATAATGAAAAAGATTAAACTGGATATCACGGTCAACGGGGTCAAGCACTCCCTTAAGGTTGACCCCAACCTCCGTCTCCTCGACCTGCTCCGGGAAGAGCTGGATCTCACCGGGACCAAGGAAGGCTGCGGGATCGGGGAGTGCGGGGCCTGTACCGTCATCCTCGACGGGAAGGCCGTCAACTCCTGCCTGATCCTGGCCGGACAGTGCGCCGGCCGCGAGATAGTGACCATCGAGGGGCTCTCCGACGGCGAAAAACTCCACCCCCTCCAGCAGGCTTTCCTCGACCACGGTGCCGTCCAGTGCGGCTTCTGCACCCCGGGGATGATCCTGAGCGCCGCGGCGCTCCTCCACGCCAACCCCGCCCCGACCGAGGACGAGATCCGGGTCGCCATCTCCGGCAATCTCTGCCGCTGCACCGGCTATACCCAGATCGTCGAGGCGGTGCAGGCTGCAGCGGGCAAGGATAAAGGCGACTGGTGGCTGCAGATCTAATTAGGAATAAAAACGACTGAAAGGACTTAAAGGACAGCCAGGGCCTCTCCAGCCACCAGCCGTCCTTTAAGTCCTTTTTGTCTTCTCAGTCCTTTAAGTCCTTTTTTGATCCCTTTTTTTTGGTTAATCTTGGTTGACAGGCAAAGCCTCGGCCGCTATAAACGTTTCTTTTAGTAGAAGCAAAACTATGGACAAGCTTCCGGAAATAGCCGGTGTTCTCGCGCAAATCGATGACCCGGGTCTTCTTGAACGGTTCTTCAGGGAGATTTTTACCCCGAAGGAGGTTCGGGATATATCGTCCCGCTGGGAACTGGTCAAGCTCCTGGAGCGGGGGGTCACCCAGAGGGAGATCGCCCGAACGCTGGGCTTGAGTCTCTGCAAGATCACCCGGGGGGCGCGGGAGTTAAAGAGAAATGATTCGGCGCTGCGCCGGGTGATCCGCCGGCGAGCCGGAGAAGGAGGATAGTTATGACCGTCAGGATGCTCTTGAACGAAGACGAAATTCCGCGGCAATGGTACAACCTGGCCGCCGACCTGCCCACTCCGCTCCAGCCCCCCCTGGGCCCGGACGGCAACCCGATCACCCCGGATATGCTGGCCCCGGTCTTCCCGATGAACCTGATCGAGCAGGAGATGAGCCAGGAACGCTGGATCGATATCCCGGAAGGGATCCTCGACCTCCTCTACCGCTGGCGCCCGGCGCCGCTCCACCGGGCCAAGTATCTGGAAGCCGCCCTGGGGACCCGGTCCCGGATCTACTACAAGAACGAGAGTCTCTCTCCCGCCGGGAGCCACAAGCCGAACACCGCGGTGGCCCAGGCCTGGTACAACAAGGAGTTCGGGATCAAGAAACTGGCCACCGAGACCGGAGCCGGCCAGTGGGGCTCGGCCCTGGCCTTTGCCTGCTCGATTCTCGGCCTGGAGTGCAAGGTCTTTATGGTTCGGATCAGCTTTGACCAGAAACCGTTCCGGAAGATTATGATGGAGACCTGGGGGGCGAAATGCATCGCCTCCCCCAGCGACCAGACCCAGGCCGGGCGGGATATCCTGGCCAAGCATCCCCACACCCCGGGGAGTCTGGGGATCGCGATCAGCGAGGCGGTTGAGGCGGCGGTCAGCGATCCGAAAGGCGAGACCCGCTACTCGCTGGGCAGCGTCTTAAACCACGTTCTGCTCCACCAGACGATTATCGGACTGGAAGCCAAGAAGCAGCTGGAAAAATTCGGCGAGAAGAAAGTCGATGTCGTGATCGGCTGCTGCGGCGGGGGGAGCAACTTCGCCGGGCTCTCCTTCCCCTTTGTTCTCGACAAGATCAACGGGGCGGATATCGATATTATCCCGGTCGAGCCCTATTCCTGCCCGACCCTGACCGCCGCTCCCTTTGTCTATGACCACGGCGACACCGCCAAGATGACCCCCCTGCTCCCGATGTACTCGCTGGGACACGACTTCATCCCGCCCCCGATTCACGCCGGAGGTCTGCGCTACCACGGGATGGCTCCCCTGGTCAGCCAGGCGGTGGTCGAGGGGCTGCTCGCCCCCCGGGCCATCCACCAGATCGAGTGCTACGAGTCGGCGATCCTCTTTGCCCGGACCGAGGGGATCATCATCGCCCCCGAGACCAGTCACGCGGTGGCGGCGGCG
>JAVCCZ010000031.1 GCA_030765265.1 Candidatus Erginobacter occultus
ACTCGACCACTGGACGCGGTCCCGGGTCGTTTCGTCGGGGCTGGAGCTGGGGGTCTGGCTGAAGAAGCAGGCACCGATGTGGCACCAGGTCGGCCGGGTCTCTTTCCACCTGGCGGAGAACAAGTCCGACCCGGAGTTCCCCTTCGCCTTTCTCGCCACCTACGCCCCCCGGCTTTCCGCCGGCGGCCGGGTCCAGTATCAGCCCCTGGGCCGGGCGCTGCGGGAATACGCCGGGGAGGGCGACCGGAAGGCCCTGGTCAAGCTCCTCTCCCCGGTCCAGCGGGCCTCGGAGAAGAGCGGACTGGTCCGGGAACTTGTCGAGTCGAAGGAGATCTTTCACCCCCTGGCCTGGACCCCCCGGGAGGCTTACCGCCTGCTTCGAGACGTGCCGCTGCTGGAGGAGAGTGGGATCCTGGTCCGGCTCCCCGACTGGTGGAAGTCCCGGCCCCGGCCCCGGGTCTCCGTGGTGATCGGGGAGGGAAAAAGAAACCGCTTCGGTGCCGCCGCTATGCTCGACTTCAAGGTCGGCCTGGCCCTGGGCGGGGAGGAGCTGACCGAAAAGGAGTGGCGGCGGTTACTGGCCTCCGAAGACGGTTTGGTTAATCTTCGGGGGCAATGGGTCGAGGTCGACCGGGAACGGCTCTCCCAGGCCCTGGATCACTGGCGGCGGGTGGAAGCGGGGGCGGCGGGGGGGCTTTCCTTCATCGAGGGGATGCGGCTGCTGGCCGGGGCCCCCGCCGATCTCGCCGCCCCCGCCGACGAGGGGGTCCGGGAATGGACGTTCGTCAATTCCGGAAAATGGCTGGCGGAGATCCTCGCCGGTCTCCGCGAGCCCGCGATTCTCGGGGCCGGGAAACGGAGCCCGGACTTCCGGGGAACGCTCCGGCCCTACCAGGAGGTCGGCCATAACTGGCTCTGGTTTCTCTCCCGTCTGGGGCTGGGCGCCTGCCTGGCCGACGATATGGGGCTGGGCAAGACCATCCAGGTGCTCTCTCTGCTCCTGGCCCTGAAGGAGGAGGGGAGGCCGCCCCATAAGCCTTCGCTCCTGGTCTTGCCGGCGTCGCTGCTGGCCAACTGGAAGGTGGAGATCCGGCGTTTCGCCCCCTCGCTGCGCCCGCTCTTTGTTCATCCATCGGAGATGGATAAATTGGCGCTGGCCAAACTGGAAAAAGCGCCCGGCCGGAAACTGGCCCAAACCGACGCGGTCCTGACCACTTACGGGATGCTCGCGCGCCGGGAGTGGCTGCGGAAGACCCCGTGGCGGCTGGCGATCCTTGACGAGGCCCAGGCGATCAAGAACCCCTCCGCCCGGCAGACCCGGGCGGTCAAGGAGTTGCAGGCCGAGGCGAGGATCGCCCTCACCGGTACCCCGGTGGAGAACCGCCTCTCCGACCTCTGGTCGCTCTTCGATTTCCTTTCCCCGGGGTTGCTCGGCTCGGCGGCGAAGTTCAAGAATTTCGTCAAAGCCCTGGAGGAGGGCGGGACCGACCGCTACCGGCCCCTCCGCGAACTGGTTAGTCCCTACATCCTGCGGCGGCTGAAGACTGATAAAAGCATCATCGCCGATCTCCCGGACAAGACCGAGGTCAAGGCCTTCTGCGGGATCGCCAAGCGGCAGGCCGCTCTCTACGGCCGCGCGGTAGCCGAACTGGCCCGATCCCTGGAGGGGGAGGAGGGGATCAAGCGCCGCGGGCTGGTCCTGGCCTACCTGATGAAATTCAAACAGATCTGCAACCATCCCAGCCAGCTGCTGGGGGACGGGGTTTACGATCCCGGCGAGAGCGGGAAGTTCTCCCGCCTCCGGGAGATCGGCGAGGAGATCGCCTCCCGCCAGGAGAAGGTCCTGGTCTTTACCCAGTTTCGGGAGATGACCGATCCGCTGGCCGGCTTCCTGGCCGGAATTTTCGGCCGGGAGGGGCTGGTCCTCCACGGCGGCACCCCGGTGAAGAAACGCCGCGCCCTGATCGACCTCTTCCAGCGCGAGGAAGGGCCGCCGTTTTTCGTTCTTTCCCTGAAAGCCGGAGGCACCGGTCTCAACCTGACCGCCGCCTCCCACGTGATCCACTTCGACCGCTGGTGGAACCCGGCGGTGGAGAACCAGGCCACCGACCGCGCCTTCCGGATCGGCCAGCACCGCAACGTGGTGGTCCACAAGTTCGTCTGCCGGGGGACGGTGGAGGAGAAGATCGACGCCTTGATCGAGGAGAAGACGGCCCTGGCCGAGGGGGTCCTGACCGGGGGGACGGAGACCCTGTTGACCGAGATGAGCGACGAGGAGCTGCTCGGGATCGTCGCCCTGGATATCGAACGGGCAAGCCTATAAGGAGAAAACGATGGGCTGGTACGATGACTATTATCCCCGGTATGTTTCGGTGGGCGAACGCCGGGCCAAGGCGGCGAGGAAAATCGAGAAACTCCGGAAGCGGGGGTTGGAGCTGCGCTCGGTTGAGATCCGGGGCCGGAAGATCGCCCGCACCTTCTGGGGCGAGGCTTGGTGCAAACACCTGGAGAAGCTCAGCGACTACGAGAACCGCCTTCCCCGGGGTCGTACCTATGTCCGCGGCGGCCTGGTCTGCCACCTGGAGATAGATAAGGGGAAGGTCCGGGCGATGGTGGCCGGAAACTCCATCTACAACGTGGAAGTAGCGATCAAGACTCTCCCCGGGAAGAAATGGGAGCGGCTCCGGGAGCAATGCGAGGGGCGGATCGGGTCGCTGCTGGAACTTCTCCAGGGGAGGATCTCTCGGAAGGTGATGGAAGTAATGACCGACCGCGACCGAGGTCTCTTTCCCCTCCCGAAAGAAATCGAGTTCGAGTGCGACTGCCCCGACTGGGCGGTGATGTGCAAGCACGTGGCGGCCGTCCTCTACGCCGTGGGGGCGCGGCTCGACGAGAGCCCGGAGCTGATCTTCCTCCTCCGCGGGGTCGATCATATCGATCTGATCGGCAGTGAGGCGGAGCTGATGGAGAATGTCACCGCCGGGAAAAAGGGAAGCCGGAAGAGAATCGCCGACGCCGAACTGGGAGGGGTCTTCGGCATCGAGATGGCGGAGACCCAAGAGGCCGCGCCCGGCCGGTCACCGAAGCGGAAAAGCAGGAATGCCCCGTCCCGGTCGGGGAAAAGCAAACCAACTCCCCGTCGGCTAGCTGCAACAGCGAAGACACCGCTAACCTTTACCGGGGCCTGGGTGGCGAAACTGCGTCGAAAATTAAAGCTCCCCCGGTCGCGGTTTGCTGAGCTCCTCGGGGTCAGTCCCGCCACCGTCGCCAACTGGGAAAAAGTCAGAGGCCCTCTCAAACTTCACTCCCGCACCCGCCGGGCGCTCACCCGTGTGGCCTCCGGAAAAGGGACTTGAAAAAAGTCCCGGTCAGGGAGATTATGAGGAGAAGAGGGTATCCGGACGGCGAAAAAGGAAGATATGATAGATGTTGTGAGGATGGTATTGTCCCGGCGGGGAGCTTGGTTGATTCCGCTCTTGCTGGCGGCGGGGGGATGCGGAAAGCGGGGTCCGGAGGAGGCCGCGCCGGCGCCGGTCGAAAGTCGAGCTGGGGAGACGGATACCGTCCGCCTGGTCGAGCGGGAGGGGATAGTTTACGAAATCGGGATCGATCGGCCCTTCACGGGGCGGGCGGTATCCCGGTACGAAGGAGGCGGAAAGGAGGGGGAGGGAGAGTACCGCGAGGGTCGGCGGCACGGGCGGTGGACTTCCTGGTATCCCGGCGGCCAAAAGAAGAGCGAGATGGATTACCGGGAAGGCCGGGAAGACGGGAAGGTGCTGGAGTGGTACGAAAACGGGGTGAGAAAGATGGAAGCCGAGCGCCGCGACGGCCGGCCCCACTGGAAGGCGGTCCGTTGGAACGAGGCGGGCCGGAAGATAATGGAGACCAACTGGCGCGACGGGGTCCTCCACGGTAAGGCGATATTCTGGTACGATAACGGCCGGGTGATGCTGGAGTCGGAGTACCGCGAGGGGAAGGAGCACGGCAGGTGGTTTTCCTGGTACGAGGACGGCCGGAAGAAGAGCGAAGAGACCTGGCGGGGAGGAAAGAAAGACGGGAGGTCGATTTGGTGGTCTCCGGAAGGACTCCGGGAGCGGGAGGAACTCTGGAGAGACGGCGTGTCGGTCAGCCCGGGATCGGAATAAAAGGGTGAATACAACAGCCCGGAACGTTTTTTACAAAAGGCCCCTCACGGGGATACTCTGGATAGTCAACCTGGCGGCCATCCCGGCGTTTTCCTGCTTCGGTCGGACGGTCCAGCGTTACCTGGCCGATACGATCGGCCGTCCGGCGATCGCCTGGATCCTGGGGGCGATCGTCCTCCTGCTCCTGCTGGCCGCGTGCTCGGCCCTGGTCCGGAAGTCCGGGCCGGGAGGCCTGTTCCATCTGCTCTGGATGATCCTGCTCGCCGCCGCCCTGATGTTTTACGTCCGGCAGCACCCCGAACGCTGGTGGCACATTCCCCTCTTCGGCGGCTTCGGTTTCCTCTCGGTCCGGCTCTTCTCCGTCCGTACCGGGACTGAGATCGCCATCGCCTTCGCCTTCCTCGACGAGGTCCTGCAGCATTTTCTCGCTTACAGGACCGGGGACATCGACGATATGGTCATCAACGCCCTCTGCGCTGGAGCCGGGATTATTTTCTGCCTGGTGATCAGGGATCGATCCCGGGAGGTTACAGGCCCCGGTAGAGAACCAGGTGATCCTGGTGCTGGACCAGGGGCTGGTTCTTCTTCCAGAACTCCCGGTAAAAATACCCGGTGATCTCCTCCCGCTGTCGGCGGCTGTAGCGGTGGACATTGGGATAGAGGAGGATCATCCAGACCACGGCCATAAACTTTCCGAAGTCGTCGACCCAGAATCGGACCTCGCTGGTCCGGGTGACGATCCGGGCTTTCTTCAGCGTCCGGTTTCTTCTCAATCCCTCTCCGAAAGCCAGCAGGTCCTGGTCGTTCCGGCAGCCGAAGTATTTTCCCGCGAAGTGGTTATAGAGCCAGGTGGTGGAGCGGCGGTCCCGGCTTCTCGCCGACATCATCACGGCGTGGATCGCGCCCCGCCGGGCCAGGATGGTCCGGACGAGGTTGGCGAAGAGCCGCTCCCAATCTTTCGTTTCCGAGTAGTAGAGGGAGTGGTGGAGTGTGATCAGATCCAGCCGGCTCCCGGCCAGCCGATCCTCCCGGAATTTTCGGGCCCGGGCCGGGTCGAGCAGGAGGCGGTTGTAATCCCCCCGGATTGTCCTCACCCCGGTCAGCCCCTGGCGTCGGACCCTTTCGATGACCACATTCAACGGGACCTGATCTATGTCGAGAAGGAAGAGCCCGCCCCGGCAGGCGGCCTGCAGGATCCGGAACTGGGGCTCCGAGCCGGAGCCGATCGAGAGGGCTCTCAGCTTCCGGGAGAGGGGCAGGGTATGGTCGAGGTTACGGAGGACGGCCAGCAGCGCCCGGCCGATATCCGGCTTGTCGCCGCTGAAGCGCGACCAGATCTCGTCCTCGTCGTACATATCCGACTCGCCGGCCTGGAGGCCGGCGGCCAGCAGCGTGGACTTCGAGTTTTTCATAATCTTCACCTCCCGGGGAGGATGCTATAACTTCCGAACGGCTTTGTCATCCCGGTTTTTCCAACGGGAGAAGAGATTACCAACAGAGAAGAGATTAAATCCTTGTCACCGATATTGGTATGATGTAGCCTGTTGCATAGCTCTTCCTCCGCAGTTCAGGCGGTGGGCGAAGTCCCCAACCAGGAGGCGGGAATGATCAAAATCCGATCAAGGTTGATTGAGTTCTTCGCCGCCTTTCCCGTACCTTTCCCCCTTCGGGGGGGCCCGAGTCGTTCTTTCTCTTCTCAACCAGGCGAGCAGATCGCCTTTCCAGGGGGTGCCCAATGTCTCCGGAACTCATCTATGGCTTGATTGCCGTCGTCCCGGCCCTGATCCTGATCGTGATGGTCATCTTCGGCCTCGGTGACGACTTTGACGCCGGCGGCCTCGAGATCGAGGCGGAATTCGATATCGGGGACGCCGGTCCCGGGTTTTTCGGGGTGAAGCTGATCTTAAGCTTCGTGATCGGCTTCGGCCTGGCCGGTTTTCTCTCCGAGAACCTCGCCTGGCGGATCCACCCGGTCCTGGCCGGGGTGATCGGGGGGGTGGTGGTTTACACCATCGTTTACCACCTGCTCAAGTTTCTCTATCGGCAGCAGTCCAACACCCCGGCCGACGGGTCATCGGTAGCCGGCCGCCAGGGGCTGGTGACCAGCGCCATCCCGAAAGGCGGCACCGGGGAGATCAAGGCCGAACTCCCCGCCACCGGCCGTTCGATCTATCTTCGGGCCCGGGCCGTCGACCCGGAAAAGGGATACCCGGCCGGTTCCGAGGTGACGGTGAAAAATGTTATCGCCGGCCTGGCCAAGGTCGAATAAATCAACCACCCGTCCCGGCCGCTCCGCCGGCCGAGACGGAACAAAAGGAGAAAGTCGATGACCAGTTTAGTGGCTCCCGTGGTAATTGTGATCGCCCTGGCCGGGATCTTCGCCGTCTTTGTTCTCTTCGTCGGCAATTATCGCAAGGCCGAGCCGAACGAGGCCCTGATCTTCACCGGCCGGAGATACAAAAAGAAGATCGTTGACGAGGATGGCAACGTCCGCTTCGTCACCCGGGGCTGGCGGGCCGTGGTCGGCGGGGCCGCCCTCCGGATCCCGATCCTGGAGAAGATCGGACATATCTCGCTCGAACTGATCAACCTGACCGACGTCCGGGTCGAGAAGGCCTATTCCAAGGAAGGGGTCCCGGTGACGATCGACGCCGTGGCCAACGTCAAGATCTCCAGCGAGGAGGATATGCTGGCCCGGGCGGTGGAACGGTTCCTGAGCGCCTCCTACGACGAGATCAAATTGATCATCCGGGAGACCCTGGAGGGGCAGCTCCGCGACATCATCGGCGTGATGACGGTGGAACAGCTCTACCAGGAGCGCCAGATGTTCGTCGATAAGGTCCTCGACCAGGCCGGGGAGGAACTGGCCAAGATCGGGGTGATCATCGACATCATCAACATCCAGGATATCCGCGACGAGCGCGGCTACCTGGAGGCCCTCGGGGTGCGGCGGACCGCCGAGGTGAAGCGGGACGCCGCGATCG
>JAVCCZ010000189.1 GCA_030765265.1 Candidatus Erginobacter occultus
AACCTGGCCGGGGTTTACTGTGACGCCGTCTTCTACCCCCGGATCAGCCTCGACCACTTCCGGCAGGAAGGGCATCACCTGGCCTTTGCCGACCCCCCCGACCCCTCCGGGAGGCTGATCGTCCGGGGGATCGTCTACAACGAGATGAAAGGGGTCTACTCCGACCTCGATGGGATCATCGACCGGGAAATGATGAAGCGCCTCTTTCCCGCCAACGCCTACGGCCGGGACTACGGAGGCGACCCGGAGGCGATCCGTTCTCTCACCTACGAGCGGTTCCGGGAATACCACCGGACCCGCTATCATCCGGCCAACTCCCTGGTCTTTCTCTACGGCTCGATCGCCACCTCCCGACACCTGGCCTTCCTCGATCGGGAATACCTCTCCGGCTTCGACCGGGCGGCCGTCGATACCGCGATCGCCCCCCAGCCGGCCTGGCGGAAACCCCGCCTGGTCCGCCGGCCGTATCCGATCGGACCGGCCGAAAGCCCGGAAGGCAAGACCGCGGTGGTGGCGGCCTTCCGGACCGGGAAGAACATCCGGCCGGTGGATACCCTCTCCCTCCACGTTCTCTCCCAGTACCTGCTCGGCCACGCCGCCTCCCCGCTGCGCAAGGCCCTGATCGATTCCCGGTTGGGCGAGGAGCTGTCCGACTCCGGCTACTCCTCCGTCCAGCGCGACACCTGTTTCGCCGTCGGGCTCAAGGGGAGCGAGGAGGACCGGGCGGGGAAGATCCTCGATCTGATCATCGAGACCTGCGCCCGGGAAGCCTCCCGGGGGCTGGACCGGGAGAGACTCCAATCCGCCTTCCACGCTTTTGAACTCTCGGCCCGCGAGATTAAGAGTCACTACCCTCTGCGGTTGATGGACCGGGCCTTCGAGTCCTGGGCGGCCTCGGGCGATCCCCTGGTCTGGATGCGGATCAACCGGCAGATCCGCGAGGTGCGCCGGCGCTGGGAGAGCGAGGAAGGGTACTTCGAGGACCGCCTCCGGCAGCTGATCGTGGAGAACCCCAGCCGGGTCCTGCTGGTCTTCCCCCCCGACCCCGGCCTGTCCGGGCGCCGGGAGCGGAGCGAGCGGCGGCGGATGAAGAATCTGAAAGCCTCCCTCTCTGCGGGGGAACGGGAGCGGATCGCCCGCGAGGCGAGGGAGTTGGAATTGAGCCAGTCCGCTCCCAATACCCCGGAAGCTCTCTCCTCGCTCCCCCGGCTCTCCCCGTCTGACGTTCCGGCCGAGCCGTTTCTCCTCCCCACCGTCCTCGAAGAGGTTTCCGGCCGCCCCCTTCTCGCCACCGACCTCTTCAGCAACGGGATCACCTACCTGGCCCTGGCCTTCGATCTCCGGGGGCTGGCCGGGGAGGATTACCCCTACCTCTCGCTCTTCACCGACGCCCTCTGCGAGATGGGGGCCGCCGGTTACGACTTCGCGGCGATGGCCGACCGGGAGGCCGCCTGCTCCGGGGGGGTGGATTCCGACCTCTCGATCTCCGGGACCATCGCCGAACCCCGGGCCGTCCGCCCCTGCCTGACCGTCTTCTGCCGGGCCCTGGACCGGAAACTCCCCGAGATGCTCTCGCTGCTCTCCGATCGATTGACCCAATGCGACCTCTCCGACCGCGGTCGGCTCCGGGACGTGCTCCTCCAGGGCCGGGTCTCCCGGAAGAGCCGGGTAATCCCGGCCGGTAACAGCTTTGCCGCCTCCTATGCCGCCCGGGGGTTGAGCCGCAACTGCGCCCTCAACGAGTCGCTCAAGGGCCTGACCCAGGTCCGCCTCTTCGACCGGCTCCCGGCCGACTTCGCCTGCTCCCCGGAGGAGGTCGAGGGGCGCCTGACGTCGATCCGGGACTTTCTCCAGTCGGGAAACCGAATCACCATCTCCGTGGTCGGGAGTGAGGAGGCGCGGTCGGCGGTCCGGGGGTGGTACGGCTCCCTGCTGGCCGGGATGCGCGACGATCCGGTGATCGCCGGGGAAGAGCCGGGGTTCACCCCGGTCTCCCCGAGGGAAGGGATCGCCGTCCCGGCCGAGGTTGGCTTTGTCGCCCGGGTCCTCCCGGCGGTCCCCTTCACCGACCCCGCCGCCCCCGCCCTGCTGCTTCTCTCCCAGAACCTGAGCTACGGCTACCTCTGGGAGAAGGTCCGAGTGCTCGGAGGTGCCTACGGCTGCTCGGCCCATTACGATGCCGCCCGGGGGGTCTTCGCTTTCTCCAGCTACCGCGACCCGAATATCGTCGAGACCCTCCGGGTTTACGACGGGGTCGGTGACTATATCGAAAAGGAGATGGACCTCTCCCGGGATGGGGTCGAGCAGGCGATCATCGGCGCGGTCAAGACCCTTGACCGTCCGATCCGACCCGGCCAGGCGGTGGAGCTGGCCCTGTCCCGCCACCTGAGGGAGACCACCCCCGCCCGTCTGCAGAAGTTCCGCCGCCGCCTGCTCAACCTGACCGGAGAGGAGATCCGCCGCGCCGCGGAAGAGATTATCCGCCCCCGCCTCCTTACCTCCCCCTCCTGCGTGATCGCCGGCCGGGAAAAGCTGGAAACCGCCGCCAAAAAACTCGGCGAAGAATTCCCCATTACCGACCTCTGAGATGAAATCAACCCTGCTTAACGGGATTTTGATCCTTTTCGGCGTAGTGTTTCTCTTCGGTTGCGCTTCTTCCCGGGAGACGCTGGCGCCGGGGGAGCGGGTTGTTCTCGGACTGCTCCTGGACACCACCGACGGCGGGCCCTGGGGGAGGGAAGGGGCGGACGTGGTCGAGAAAGCCCGGGCCGCCGGATTCGAGGTCCTGGTCCGGACGGCCGAGGGCGGGGGGCGGGAGGTCCAGGAGCGCCAGGCCCGGGAGCTGATCCGGGCCGGGGCCCAGCTCCTGGTGGCGATCCCCTCCGCCCCGGACTATTCCGCGCCTCCCCCCGAACGGGAGCGGCCCCTGACGATACCGGTTATCGCCTGCGGACAGATGATCCCCGGTCTCGCTCCCGACCTTTTTGTCGGCCCCGACCTGGAGGCGGCGGGCTACCTCCAGGCCCGGACGATCCGGGAGCGGATCCCGGGCCGGGGGGTGGTCCTTCTGGGCGGCCCGGAAGATAACCCCGGTGCCTCCCGTCTCCGGGACGGCCAGTTGAGGGCTTTCGCCGAGTGGGAGGAACTGAGGGGAGAGGAGACCGGGATCGCCGCCGACCTCCGCCTCGACGATCCTTCGGCCCGGGGGGCCCGCCTCCAAACGGCGGAAGAGCTGGCGCGGCCGGTCCGGACCCGGGAAGCGATCTCGGCGATTATCGCCTTTGATGACAAACTGGCCGGCGGGGCGGCCGCGGCGGTGGAGGAGGAAGAATTGGCCGGCCGGATCCTGGTGGCGGGCCGGGGAGGGGAGCTGGCCGCCTGCCGGCGGATCATCGAGGGGAGCCAGTTGTTGACTATCTACACCCCGCCCGAGGCCCTGGTCGCGGCGACGGTCAGTTCAGCGATCCGCCTCTTTCGGGGGATGGATCCGGGGGGGATCGCCGGATCGCTCGGCCTCGAGGACCGTCGGCTTGAGCACAATGGGAAGGAAGTCCCGGCCGTCCTCCTCGCCCCCGTCCCGGTGACCCGGGCGACGATGATCGAGACCGTGATCCTCGACGGCCTTTACCCGGTCGAAACGGTTTACGGCGAAGCCACCCCCGATTAAAAGAAGTCCACTATTGCATTTGACTTCGCTTCCTTCGACAAGCTCAGGATCAAAGACACGACAAGTTTATACTGATTGCCGCTAATCGCTTATTAAACACCTTCCGCCCTCCGCCCCCGGTGGGTTTATCCCACCGGAGCGGAAGTTCCCCGGCTACACCGCGCGATAAGTTACCCCCTCCCCCCGACGGGAGCCCGAAAAAAGAAATATCCCTCTCCCTTCGAGGGGTTTTCAATTACTTGATAAAATGGGCATTCCCGCTTTGAGCCCGCAGCCCGTCCCGAAGCTTCTCCGTGATCCTGTCCCGGAGACTCTAGCGATCCCTGGATTGATGAAGATCCCTTCGCGGATTACGAGCAGGAACCGGTGAGTATGGCTTCGTAAGTCGCCGTCGCGACCGGAACGTATCCCGTGTGTCCGCCGCCCGCCGGTTTCTCCTCCCATCCGCCCTCTTGGACCGTTGAAACGCGGACAAAACCCCCGGGTCCTTCCCTGATGGCTTCCATTACGGGTTTTCGTTTGTCTTCCGGGCGGGTTTCAGTAATAATGAAACCGGCGAACTTGCCCTTCACCTCATAAACGGGTCGACCGACGGGAAACCGCAAAAAGCAATTTCCTATCAATCGGGAAACCTTAGGCTGATTAATCAATAAGGCCTTCCCTTATTGATAAGATATCCCATCTTTCCTTTCCAAACAAACCTGATAAACATCAAATCTATATCCTGTCGGGCCACCTAACTTATCATTAAAAGTATTATTGACAATATGACAAGTTATGGTATATTTAGTTAAGAAACATCAAAAAGGAGGAGAGGATATGACTAATAATATTGGAGTCAATCTTCGAAGGTTTCGCAAGCTTAAGAATTATTCTCAACAACAGCTTGCCGAAAAAGCCGGAATAAGCCGTGTGGCTTATAGAAATATAGAAACTGGAGATTCTGAACCCAGGCCTTCTAATCTGAATGCCTTAGCTTCTGCTTTAGGAGTATCCGTCTTTGATTTAACCGAGCAAGTT
>JAVCCZ010000046.1 GCA_030765265.1 Candidatus Erginobacter occultus
GCTGGAATTTGATACGATTCTTCCAGACTACCTGCATATTCTTCATCTAACTTCTGTATAAGGTCATTCCGCAGTTTTTCATATTCTTCCCCAGTTATAATCCCGGAATCATAAAGCTCTTTAATCTCTTTAAGCTGCTCTGCAGCAGAGGCTGACTGAGCGTATATGGTTTTCTCTGCCTCAAAACAAAATACAAAAGCCAACAATAAGACAACTAACACGGACTTTTTCATAATTCTCCCTCCTTCGTTATAATGAAAAAACCTGCCCGGATAATTGAACCGATAGCAGGCTGTCATAAATAATTCTTGGGTATCTTCGCATTTTCAAAACAAATCCCGTTTTCAAAATACGATCACTTTCACTTCCAAATATATCAAACAATTTTAGTATATCCCCCCATTCTTTACGGGACAAGGAAAATCTTTTCACAATTTTTTCACAATCCATTTGGAGGATTCTCGAGATTAAAATTTTTGAGTGTAGTGAGTTATGAGAGAGAAATGAATGCCCACATACCTAATTCCACTCCTTTTCTTTCTCAATCTCGTTTCTTATCCCCGATAGACTTTCGGAAACTCAGGTTGGGGATCCCCTCCACATTGACAAACTGGATTATTGGGGTGATATTTCATATAAGACGAAGGTGATAAGAAATGAAATTGATGAATGGAGAAAAAGCCTGGACCCCGGAGGAGTTTCCCGAGCTCTATTGCCTAATCAGCGAGGTGAATCTCCCGCCCCAGAACAAGAGTCAGTTCCTGTCGCGCCAGTACCAGATACTGAAGCGACTGGTGGAGGAATCGAGCCAGGAGGACCGCGATTACGCGGAGAAGATGCTGAGAGAGTACCTTCCCCTCGAAGCGAGGATGGTAGTGGACTGGGGCAACCTCTGGAGCAGCGGTCTGAGCCGGCTGATCTGGATGGAGGTCGAAGAGGGCAAGATGTGGAGTCTCAAGCAGCTGGCCGAGGAGGTCCTACCTTACCAGGGGCCGTTGCTCGACGAGGAGACCGCGAAGGAAGAAATCGAGGATCTCGACCTGGTAGCGTTTGTTCAGTCCTCGCTGATTTCTGGAGGGGGAGTATATTCAACAGTTATGCAGAATAATACGGAAAATCCAGAAAGGGCTCGACTGCTCGCTTCCTCACAAACAGAAATGCTGGGACGTGGGTACAGGGACTACGATCCCGAGGACTTGGCGACCGAGGCGTTGGCCCGGGCGGCGAGGCGGGTCAACGAACGGCGTCGGCAGAGAGAGAAGGCCCAGAGTCAGCCACCCCGTTAGATGGACAGATCTCCCAAATCGTCAGATCCGACGGTTCCCCCCTCTCAAAGACCAACGCTCTCAAGAAGCTGGCCAGCGTCCCTCGACCAAGCAATATTCCGGATCATCCAATCCGACGATTTATTTTCCAACCGAAGAATGACTTGCCCTTGCTGGTTGTTGCAGTTTTTCTAGGCGCAATATTTTTCTGCACAACTTCTCTGCTTCCCTGACGTTCTCCCGGTTTCTTTTACTTCTGTCCCTCAGCTCGGAGATGATTTTCTTGGTGAAGTCCACCTCATCCGCCGGGATATACCGCTTCCGGAGACGGCCCTCCATCCTGAAATAAAGGTAATGGTAGTATCGTTTATGTCCCTTGGGGCGTTCTTTGACCACGCACGCGTTGGCGGGGATAAATGCCTTTTCCAGTAAGACTTTATCCCCAAATCGAATCCAGCGTTCAGTCTTCTTTGAACTCATTGGCTGTATGTAACAAAGGCATAGCATTTATACCCGAACCGCAGGTAAAAATATTTGGATACCGATCAAGATTATCAATGTAACCAAAACGTAACCATTATCACGTCAAAACAAGATAAGCCAAGACCCCTCAAGACTTGTTTTTGTGCTTAATATCGGGATTTCTGGCTTATCTCCCCTCCCCTTTGTTCGACTCCCCCCGCCTCCATTCGCCGTCGCACAATGCCGCCATAACGATGGCGGCATTGTGCTATGGCGGATGTCCGCCATAGTGCGCCGGAGTTCGCGTTAGCGAGCGGAGGCGGACGACGGCGGACTTTTTTCAGTGTGATGTCCTGTTATGGAACCGAAGTATCCTATCCCCATCCGGTATGTCTATATCCTTCGCAGTGTGCAATATCCCGATCGGATATATACCGGAAAAACATCAGATCCGGACCGGCGTCTGAATGAACATAATTCTGGAAAATCGGTCTCTACCAACAAGTATCGCCCCTGGAAGTTGATTGTCGCCATCCGCTTTCTCGACAACCATCGAGCCGATATCTTCGAACGATATCTGAAAACCGGCTCCGGTCGAGTCTTCATCCGTCGCCATTTACTATAATTCTATCCGGTTCCCCCCCAGGATCTCGGCGTGGCGGGGGTGGCAGGTGAAGATCAGGAGCTGGGTCTCGGCGGCAAAATCCTTGAGCAGCCCGGCGGCGGCTTTTTGCCGTTGAGGGTCGAGATCGACCAGGGGGTCGTCGAGGAGGAGGAAGCCGCCGCCGGTTTTCAGGAAACGCTTCGCCATCGCCAGCCGGACGGCCAGGGCCAGTTCGTCCCGGGTCCCCACCGAGAGCCGATCGGGGGTAAGGATCTGCCCGTCCTCCCGGACCAGCCCCCGGGGGAGGCTTTTTCCCATCGCTACCTCCCGGTAGCGGCGGCCGGTTAATTTACCGATCATCTCCTCCAGGTCTGTTTTTAACTCGTCGAAGGTGTCGCGGTCGAGCTCCGCCACCAGGGTTTCGGTTACTTCCCGGATCCTGGCGATCGCCGCCGCGGCCCTTTTGACTTCCTCCAGGCCCTCCTCGGCCTCCTGGAGGCGCTTCTCCAGATCTTCCTCCGTCTCTTCGGGGAGGCGGGCGGTCAGCCCGGCGGCCTCGATTTTCAGATCGTTCAGTTCCTGGACCAGCCCTCGCCCGACTTCCTCCCGCTTCTGATAGGCGGCGATCAAGGCGGCCCCGTCCCCGACCCCCTCCGGCAGGGGGGTGAGGGAGCCGATCATATCCTCCAATTCCTTCATTTTCCCGGCGGCGGCGGCCGTGGCCAGGAGGAGCGAGCGCTGATCGGTGTATTCGGCCGCGTAACCGGAGAGCCGCTTTTCCCCTCGCTCCTCCTCCTCTCTTCCGGCGCGAATCTCCCCCTTGATCTTTTCGTCTTCGGCGATCACCTCCGGCAAGGGCCGGGTCCGGCCGGCCGGGCCGAGCGCGGAGACTTGCTCCTCCAGTTCCCGGTAGGAGTATTCTCCCAGTTCCCGGTCCAGATTTTCCTGGGCCGCCCCCACCTTCCCTTCCGCCTCCTCCCGAAGCCGGAGGGCGGATTCCGCTGCCGACAGTCCGGCCAATCCGAGCTCTGCCAGTATCTCGGCGTGAGTCTTCTTCGCGCGTTCATATTCTTCCGAGATCTCGGCAAAGGACCGCTTCCCGGCGATGGCCTCGATCGACAGTTCGGGATGTTCGATCCCGATCCGGCTCCCGGCCGCCAATTCCAGCGTTTGGCCGGCGGCCAGTTCCTCTTCTTGGGCGCCGGCCAGGTCTTTCTGGACCTTTATCCGGGCCGCTTTTTTCGCCGTCAGCTTGAGGGAAATTTGTCCGGCGGCCAGGCCGGCTTCCAGCCGGGCGATTTCGGTTTCGGCCCCGCGGATCTTTCTCACTGCTTCCCGGGTGATCACCCGGCACTTCGCCAGATCAATCCGGGACTGCTCGAGGAGCTGATTCTTCTCCTTGACCCGGGAATGTTTCTCCCGTAGGGCCCGGTTTTTCTCGTTAGCTTCGGCCTTGCTTCTCTCCCCGGCGACTCGTTCCTGGCGGTCGCGCAGCTCGGCCAGCTTTTTCTTTAGTTCCGCCAGCCGGTTTTCCACCACCGGCCAGTTCCGATTAACATCTTCCAGGTTCTTCAGGAGGAGTTGCTGTCCGGAAAGTTCCCCGGCCAGAACTCTCCTCTCCCGGGCGTCCTCAACCGCCTGGCGGTTGAGCGAGAGGTAATCCCGCGCCTCTTCCAGCTTCTCCTTCTTTCCGGCGATCCGGCGGTTGATCTCTTCCAGTTCGGCTTCCAGCCGCCGGGCGTCTTTCAGGAGTTTTCGCAGAGTCTCTCTCTGGTAGAAAGCCCGGAGGATCGCCCCGATCAGTTTCAGCCAGGGATGCTCAATCCCCTTCCCCTGTTCCGGGTAATCCTCCTTCCGGTCCCAGTGGTCGAAGTAGTCAGAATATTCCTGTTCGATCTTTTCCCGGAAGAGATCGAGGGAGATTCCGTCGGTCTCCAGGAGGGCGGAGCGGAGAATGTCATCAAGCTCGCGGATGGTGGCGGGATATTTTTCCCGCAGCGCCGGCAGGGTCATCCCCAGCCCGGACTGGGGGGTCATCAGGACCGAACGGTAAGTACCCTCACCCGCTCCCAGCAGCGAAGAGAGCCGCCCGGCGAGCGCCCCCTCCTCGGTGATCACGGTCCCATCGGGGAGGGCCAGTTCCGCCCCGGCCGTCCCTCCCCAGGATTTCTCCAACCGGTAATCTCCCTCGTCCGAGGAGAAATCCAGCTCCACCCGGATCGTGTCCCCTCCCCCCAGTGGGAGGAAACGGGAGATCTGTTTTTCCAGGTCGCGCTTGCCAAGTTTGGCCGGGACGAAGAGCGCGGCGAAAACCGCCGAGAAGACGGTGGACTTTCCTGCTTCGTTGGGTCCCAGGATCACGTTGAGGCCGGGGCGAAAGTTTAACTCCGTCCCCGTCTTCCCCCCGAAGGGGTCGAGTTTGATCCGAGTGATGATCATTGCTTTAATTCCGTCAGCAGGTGGTAGGCTTTCTGGAGGGCTTCAAAATCCGCTTTCTCCCGGGCCAGTTCGGTCAGGAGGCGGTGGGGAAAAGAACCCGCGGTGAACTCCCTCTCAATCATCGCCGGGGTAATTTCCTCGGTGATTTCCGTCGCGTCCCACTGGAGATAGAAGAGGTTCTGACGGAGCTGTTCCCGGATCCGGGGAAGACGTTCATATTCCTCCCGGGCCAGCCGGCCGGTAAGTTTCAGTTTCAGCAGCTGCTCCCGTGCGGCCGGGAGCAGGTAATCGTTCTCCAATCGGTCCAGGTCGCCGGCGGTCCTTAATTCCCGCCGATCGTGGAGGAAGCGATACCGGCCGGTGCTCAGCAGGGCCGGAGAGATTATTTTATCTTCGCCGATCTCGATCAGCCAGGCGTGGCCTCCGTGGCGGCAGTCAAAACCGTCCGGCTCCGGGGTGGCGGAATAAAAGATCCGGTCGCGCGGCCCCGGCTTGCCGGGGAAGGGCAGGTGGGTATGGCCGAGGAGCCAGAGGTCGAGGCCGCATTCCAGCAGCTCTTCCCGGGTCATCGGGTAGAATTGCCGGTCGAAGTCGGGAGATAAGCCTTCCAGGCTGCCGTGAGCGACCCCGATCTGAAAGGCGATTTTTTCCTCCCGAGGGGTTCCCCCGATCCAGCCGAGAGAATTAACCGAGGAATGTTTGGCGTCGCAGGGGGCGGGATAGACGGCGGCGGCGAGGTTGTAATGGGCCAGCGGATAGACTCTTTTCTCCGCTAAAAGGATCACCCGGTCCCCGGAGTTCTCCCGGAAGGTCGTCCAGGGCTCCCCCGGCTCAGGGGAGAGATAATCGTGATTGCCGGGGAGGACCAGGACCAATTTCCCCTCGAACCGGTTGAGGATTCCGGCCGTTCGGATGATATCCCGCTTGGCCACCCCGACCCGGTCGAAGAGGTCGCCGGCGATTATGAAGAGGTCGCAACTCTCCGCGTTGGCGGTCTCGACCAGCCTTTCCAGGGTCGCGAACCGGGCCTCGCACAGCTCCTGCTGCACCTCAGGATACCCGGCGAATTTCATCCCCAGATGGAGATCGGCCGTATGCAGAATCTTCATATCCGCATCATACACCAGGTGTCCGGCCGCGGGCAATTCTTTAACCGGCCGCCGTCAACCTTCCGGGCCGGCGAGAAATCGGCGGATCGCCGCCGCCAGCTTCTCCGGCTCTTCGTACCCGCTGACGTGGCCCCCGTTCAGCCGAACGACCTTCGCCCCGGCTATACCCGCGGCCAGTTCTTCCGACTCCCCCGGCAAAGCGAGGATATCGTCATCGGAGATGACGACCAGGGTGGGAGCGGAGATCCGGGGGAGGAAAGCGGCGGCGTCGAACCCGGCCAGAACGGGATACTGCCGCTCCATCTCCCCGATTGTCGGCGGGTTGGGGTTGTCGAGGAGCTTCCGGCGAAGGGCTTCCGCCCGCTTCCGATCGTTTAGGGCGGCCCGGCCGAAGAGCCAGGGCATCGCGAGTTCCAGCTGGCAGTCAAGGGAGATCCCGCGCTTCAGTGCCCGAAGCAGCCCACGCTGGGCCATCAACATCCGCCGGCTCCAGCGGGCGGCGGAGTTGACGATCACCAGACGGTCCACAACTTCCGGGTAGTCGGCGGCCAGAACCTGGGCGATCGTCCCCCCCATCGAATGGCCGACGATATCCGCACGCCCCAGCCCCAGTTCCCGGATCAGACCCGCCGAACCGGCTGCCATCGCTTCCGCCGAAAGTTCGCCGCCGCCGTCCCGGGTGCGGCCGGAGGCTGGGTTGTCGAAGATCATCACCCGGAAGCGGTCGGTGAACCGGGGATAGATCTCCCTCCAGGCGGTATGATTCGCCCCGTAGCCGGAAATGAAGACCAAGGGCTTGCCCCGTCCGTGAAGTTCGTAATAATACCTGATATCGCCGACCTGGATATGCGCCATCGCGTTCCCCCGAATGGGGTTCTCAAGAGCTGTCTGTTATTACGGCTTTCTTTCCCGGAGACTGGATATCCCCTACCCCAGTCCGAGCCCGGGATCGGGGTCAGGGGATATCGTAGATTAAAAAATCGCACTGGAGGTCGCCGTTGGGCAGCGGGACCTTCAGCCGGGGTTTCTGAGAGATCGCGCGTTCGTATTCCGGCGACCCGGCCAGCAGGCCGACCCGCCAGCCGTGGAGCCGGCTGAAGGCCGCGCCGGCCCGGCGGCAGAAGTCGGTTCCGGCGTCGAGCCGGACGCCGTAGGGGGGGTTGGTGACAAGGATCTTCGCGGCGCCGTCCCCCTGGAGATCGAAGAGCGAGCGCCGGCGGAAGGAGATCTTCACCCCGGCCCTCCGGGCGTTGGCCCGGGCGGCTTTAAGCACCTCCCCGTCGAGGTCGGAGGCCTGGATCCGGGGGTCGTTCCCGGAGGCGGCCGCCCGCAGTTCACCCCTCAGTTCCCGCATCGCCCGGGCTTCCTCCCGGCCGAAATCGGCCCAACGTTCGAAACCGAAGCGGTCCCGGGAGAGACCGGGGGCCTGGCCGGCGGCCCAGAGGGCGGCCTCGATCGCGATCGTGCCGGAACCGCAGAGCGGGTCGACGAGCGGGGAGACCCGGTCCCAGCCGGAGAGCCGGAGGATGGCGGCGGCCAGGGTTTCCCTCAGCGGCGCCTCTCCGGTCTGGAGCCGGTAGCCTCTCCGGTGGAGCGGCTCGCCGGAGAGATCGAGGTAGACCGCCGCCCGGTCTTCCACCAGATAGAGGTAGACCCGGACGTCGGGGTCTTCCCGCGAGACCGAGGGACGCTTCCCTTCCCGGGCGCGGATCTGATCGACGATTGCGTCCTTGGCCTTGAGGGCGGCGAAACCGCTGTGGCTGATGGCGCTGGACCGGCAGACGGCGCCGACCGAAAGAGTCTGGCGCCAGGTGATGTAGGGTTGCCAATCCACCGCCCGGATACCGGCGTAGAGGGCTTCCTCGTCGGGGGCGGGGAAGCGGGCGAGCAGGACCCGGACCCGCTGGGCGATCCGGCTGGCCAGGCAGGCCCGCCAGCCTTCGCGCCGGCTCCCCCGGAAGGGGATGGCGCCCTTGTTCAGCCGGACCCCGGAGAAGTCGAGGTCGCGCAGTTCCCGGCAGAGCAGATCCTCGGTACCCGGGATCGAGGAGGCGAGGAACTGGAATGCCTCAGGCATCGTCCGGTCTCCTCAGCCCCCGGACGGACTCCATCTGGCCGAAGGCCCGGCCCCGGCGCATCCGGCGCCCGAGGATCTCTTCCAGGGCGTCCCATTCCTCCCCGGTGGGAGGGCTGTCGTAATCCCAGCGCTCCTGGTCGGCCCGCTTGAACTGCCACTTGATCCCGCCCCGGGAGATCGTCACCCTCACCTTGCGCTTGATTCCATCCTCGTCCCGGCGGGTCCAGGATATTTTCCGTTTCATCGTCATCCCTCGCCTCCCCGGTCCCGGTCGTTTCCGCGAGCGGTTGGTTCCATCCCGGAAATAACTCTAATTACCCGGGCCCCCTCCCCCGCCCTTCCCCGCCGCCGTTCGAGGCGCCGGACCAGGAAGAAGGTCCCGGCCAGGAAGATCGCGGCCAGGAGCACCGAACCGCCGTCGGGGGATAAACCCAGCGCGCGGGCCAGGAGCCACCCCGCCCCGGCCCCGGCCAGCACCGCCAGCAGGGGGAGGCCGAAGAGGAGGAAGGCTCCGGACAGCGGATCGCGCCTTTCCAGTTCCATTTCGACCCGGTCACCGGGGGCGGCGCCGATTTCGTTCTCTGACTCCAGGATCATCCCCCTCCCCTCGCGGCCGAAGAGACAGAGGCCGCAGGTTTGGCAGGAGTCGTTCCGGTCCAGGCGGACCCGGACCCGGTTCCCGGCCGTCTCGATTACCCGGCCGCGCTCGCAGGCGATGGTATTCATAACTATCTCTATTGTCGCAGATCCCTGGGTGGGAGAAAAGCGAATTCCCCATCCGGGCGGTCGGAATTGGCGTTGCCTTCCTGGCGGAGACGGGTTAGAATTCCAGTTGTCAAGCGAGCGGACTCCCTAAACGATACCCGGCCCCGCGCTATGGAATTAACCCGAAGGCTCAAACTGGTTCACGTGATCGCCATCGCCTCCGGGGCGATGATCAGTTCGGGAATCTTCATCCTTCCCGGGCTGGCCCACGCCCGGGCCGGGCCGGCGGTGATTGTATCCTACGCCCTGGCCGGTCTCTTCGCCCTCTCCGGAACCCTGAGTATGGCCGAGATCGCCACCGCGATGCCCCGGGCGGGGGGGGATTACTTCTCGATCACCCGGGGGATGGGGCCGGCGGTGGGGACGGTGGCGGGGTTGTTAAGCTGGTTTTCCCTGGCCCTGAAAAGCTCGTTCGCCCTGGTCGGGATGGCGGCTTTCAGCCTCCTGATTCTCTCCTGGGACATCCGCCTGATCGGTGTGATTTTAACCGTCTTCTTCGTGGCCCTCAACATCTTCGGGGTCAAGGAGGCGGCCCGGCTCCAGGTGGCGCTGGTGATCGGTCTTTTGCTGCCGATGGCTCTTTACGTGATCTTCGGGCTTCCCGAAGTCCAGGTTTCCAACTTCGAACTCTTCGCCGCCAACGGGGCCGCCTCGATCTTTTCCACCGCCGGTTTTGTCTTTGTCGCCTACGGCGGACTGCTGAAGATCGCCAGCCTTTCCGGCGAGGTGAAGGACCCGGGAAAGGTGATCCCCCGGGGGATGCTGATCTCGCTGTTGCTGGTGACCGTGCTCTATACCCTGATGGTCTTCGTCACTTCCGGCGTCCTCCCCCGGGAACAGCTGGACGGTTCCCTGACCCCGATCTCCGACGCGGCGGCGGTCTTTATGGGGAAGGCCGGTCTGCTCCTCGGCCTGGCGGCGATCCTGGCCTTTGTCTCCACCGCCAACGCCGGGCTGATGGCCGCCTCCCGCTACATCTTCGCCACCAGCCGCGACGGCCTCCTCCCCCCGGTCTTCGCCAAGGTCAACCGCCGTTTCGGCACCCCCCA
>JAVCCZ010000146.1 GCA_030765265.1 Candidatus Erginobacter occultus
CTGTCTTCCTGCTCAAGACCCCCGCCGGTTTATCCGGCGGGTGAATCAGTTCACAAGCTACCCAACCGAAAGCACCACCTCAAGACCCCTGCCGGTTTATCCGGCAGGTGAATCAGTTCACAGGCTAACAAACCAACCCCCGTTTTTTTCGTTGGTCCGCCGGTAGCCTCTGAACTTCCGCTCCGGCGGGACAAGCCCGCCGGGGGCGTTACTCCGTCCTGTCTTCCTGCTCAAGACCCCCGCCGGTTTATCCGGCGGGTGAATCAGTTCACAAGCTACCCAACCGAAAGCACCACCTCAAGACCCCTGCCGGTTTATCCGGCAGGTGAATCAGTTCACAAGCTACCCAACCGAAAGCACCACCTCAAGACCCCTGCCGGTTTATCCGGCAGGTGAATCAGTTCAACGGCTAACCCGCACCGCGTTCATAGTATACTCCCCGAAAGTTCCCACGTAGTAATTATCTTCCCAAAGCCTGAAGCCGCCCATCGCATAGGCCAGATAATTCTGGAAAGCCAACGCGATATCCTCCGGAGTTTCATCCACATTCCCTCTTAACGCGATATGAAGATGCTCCGGCATAGCGGAAAGCGTGGAAATGCGGTATCCATTTTCCCTCTCTACTTCCCGACAGGCGGCCGCAATATTTCGCCCCTCTTTCCCCCAGCCCATCCGGTAACGACTCTGCACCACCAGGACAATATGAAGATTATACCAGTAGCGGCCGCTGCCGGTTTGAAACGGCTGAGAGAGATCAACTGATTGATTATTGATGGTCTGGCTCCTCAACATCTCCTCGTAGCGCGGATCGGCCGGGCGGTCGCGGTCAATCTGCTTCTTGATATAGCCTTCAACAATCTCCCTGGTATTCCTCCCGATACTCCTGACCGCCAGCTTGCGGCTGAACTTGATAGGCTGGCCCCCCAAACGAAGGGCGTGCTGAACCCGCCCTTTGACCCGGGCGGCCAGAAAAACCGGAGATACTGCCGGAGTAGTACTGAAAGTAAATGAAATATGTTCGGTCCCCCAATTTTTCTCCAAAAGCCTCAGGCCGTCTTTTTCCCATAATTCGGAGATTTCTTGGAAAAAGGCTTCCGCAGGAATGGTGGGGATGGCTCCTCGAGAAGGCCAGCCGGCCCAACCGTAACGAAGTTGATAGGCTGGACAGAGATTATGAGATTTATAGAGTAAATGTTTGATTTGCGGGTTTGTAGCCATTGAACTTTCGCTCCGGCGGGACAAGCCCGCCGGGGGCGGGGGTCGTGGTGATACTCTCTAGCTTTTGAACTCTCGCTCCGGCGGGACAAGCCCGCCGGGGGCGTGGGTCGCTTGATACTCTCTAGCCAATGAACTTTCGCTCCGGCGGGGCAAGCCCGCCGGGGGCACAATAGAGTTTACCCCTCCGTCCGGCATCGTTAAAGAATAAAACCGTTCAGGGCGAGGCTTCGGCTCGGATCAGGCGGGCGGCGGCGACGGCCCGGGCGGGGACGTCTCCCGCCTCCGCCTCGTCGATCTCGACTTCCCTCACCTTCCCGTCGGGGCCGATCCCGAGGATGGTCATCGTGAAGGGGGCCGGCTCCGTCCCTTCCCGGAAGAGGGGGACGCGCTCCCGGCTTCCCGGGATCGGGCGGGAGACGGCCTCCCGGTAGATCGCCAGCTGGAGCCCGTACTTCTTCTTCAACTCGGCGGCCGGGCGGCCGGAGAACTTGTAATCGACGATCCGCCAGGCCCCGGCCTGAAAGAAGAGGAGGTCGATCGCCCCGTCCACGATCACCCCGGCCCCGTCATAGTCGAACCGGGCGGAGAAGGGAAGCTCGCGGATAATCTTCTCCGGTTCGGCCCCTTCCAGCAGCCGGGCGACGGCGGCGGCGGCCTTTTTCAGCTGCTCTTCCAGGGCCTCCCCCCCGCCCTCTTCCCCGCCATAGCCCGCCGCCGCCTCCCGGACCTGGCCGGCAAGCGGGCGGGAGAAGTCCAGCTTCTCCAGGACCGCGTGGCCGAAGATCCCGGCCCCGATCCTCCGGCTAAGGGCGTTGCCCGGCTCTCCCCGCCCCTCCTCCGCCGGGTCCTCCCCCCCTTCCCCGGACCCGGCCGACCGGCTCATCAGGTAAACCGGGGGGAGGTTGATCAGCCCCGTCCGGGCGTATTCCCGGCGCCGGCACCGCCACTCCTCCTCCCCCTCGCCGGGACCTCGTTCGGGGACCCCGGAGAGGACCGTGGCCGCCAGACGGTAGGTCTCCGGGAGCGGGGCGGCGCCGGGAGATCCGGACCCCGCGGCCAGCCGGGCGGCCGGGGGCAGGTCCGGGAGATCTTCCGGACCCGCCGGGGCGGGGGCGGCGGACCGGAGATCCGGGTAGGGGATCAGCCGGACCAGTTCCGGGGTCCGGGAGGCGGCCAGCAGGTAGCGGTTGATCCAACCCCGCCAGGAACCGGAACGCCCGGGGTTCTCCCCGGAGAGGACCACCAGGTCGCGCGCCCGGGTGGCGGCGACGTAAAAGAGCCGTTTCTCCTCTTCCTCCTCCCCGGCCCGGGAAGCCGCTTTCGCTTCCTCCCAGCCGGCGGTCTCGAGGTCGAGTTCCTCCTCCTCCTCCCCGATGGTCCGCAACCGCCCCTCGACCACCGGACCGGAAGGTCCGGCGGCGTCGATCCGGAGCCAGGAGCTGTCGGACTTCAGGGTCCGGCGGAGGTCGGGGATGAAGACCACCGGGCTGGAGAGCCCCTTGGCCGCGTGGATGGTGCTGATCACCACCGCGTCGTTGGAGGGGTCGAGAACGGCGGCGTCGGGGGCCGCGGTCTCCTTCTCGATCTCGGCGGCCAGATAACGGGCCAGCCCGGCCAGGTCGAGACGGTCTTTCCGCTCCCGATCCGCCAGCTGGGAGAGGAGGAGACGGAGGTTGGCCAGCCGCTGGAGCCCGTTGAAGGAGCCGGCCAGGACGGCGTCGTAGCCGGTCAGGTCAACCGCCCGGCGGACCAGGTCGGTCCCGTTCCAGAGCCCGGCCAGCTCCCGCAACGCCCGCAGGATCCGGGAGGCCCGGCTAAAAGCTTCCACTTCGTCCTCCAGCCCGGCCGCCCGCAGCCGGCCGATCCCCGCCGCTTCCATTCCCCGATCCCCGGAAAATATCCGGCGGAGCCCCCGGACCCGTTCCCGGCCGGACCGGCCGGAGGAGATGGCCCCGATTGCCGGGTCGCTGAGGGAGAAGAAAGGCGAGCGGAGGACCGCCAGCCGGGCGAGATCGTCCCGGGGGAAGGCCAGGGTCCGCAGGAGGCTGGAGACGTCCCGGACCTCGGAACGGAAATAAAACCCCCTCCCCTTCCCGACCCCGGTATAAGGGATCGACCGTTCCCTCAGCGCCGCCTCGTAAACCTCCTGGCGCCCGGTGGCCCTCAGCAGGATGGTGATATCCCGGTAGCGGTAATGGGTCCGGTCGTTCGCCCAGCGGGTCTCGGGGTCGTAGATCTTTTCCGGCCGGAATCCGGCGGGACTGTCCGGATGGCAGAGGAGGCTGATCCGCTCCGCCACCGCCCGGGCCTCGTCGGAGATCTTCTCCCGGCAGCTCTCCCGCCACCGGGCCCAGCGTTCGGGGGGGATACCCCCGGCCGCCTCCCCGGAAGCGGCGATCGCCTCCAGGTCGGGCCCGGTCAGCTCCAGCCCGGCTTTCTCCTCCGGCTTCTTTTTCGGAACCGTGACCCGGCCCGGGAAAAACTCCCATTCCGGCAGGAGCAGTTCCACCGCCGCTTCCGGCTCCGTTGGAGCTTCGGGCCCGGGGAGGAGATGGGCCTCGGCGGGGTAGGGCTCCTCTCCCCACACCGTCTCCCGGAAGATCTCGTTGATCCAGTCGAGGACGCTTTTTTTACTCCGGTAACTGACCTGGAGGGGGACCGGGACCAGCCCCTTCCGTCCGGCCAGCTCGGCCATCCCTTCCGGGTCGGCCCCCCGCCAGGTATGGATGGTCTGCTTGACGTCGCCGCAGAGGACCAGGGCCGCCCCGGTTTGCTCCCGGATCGTCTCGATCAGCTCGTTCTGGGCCCGGGAGTTGTCCTGGGCCTCGTCGACGATGATCACCGCCAGGGGGGGGAGGACGGCGGGGCGCTCCCGGACCAGGTCCCGGGCCCTCAGGAGGAGATCGGTAAAGTCGATCACCCCCCGCTCCCGCTTGGCCCGTTCGTAACTTACCAGGGAGCGGGAAGCGTACGCCAGAAAGCCGAGCAGCAGGCGGCGGGCCAGGAGCTGGGCGGGGTAGCCGGCGAGTTTTTCCAGCCGGGCCTTGATTTCCGCCCTAACCTCCTTCATCCCCTCCCGGCCCCAGCCGGTCCGGGTATTTGCCAGCAGCTCCCCGGCGGCCGCCGCCGTCTCCTCCCCGACGGCGGCCGGACCGAGCCGGGAGATCCGGTCCGCCAGCTCCCGGCAGAACCTTTCGGCGGCGGAGTTGGGCTTCTCCCCGGCGGTCCGGGCCAGGTAAAACTCTTCCAGCTCCCGGAGGGCGCCGGGACCGGGGGCCGGGGGAAGGGGGACCAGTTCCTCCTCCGCCAACACCGAGATATCCAGGCCCAGGCTCTGGCAGCGGCGGAGAAACGAGCCGGCGGCCCCGATCAGGTTCCC
>JAVCCZ010000021.1 GCA_030765265.1 Candidatus Erginobacter occultus
ACTCCCGACGGGCCCCGCGGTCCCCGCTACCGGGTCCAGGACGGGATCCTGACCCTGGCCTCGGTTTCCCGCCTCCCGATCGTCCCCGTCTCCTACGCCTCCTCGCTCCGCTATGTTTTCCGGAAAAGCTGGGATCATTTCCGCCTCCCGCTCCCCGGTTCGAGGATCTGGATAGTCTTCGGCCCCCCCCTGGCCGTGGAGAGAGAGTTGAGCGAGAGCAGACGGCAAAGCTGCCGCGAAGAGCTCCGCCGGCGGATGCGGCGGGCCGACCTCCGGGCCGAAAAGCTCGCCGGCCTGCTTCCCCCAAACCGGGGATAAAATCCCCTTGCCCAGCCCCGGCGGTTTGCTATAGTATCTACCCTCGTTATTGAGAGACCCCACGGCCGGGGAGCGTCCCCGGCTGACCCCGGGGAACAAACGTAATTCAAGTGTTACCGAACATTCCCGGCATCGGTCCGGGAGACAACCATAAGTCGGAAGCCTCAAGATCCGATTTAGCCAAGGAGGAAAAGTGAGTTCAGTGACAATCAAGGAACTGCTGGACGCGGGTGTCCATTTCGGCCATCAGACCCGGCGCTGGAACCCGAAGATGGAAGATTACATTTTCGAAGCGCGCAGCAAGATTCACATCATAGATGTCCGCAAGTCCCGGAAACAGCTTCTGGCCGCCCTCGATTTCATCCGGGAGAAAGTGGCCGACGGGCAGGACGTGCTTCTGGTCGGGACCAAGAAACAGGCCCGGGAGATCCTCAAGGAAAGCGCCGAACGGCTCCGGATGCACTACGTGGTCGACCGCTGGCTGGGAGGCGCGCTGACCAATTTCCGGACCATCCGGCTCTCCATCAACCGCCTGATCGAACTGGAGTCCCTCCGGGACGAAGCCGCTCTGGCCGGCCGGTCGAAAAAAGAGGTCGCCTCGCTGCGGCGGGAGGAACACAAGCTCCACCGCAACCTCGACGGCATCCGGGGGATGGAGAACCTGCCGGGGGTCCTGGTGGTCTTCGATATCGGACGCGAGATGAACGCGGTCCGGGAGGCGCGCAAACTCTCGATCCCGATCGTCGGGGTGGTCGATACCAACTGCGATCCGACCCTGGTCAATTTCCCTATCCCCTGCAACGACGACGGCATCCGGGCCACCAAGCTGGTGGTCTCCAAGGTCGAAGAAACGATTCTGGAAGGGATTGAGCTCCGCAAACAGCGGATCGGGGAAGAAAAAATTCAGGCGGAAGAAAAAGATAAAGATAAAGATAAAAAAGCCGCCGCCGGCAAGAAGAAACGGAAATCACCGGAACCCAAGGCGGCCAGGAAGAAAGCCGAACCGGTTCCCGGACCGGAAACCGCCAAAGAAGCAGCCGGACCGGAAGCCGCCAAAGAAGCTGCCGGACCGGAAAGCGCGCCGGTCGCCGACGAAGCGGCCGCGAACCAGGCCGAAGTAGAAGTTGAAACGACTGAAAATACCGCCCCGGAAAAGATTGAAGCCGACGCCGGGGTCGAGGAGCCGAAATCATAAATGAATATCAGTTCACAACAGGTAAAGGAATTAAGAGATAGAACCGGGGCCGGAATTCTGGCCTGCAAAAAAGCCCTCCAGCAGGCCGAAGGGTCGATCGAACAAGCAATTGACATTCTCCGGGCCGATGGGGTGGCGAAAGCCGCCCGCCGGGAAAACCGGGAAGCCCGGGAGGGAGTGATCCGTCTCCGGATCGATGAAAACGGGCGCCAGGCCGCTCTTCTGGAGCTGAACTGCGAGACCGACTTTGTCGCCCGGACCGAGGATTTTCTTACGCTGGCCGATGAGCTGACCGACCTGCTGCTGGAGAAAGGCGAAGCGGCCCTGGAGGAAGCGGGGCCGCAATCCCGCGTCTCCGATCTGGCGGCGACAATCGGGGAGAAGATCACCCTCGGACGGGCGGTCCGCTGGCAGAAAGAAGGCTGGATCGGAAGCTATCTCCACCACAATGGCCGGGTAGCGGCCCTGGTCGAACTGGGCGAAAATCTGCCCGAAGTCGCCGGGGAACTGGCGATGCAGGCGGCCGCCGTCAACACGCCCTATCTCAACGAGGCCGCGGTCCCCGAGGAAGAGAAGAACCGGGAATGGGAGATCTTCCGCCAGCAGGTTCAGGATAAACCGGAGGCGATCCAGGACAAGATCATCAACGGCAAATGGCGCAAGCGGTTGACCGAACTCTGCCTGGTGAATTCGCCCTTAGTCCGGGACGACAAGCTCAGCGTCGCCCAGTACCTGGAGAAAAAGTCCTCCCCATCGGTGGAGCTCAGGGACTTCATCCGCTGGCGGCTGGGGGAATCGTAATCCTCGCGACGGATGCTCGTGTAGAGTTTTATAAGTGCTAGCTTATGCATAGTGTCATTGCGAGGAGCGAAGCGACGAAGCAATCTATTCCTTTATGCATAGTGTCATTGCGAGGAGCCCTTCGACTTCGCTCAGGGTAAACTCCACGACGAAGCAATCTACTCCCCAGCCGGGAAATATTTAACCGGAGAAGAAAATGCCCGACCGCCGGCCGGTTTTTGATCGAGTTATCCTGAAGATCAGCGGCGAAAGCCTGGGAAAAAAAGGCGGGCCGCCGTTCGACCCCGACGCTCTAAAACTGCTGATCGACCGGATCGCCGAGGGGCTCGAGAACGGGGCCCGGATGGGGATTGTCTGCGGCGGGGGAAATATTATCCGCGGGCGCCTGGCCGGCACCGGACTCCTCGACCGGTCCACCGCCGACGGGATGGGGATGCTGGCCACGGTGATCAACAGCCTGGCCATCCGGGACGGGCTCGAACGCGCCGGCATCCCGGCGAGGCTTTTCTCCTCCGTCGCGGTCGGTCCCCTGGCCGAACCCTATTCTCCCCGGGCCGGCCGGGCGGCGCTGAAAAAAGGTGAAGTGGCGATCCTTTCCGGGGGCACCGGGAATCCCTACGTCTCCACCGATACCGCGGCCGTGCTCCGGGCCTGCGATCTTTTAGCCGGGGCGGTCCTCAAGGCGACCACCGTGGACGGGATCTACAGCGCCGACCCGAAACACGACCCCGACGCCCGGCGGTTCGACCGGGTCTCTTACCGACAGGCGCTCGCCGACGGCTTAGGGATTATGGACGGACCGGCGATCGCCCTCGCCCGGGAGAACCGGATCGCCGTGATCGTCTTCGATTTCCAGGAGAAGAACGCCATCCGCCGGGCGCTGGCCGGGGAACCGGTCGGGACCATCCTGGGCTAATCCGGATTATTCAGTACCAGGTCAGATTGTAGAGATTGCTTCGTCGGCCCGAAAACTTTCGGGCCTCCTCGCAATGACAGTGGTCATTGCGAGCGAATGCAATGAGCGAAGCAATCTCAATATCCAAAACCGCCAATGCTTATAGTCGTGAATAATCCGGGCTAAAGTGTTGCAAATATTCCACTACGGCAACTATCCTGATTGGAGGAGGAAACGTTATGACCCTGGAAGATGTTCTGGAAGAAGCGGAACTGAAGATGATGAAATCGGTCGAGGTGGTGAAGAGCGAATTCTCTTCCATCCGGACCGGGAAAGCCTCCCCCGCCCTGGTCGAAAACGTCCTGGTCGATTATTACGGTTCCAAGACCCGGCTCCGGGACCTGGCCGGGATCTCCACCCCGGAACCGCGGCTCCTGGTGGTCCAGCCCTGGGATCCGGGGGCGCTGGAAGCGGTCGCCAAAGCGATCCAGTCGGCCAATATCGGCCTCAACCCGATGAACGACGGCAAGATCATCCGGATCCTGATCCCGGAGATGAGCGAGGAGCGGCGGATGGATATGGTCAAGGTGATCAAGACCATCAGCGAGGAAGGCCGGGTCTCGATCCGGAACGTCCGGCGTGAAGCCAACCACGAACTGGAGAACCTCTTCAAGGCCGGCACCCTCCCCGAGGACGACAAGTTCCGCGGGCTCAAGGAAGTCCAGGAGAAGACCGATCAGTACATCGAGGAGATCGACAACCTCTTCAAGGAAAAGGAAGAGGAACTTCTCAGGATATAGCTCGTACGAGTGGAAGTACAAGATACCGGTTCAGGATAAAACGCGGGAGAGGAATATTCATCCGGGAAGGTAAATCCGGAGGAGATCGAAGATGATAAACTGGAAAAAATTTCTCTGCGCGACCGATTTCAGCGACTCCGCCCGCCGGGCGCTGGAAGTCACCTTACAGATGGCGCAACTCTGCCGGGGCCGGGTGATCGTCCAGCACGTGGTCTCCCCGGTCCCGGTCCCCGGGTCACCGATCGGACCCGGCGGCCTGGTCGGTTCGATCCGCTTCGATACCGTCCTCTACCAGAAAGAACTTCTGAAATCCGCCCGGGCTCGGTTGGAGGAACTGGTCGGGGAATTGGCCGCAAAAGACGTCGAGACGGAAATCGTGGTCGGGATCGGGCCCGCCGCCGGGGAGATCGTCCGCCTGGCCGAAAAGAAGAAGATCGATCTGATCGTGATCGGGGCGCACGGCCATACCGGCTTCCGCCGCTGGGTCTCCGGCTCGACGGCCGAAAAGGTGGTGAGAACCGCCAACTGCTCGGTCCTCACCGTCCCTCTCCCCGACCAGAAATAATCGCCCCGCGGGTTGCCTTCAGGCAATCTCCCCGGCCCCCGAAGCGGGGTCTTCCCAGAGAACTCTTAACGCCTCCTCCCGGGTTTCCGCTTCCGTCAACCGCTCGACGACCTCCGGGCGGTGAAGGAGCCGGGCCAGTTCGGAGAGAACCTGGAGGTGGGTTTCCGGCGGCGCGTCGCGGGGGCTGAGAAGCAAAAAGAGCACCCGGGCCGGGCCGCTGGTGTGGGGAAGTTCCCAGCCGTCCCGGTTGACCCCCAGGAAGGCCGTCGAGAACTCGACCTCGGGAACGTGGGAGTGCAGCAGTACCGCCCCCGGGATCAGTTCGACCGGCTCGGTGGTCCCGATCCCGGAGAGGACCCCGGCCAGCTTCTCCGCCGGCTCCTCCCGTCCGGGGAAAGCGGGGCGGAGCAGCCGCCGGATCGCCGCGGTGAGTTCATCGCCCCGGAGATCGAGCCGGATATGGTCGAGCGGGAGGAAGAGAGAACAGAAAGCGGATTTTTCCTCCTGATCCTGCTTCTTCGCCACGCCCCAGGACATCTCCGGGGGATAGACCACGATCAGGTTCACCCCGGGAACCTCCTGGCTGATCAACCGGGGCAGCCGGTTGAGGATCGGCTGCCAGGCCAACCGCCCCTTGCGGACGCTGACCAGGACCAGCAAGTCGTCGACGGTCACCGCCCCCTTCAACCAGTCGAGCGCCGAATCCCGATCCTCGAGCAGGTGATAGAAGGTTTTCACCAGGGGCGGGTTCCGGCCGATCATCTTCCGGGCCCGCTCCAGCGTCCGCTCCGAACCGACCGCCAGGAGCTCGGCCCCCAGCTGGCCGGCCAGGTTCTTGATCGACCTCAGGGTGGTCTCCACCCCCGGCTGCCTCTCCACCAGGGGCGGGAGGAGGAGAACCACCCTCTTCAGGGTATTGAGGGCGACCTGGCAGCGGCTGACCACCACCATCTGCCGGCTCTCCTCGATTACCGGGTCGAGGATCCTCCCGAAAGTCCGCTGGTGGGAGACGATCGGGGCGTTCCAACCGGCGATGATCGTCGAAATCCTTAAGTCGACCAGGGCCTGGAGGATCCCCGTAGGGACATCGGTCGCCGCCCGGGTGATCGGAACCACCGGCACCCCGGCCGCGGTCGCCCGGACCACGGCGTAGCCGAGCAGCTTCTCCCCCGAAGCGATCCTCTCCTCGGCGTGGGCCCCGGCCCGGGCCACGGTCAGCGGGTGGAGCGGCTCGGGGGAATTGCGGCTCCGGAGGAGAAAAGCCAGGTCCAACAGCTCCTCGGCCGTCTCGGGGTTGGCCAGAGGGATCAGAAAGCGGTGAGGAGCGGTGGAGGGCTGATATTCCTTGGTCTCTTCCGCCAGGGCCACCTTCCGGGCAAAGCGGTCGGTAACGAAGCTGCCGACCAGGCTGGTGACCAGGATCATCATCACCGTCCCGGTCACCACCGGCTCGCCAAAGATTCCGATCTCGTAGCCGACCAGGACCGCGGCCAGGGTGGCGGCCGCCTGGTTAACGCTCAGACCGTAAATCAGGTTCCCCTCATCCCGGCTGTAGGAAAACCACTCCCCGGTCACCCGGGCCGCCAGCCACTTGGTCGCCATCCCGGCGGCGATCATCGCCCCGGCGATTTTCCAGGTCCCGGTGGAGGCGATCAGCATCGGAACGTTGACCAGCATCCCGACCGAGATCAGGAAGAAGGGGATGAAGAGCGACTCGCCGACAAACTGGAGCCGGTTCATCAGCGTACTCTTCTCCGGGATCAGGCTGTTGAGGATCAGCCCCGCCAGGAAAGCCCCGATGATCGGCTCCAACCCGGCCAGATGGGCCAGGTAGGCGCAGATATACACCGCCGAGAGCACCCCCATAAAGGCCATCACCCCGTCGCTGGCCACCGAGCGGAAAAACCAGTTCCCCAGCCGGGGCAGGATCAGGACCATCGCCGCCAGGTAGACGATCATCAGGGAGAAGAGCTTGACCCAGAAGATCCAGCCGGTCTGCCCCTGGAAGGAGGCGGCGATCACCGCCAGCACCAGCAGTGCCGCGGTATCGGTAAAGAGCGTCCCCCCGATGGTGGTGGTCACCGCCCGGTTCCGTGACAGGCCCAGCCGGCTGGCGATCGGGTAGGTCAAGAGGGTATGGGAGGAGAACATACTGGCCAGGAGGACCGAAGCCGGCCAGCTGAAGCCAAGATAGTACTTCCCCATCAGGGACCCCAGGACCAGGGGGATGGTGAAGGTCAAAAGGCCGAAGACCAGGCTGTGGCGGCGGTGGTGGAGAAACTGGACCAGGTCGAGCTCCAGCCCGGCCAGGAACATAATGTAGAGGAGGCCGATCGCGCTCAGAAGCTCAATCTCCAGGTGGCGGTCGAGCACTCCGAGCCCGTGGGGACCGAGGACGATCCCGGAGACGATCAGCCCGATCACCCCCGGCATCTTCAGCCGTCCGAAGAGGAGCGGGGCGATCAGGGCGATCGAGATCAGCACCCCGAAGATCAAAACCGGATCCTGGATGGGGAAGAACTGTTCGAACATAAAATTGCCCTGCGGGAGATTTTAGCAGGCGGGGTCTTATCGGGTATTTAAAAACGCGCCGCGTTCCTCCCGGCTGGGATACCGGTCTGTCTTTCGGCCCGGAAATATCCGGCAAACTCCCTGACCGCGCCTCGCGCACCAAAGAGCTTCCTGGCCGGAACGACACAGGATACTGAAAATCATTCGGCGGAACTCCACTCCCCGAGGAAGCCCCGCTCGGCGTATCCGCACATTATCGCTTCCTCAATCCAGTATTGCCCGCTCTCGCTCCATATCTCCCGCCCATCAAGTTCGATCCAGATGCGAGTCCGGTCGGAAGCCACCCGCCAATGGCTCGGCCCGGGGAGGGGTTGCTGGAATAGCCCGTCGACAAATCTATAACCTCCGCCCCAGTCAAGGTCGATCCGGGGAGAGCGGTCGTACATACTGCAAATTAAAAGCCGGTTGATATTCTCACCGTTGAGGCGGCAGATGATGTATTCGTACATCCCACCGTAGTTTGGGCTTGAGGGTTTTCTGATATTCCGGGTCCAGAACTCGAAGACCCCATTCTCGACCTCAAAGGTGGCCACGTCATAACCATCCCGCCATTGGAGGAGTGAAGGCGTGGGATCGTCCTGACCGCCAAAATAAAACCTGGTCAAATCCCGTAAGGCCCAGAGGCCCGTCGAAGGCCGGAAGATCGCGACGTCTTTCGTTCCCCGGCCGAAATAATTTGCCGGCTGCGGCTGATCGCCGGCCTGACCGAAGTAAACCCGTCCCCCACCCGGGGCTGCCCATAAGCCGGTGGCGGGACGGAAAATCGCCGGTTCCGCCGTCCCGAAACCGTAATAATCCCCGGGTATGGGGATATCCCCCTCACTACCGAAATATACCCGGGTCAGCCCCCGGATGGACCACAACCCGGTAGCGGGACGGAAAATCGCTATTCCGGTCTGCCCCGGCTCCCGATAATCGGCCGGAACCGCGATATCCCCCTCCCTTCCGAAATATGCCCTGGTCAGGCCCTTGATCGCCCAGAGCCCGGTGGCGGGACGGAAAATCGCCAGGTTATCCCACCCGTCGTCGTTATAGTCTCCCGGATGAGGTTGATCGTTATTCCTGCCGAAGTAAGATCGCCCTCCCTCCCTCACGGCCCATAAGCCGGTGGCGGGACGGAAAATCGCCGGCTGAACCGCCCCGGTACCATCGTAATACCCGGGGACGGGGATATCGTCCTCTCCCCCGAAATAAAACCGGGTCACGCCCCGCACCGCCCAGAGACCGGTCGCGGGCCGGAATATGGTAACATCATCCGTTCCATCTCCGTTAAAATCAGCGGTCCAGCCGACTAAATCATCGGCCCGGGCCGGTATCAGCCACATTGATAAAATCACCAGTCCCAATCCCAGCTTTCCCATATCACTCCTCCTCCCTGGTTGAAATATCTCTCCAGTAAGATCCAAACCGACGTAAACCTTGGATCGCACTGCAGGCGCCGGCCGAAGCCGGGTTATTGCCTCTGGAAACCCGACCTGTAATCCTAAAATATCGACAGCTTACTATATTAGAAATGAAATGGCGGTATGGTTACGCCGCCACTCCATATCTCAGAGGGAGACATTTTACATTTTCAATATTGTAAAACAATAAAAATCAAAAAGCAAAAACGACGCCGGCGGGGTCGGTACCGGCGGGCCGCTTCCCCGGTTTTCTCCGGCACTCCTTTGCCCGTCCGTCGAAAATATATTTTTATCTTGAAAAGAGGGAGAAAATGGTGACTATTAGGTAACTGTAAGTACCGCGGGAGCCGGACACTGGAGGTTGGACTTTCTGCCTGGTTTCCTCGTATTGCCTGATAACGTCCGGGGGCGTAGCTCAGTTGGCAGAGCAACGGCCTTTTAAGCCGTGGGTCGAAGGTTCGAATCCTTCCGCCCTCATTTTTCCCTTGTGGGGAAATTGAGGTTTGTATATCTTACCGGCGTTGCTGTATATTATCCGGCGACCTTGTTGCCGGTCCGGGAGCTGGTATCGCCGCCCGCCGGACCGGCTTGATTTTATGACCCCGTCGTCCAGCGGTTAGGACACAGGCCTTTCAAGCCTGTAACACGGGTTCGATCCCCGTCGGGGTCGTTTAAAGCCGGGAAGGGGAAATCCCCTTTCCGGCTTTTTTTCTCTCCCGCGGTTAGGGCATCCCGATCTTCGATTGGGTAGGGGTCAGGGTCGTTGCCAGCCGGGGTTATGTCTCAAGGAATTTAATTCCCCCCGGCGAGTTTATCTCGCCGGAGTATAAGTTCAAAAGCTACGTCAGGTCACAACAACAAGAACCCGCCCCTCGGGGTTTATCCCCAGGGAGAGAAAATTCAACTGCTGCCCGGCACCTCAAAACCCGCCCCCGGTGGGCTTGCCCCACCGGAGCGCAAGTTCATAGCTAACCGCCGTTATACCCACACCCATCCCACAATCGCCGCCTCGCGGGCTGACAGCTGATGAACTGATTCACCCGTCACGCGAGGTGACGGGGGTCTGCAAGGTGAACCGCGGAGGGGTAGCTTTTGAACTCATTCACCGGCCGGATAAACCGGCCGGGGTCTACGCCCCCTCGGGGTTTATCCCCGGGGAGAGATAGTATAACGGGAAAGGTAGCGATCGATGCCGCGGGCGGCTTTTTTCCCGGCGCCCATCGCCTCGATCACGGTGGCGGCGCCGGTGGCGATGTCGCCCCCGGCGAAAACCCCGGGGATCGAGGTGGCGCCGGTCTCGGGGTCGGTCTCGATCGTCCCCTTCCATCCCAGCTTCAGCTCCGGCAGCGCCCGGGGGAGCAGGGGGTTGGGGTCGTTGCCGATCGCCACCACCGCCAGGTCGCAGTCGATGGTGAACTCGGAGCCTTCGATCGGGACCGGGCGGCGGCGGCCGGAGTCGTCGGGTTCGCCCAGTTCCATCTTCTGGCACTCCATCCCCTCCATCCAACCCTTCCCGTCGTCGAGGTATCTCAGTGGGAGGGTGAGAAACCGGAAGACCACCCCCTCCTGCTCGGCGTGATGGACCTCCTCGATCCGGGCCGGGGCCTCAGCCCGGGAGCGGCGGTAGACGATCGATACCTCCTCCGCCCCCAGCCTCAGCGCGGTCCGGGCGGAGTCCATCGCCACGTTCCCGCCGCCGATCACGCCGACTTTCTTCCCCCGGATCACCGGGGTGTCGTACTCGGGGAAGCGGTAGGCCTTCATCAGGTTGACCCGGGTCAGGTACTCGTTGGCCGAGTAGGCGCCGTTCAAGTTCTCGCCCGGGATCCCCATAAACCTCGGCAGCCCGGCCCCGGTCCCGACGAAGACGGCCTGGAACCCGGATTCGAAGAGCTCCTCCAGGGAGAGGGTCGCCCCCACCACCTGGTTCAGCTCCAGTTTCACCCCCATCTTCTTCACCTTCTCGACCTCGGCGAAGACGATCGACTTGGGGAGCCGGAACTCGGGGATCCCGTAGACCAGCACCCCCCCCGGCTGGTGGAGGGCTTCGAAGATGGTCACCCGGTAGCCCATCCGGGCTAAATCGGCGGCGGCGGTCAGACCGGCCGGGCCGGCCCCGATCACCGCCACTTTCGCTTTCTCCGGTCCGGCGGCCGGCGGGGACGGCGGTTCTTCCCCTTCCCAATCGGCGGCGAAGCGCTCCAGGGTCCCGATCGCCACCGGCTCGCCCTTCTTCGCCAGCACGCAGACCTTCTCGCACTGGTCCTCCTGGGGGCAGACCCGGCCGCAGACGGCGGGCAGGGAATTGGTCTCGAGGAGTTTCTCCCGGGCGGCGGCGAAGTCCCCCTCCTTGATCGCCAGGATAAAGGCGGGGATATCGATCTCGACCGGGCAGCCCGAACGACAAGGAGCATTCTTGCACTGGAGGCAGCGGGCGGCCTCCTTTTGAGCCTGCTCGGGGGTGAAGCCGGAGGGAACTTCGTTGAAGTTGGAGATCCGAACCTGCGGGTCCTGCTCGGCCATCTTCTGGCGGGGTGTCTTCATCGGATCCGGCACCCCCCGCAACTCTCCTCGAACTTCTCCAGCGAGCTCTTCTCCTGGCCGAGGTAGATCTTCTGGCGCTGGACCAGTTCGGCGAAATCGACCTGGTGTCCGTCGAAGTCGGGCCCTTCAACGCAGGTGAACTTCGTCTCCCCGCCCACCGTCACCCGGCAGCAGCCGCACATCCCGGTCCCGTCGACCATCAGGGCGTTGAGGGAGACCACGGTGGGGATATTATAGGGACGAGTGAGATCGGCGACCGCCTTCATCATCGGCACCGGGCCGATGGCGTAGACCCGGTCGGGGACGGCCCCGTCGTTGATCAGGGCGAGCAGGACGTCGGTCACCACCCCGTGGCGGCCGTAGCTGCCGTCGTCGGTGGTGATGTAGAGGCCGTCGGCGGCGGCCCGCATCTCCTCCTCGAGGATCAAAAGCTCCCGGGACCGGGCCCCGACGATGGCCAGCGTGGTGTTCCCGGCCGCCCGGACCGCCTCGACCACCGGGAGGACCTCGGCGGTTCCAATGCCCCCGGCCAGGCAGGCCACCCGACCCCACTTCTTCACCTCGGTGGGATGCCCGAGTGGACCGGTCAGGTCGAGGATCGCCTCCCCCGCCTTCAGCCTCCCCAGTTTCCGGGTGCTGGTTCCCACCTCCTGGACCACCAGCGTGACGGTCCCGGCTTCCGGGTCGGAGCCGACGATGGTCAGGGGGATCCGCTCGCCCTGCTCGTCGACTCTCAAGACAACGAACTGGCCGGCCTTCCGCCGCCGGGCGATCCGGGGCGCCTCCACCCGAAGAAAGACCGCCTCCGGGGTGAGCCTATTTTTTTCCACGATCCGATACATTTGAAGTGCCTAAAGTTGCTTTGCTCGCTCCCCGGATTTCCGGCCCGGTATCCCCACCGTCCTCTGTGTTCTCTGTGTTCTCTGTGGTAAATATCTTCCTGTCTTTGCGTTCTTTGCGGTGAATATTTTTATTCCTGCTCGCGCCGGAGAAGGGCTTCCGGATCGGGGGAACCGGGACGCTCCTCGGAAGCGGTCAGGGCGACGATCTTCTCCATCCCAACCCGCCGGGAGATGTCCATCAGTTCCACGATCAGCCCGTAGGAGACCTCCCGGTCGGCCTTCAGGACCAGGGTGGGATCCTCCCGGTTCCGGGCCGACGACGCCAGCAGTTCCGCCAGCCGCTCCCGCTCGACCGGTTTCTGATCGAGGAAAAAGTTCCCTTCCCGGGTCACGGCCAGGACCATCTCCTCCCGGAGCCCGATCCCGGGAGACGAGGCCCGGGGAAGATCGATCCGCAGGGCCGGCTGCTCGGAAAAGGTGGATGTCACCAGGAAAAATATCAGAAGCAGGAAGATGACGTCAATCAGGGAAGTGATATTGATGACGATCTTGTTTCTTTTCCGGTCTCGTCTCATCGGGAAAGCCGCAAAAGCAGGCGGGCGGTGGCCTGCTCGATCCGGAGGAGGAGGCTGTCCACCTTCCGGCTGTAAACGCTGTGAGCGATCAGGGCCGGGATCGCCACCACCAGGCCGGCGATGGTCGAGATCAGGGCCTGGGAGATCCCCCGCGAGAGGGCCTGGGCGTGTCCGGCCCCGACCTGGGAGATGACCTCGAAGACCTGGACCATCCCGATCACCGTCCCCAGCAGCCCCAGCAACGGCGAGATGACGGCCACGATCTCCAGCAGGGTCAGGCCCCGCTCCATCCGGGAGGCGGCCGCCTTCTCGGCCGCCTGGAGGATCTCCCGGTTCTGCTCCGGGGAGATCCCGCGGTTCTCCAGACCGGCCGCCAGGACCCCGGCCAGGATCCCCCGTTCCCCTTGCAGCCGGGAGGCCAATTCATCCAGCGGCCGGCCGGATTCCTCGAGTTCTTTCAGAAGGGGCGGGGGCAGAACCCGCGCCGCCCTCAGGCTGAAGGCCCGCTCGATGATCACCGCCAGCGAGACCACCGAGCAGAGCAGGATCGGGATCATCGTGTAGCCGCCCCGAAATAAAAGTTGAATCATCTTCGATCGTCTCCTTGAGTTCCCCGAAAAAATAAATACTGCCGGAAACAGGCAGGATACCCTATCTCTTCCGGCCCGACAATAATCTTCCCCGATTTTTCCCCGGCGGTGAAAATCAACGGTACTGGAAACGGAACTCCAGCCAGAGCCCGTCGTCCTGAACGTGATCGAGGATTTCCTCGCTCAGGGGTTCATAGGGCTGGGCCATCTCGATCGCGTTGAGCCCGTAGCGCATCTCCAGGTCAGGGCCGTCGTGCTTGTTGACCATCACCTTCCGGACCGAGCCGTCGGGCATAATCTTGAAGAGGATGTGGGTATGACCGGATCGGACGTAGAATGTGCTCTGCATCACGTTGAAATGCCAGAGATTGACCACCCGGGGCTTGAGCCGGGCGAGATACTTGCCGACCTCGGTCGAGCGCATATTGTAGGAGATCTGCTTGAGGATCCTGGCCCGGCCCTCCGGGCTGTCCTCTTCCGGCGAATAGAACTCATCCTCTCCGCGGGCGATGATCGGGCTCTCCGACGACGACGACGACGGGCTCCGCTCCCGGGAAAGGGACTGCTCCTCCCGGTCGCCGACTCCCACCGGGCGGTCCGGAACCGCCTCCGCCTCCCGCCGCGGAGGTTCGACCGGCTTCGGTTCTCCTCCCGGTTCCTTACGGACGCTCCGCTCCCGGGAGATCCCCACCGCCCGGGGGGATTCGTCGACTTCAACCCGGTCGGGAACCATATCCTGGGCCAGGCTGGAGCGGTCGGAGACCAGATCGGTGGGCGGGACCTCCTCGACCGGCTCGATCCGCTCCGGGGAATCGACGAACTGGAGCGCCACCCTCCGTTCGGGCGGTTCGATCAGAAGCGCCCCCGGGGAGACGATCGGGATCGTCCGCAGACCGAAGATGACCAGGGCGTGGACCAGGAGCGAGGCCGCCGCCGCCCCCCAGATCAACCCCGGACTGATCCTCTCTTCCAGCAACTGATTCATTCCGACTCCCCGCCCTGATTGACTTATCGGACGATCGAACCATTCCCCATTCCCCATCAACATATCCTCGGGACGGGGTCGCCGGCGGGCCAGTCGATGATCCGCTCGCCGCCGGCTTCGGTCTTCAGGACCGCCCTTCCCCGGTGATCTCCGGTCACCCGGCCGACCACCCGGGCCATCTTCCCAGCCGGGTCCTTCCGCATCGCCGCCACCACCCGGCCGGCGTCGGCGGGCGACGCCACGGCGCAGAGCAACCCCTCGCCGGCCAGGGCCAGGGGGTCGAGGCCGAGGATCTCCAGGGCCGCCCGGAACTTCCCCCGCCGGGGGATCAGCTTCTCCTCGATCTCGACCCCGAATTTCGCCGGTCCGACCAGTTCGTTAAGCACCGCCGCCAACCCTCCCCGGGTCGGATCGCGGATGAACTTGAGATCGGCCCCGGAAGCGATCATCGCGGCAGCCAGGGAATGCAGCGGCCGGCAGTCGCTCTTCAGCTGGGGACTGACCGACAGCTTTTCCCGGGCGGCCAGGATCGCCAGGCCGTGCTCCCCCGGGGGACCGCTGAGGATGACCGCGTCCCCGGGGCGGGGACGGGCGGGAGAAAGGTTCACCCCCGCCGGGACGGTTCCGATCCCGGCGGTGTTGAGATAAAGCCCGTCGGCGGCTCCCCGTTCCACCACCTTGGTATCCCCGGTCACCACCAGCACCCCGGCCCGCTTCGCCGTCCGGGCGATCGAGGAGACTACTTTCTCCAGGATCGCCGTCTCCAGCCCCTCTTCGATGATCAGGGCACAGGAGAGGTAGAGCGGACGCGCCCCCGCCGCCGCCAGGTCGTTGATCGTCCCGCAGACGGCGAGCTTGCCGATATCCCCCCCGGGGAAGAAAAGCGGGGAGACGACGAAGGAGTCGGTGGTGAAAGCCAACCGCCCCGGAATCGGGTCCAGAACGGCGGCGTCGGGGAGAGGGAGGAGAAACCGGTTATTCAGCCGGGGGAGGATCAGCTCTTCGACCAGGTCCCGCCCGGCCCGGCCGCCGCTTCCCGCCTCGATGGAGATTGTCCGGGCGGCGGTCATCGAACCGTCTCTCCCGGCGGGATGGCAGCTCGCCGCCCGTAGCGGAACCAGGCGGCGCAGGCTCCTTCGGCCGAGACCATACAGGGACCGAGCGGGCGTCGGGGTTCGCAGCCGGCCCCGAAGCGGGGACAGTCGGCGGGATCGGAGAGGCCCCGGAGGATCCGGCCGCAGATGCAGCCGGGAACCTTTTTCGCGGGCGGGAGCTCGATCGGGGAAACCCGGTCGATATCGAACCGGCGGTAAGCGGGCCGGAGGGCCAGGCCGCTGGCGGGGATCTCCCCCAGTCCCCGCCACCCGGCGCCGGCCGGCCGGAAAACCTTTCCCAGCACCCGGCGGGCTTTCGGGTTGCCCCCCTCCCTCACCACCCGCCGGTAGAGGTTGACCGCCTCGCTCCGGCCCTCCACCGCCTGGCGGACCAGTTCCCGGACCGCGCCCAGAATATCGACCGGCTCGAACCCGGCCACCGCGCAGGGGACCCGGAAGCGGCGGGCGATTTTCCGGTAGGGCTCCAGCCCGATGATCGCGCTGACGTGACCGGGGCAGAGCAGGCCGTCGATCCGGGTCTCCGGGTCGGAGAGGAGGAATTTCAGCGCCGGGGGGATCAGGCGGCCGGCGGAGATGAGGAAGAAGTTGCCGACGGCGGTCTTTTCCGCCTCCAGAACGGCGGCGGCTGCGGTGGGGACGGTGGTCTCGAACCCGATCGCCGGGAAGATAACCCGCCGGCGGGGGTTCTCCCGGGCCAGCCGGAGGGCCGCCAGCGGGGAGCAGACTATCCGGACATCACCGCCCCGGGCTTTCTCCTCCCGCAGGGTGGAGAACGACCCCGGGACATTGAGCATATCCCCGAAAGTGGCGAGGATGTTCTCCGGTTGGGCGGACCGGACGATCATCCCGTCAATGACCGGCTGCGGGGTGACGCAGACCGGGCAGCCGGGACCGGAGATGAGCCGGATCCCCGGGGGAAGGAGACTTCTCAAACCCGACCGGGCGATGGCCACGGTATGGGTTCCGCAGACCTCCATCAGTTGGAGGGACCGGCCGGAGGCGATCCGGCGGATATCTTCCGCCAACTCTCGCGCCCGGGCCGGGTCGCGAAATAACTCGGGGTTAAGGGGTTGGTCTTTCACCGGGAGAGGGGGGCGGGGAGAAACATTCCCGGTCCGGGGAATACTTCCGGAAGAGTTCGAGGGTCTTCCGGGCTTCCTCCGGGTCGAGCCGGGAGATGGCGAAGCCGGCGTGGACGATCACGTAATCGCCCGGCGCGGGGTTGTCCAGCAACCGGACGTCGATCTCCTGCTCGAGCCCGTGAAGGGAGACCCGGGCGGTCTCGCCCTCCACCGCCAATATTTTCATCGGAACCGCGAGGCACATAGCTATAAATCAGAATCCAGAATTTCTCTTCCTGGTGCCGTTTCAGTTAAATCGCTATCGGGATCGAAACCCCCGGGACACCCATTCGATAGCGATAGCGATTCATTTAGAGACACTCTACACTATTTTGACTCTTTTCGCGAGGGGGACGTTGAAACGGCCGCCGCCTGGCCGAGGGCGAGCCCGCCGTCGCCGGGCTCGAGCCGGAGCGGGAGGAGGGGTTCCAGCCCCGCCTCCGCCAGGGCCGACGGAAGCCCCTCCCGAACCCGGCGGTTGTAAAAAACCCCGCCGCTCAGGACCACCTTCTTCAGTCCGGTCTCCCGACTCAAAAGCCGGGCCGTCTCGACCCCGATCGCGATCACCGTGGAATGGAACCGGGCGGCGATCTCCCCCCGGGGTCGGGAGGCCGCCAGATCGTCGAGGAGAGCGGCGAAGAGCGGGCAGAGCTCGATCAAATACGGTTCCGAATCGCGGTTGATCCCGAAGGGATAAGGGGGGAAATCCCCGGCCGCCGCGGCCCGCTCGAGGGCGGCGGCCGCGGCCGCCGGACGGGCGTTGATCCACCCCATCCCCAGCAGGGCGGAGACCCCGTCGAAGAGCCGCCCCATACTCGAGGTGGGGGGGGAGTTGACCTGCTTCTCGATTATCTCCCCCAGCAGTTCCAGTTCTTCCGGGTGCGGCCCCGGGGATCCGGGAGGCGGGAAGGCCTCCGTCCGGCCGCAGTGATGAAGATAGGCAAAGGCCATCCGCCAGGGTTCGAGGACCGCCTTATCCCCCCCCGGCAGGGGAACGTACTCGAGATGGGCCGCCCGGCGGCTGCCGGAAAAGTCCCCGACCAAAAACTCGCCCCCCCAGGCGGCACCGTCCGGCCCGTAGCCGGTCCCGTCCCAGATCACCCCGATCGCCTCGCCTCCCCACCCGTGCTCGGCCAGGACCGCCGCCAGGTGGGCGTGGTGGTGCTGGACCCCGGCGACGTCCGCCGGTGGGGAGAAGGATCGGGCCAACCGGGGCGCGAGCCGGAAGGCGGCGGCAGCGGGATGGAGGTCGCGGACCACGGTCCGGGGGGTAAACTTTTCCGCCCGGCAGGCCGCCGACAAAGCTTCCTCGTAGGCGGCGAGGTTGCCCGGGGAGCGGAGATCGCCGAAATTCGGGGCGATCATAATCTCCTTCCCCCGGGCCAGGCCGAAACGGCTCTGCTGGTCCCCGCCCAGGGCCAGAACCGGTTCGGGGAAGGAACGGGGGAGGCGGAAGCGGGTGAGCGGGAGCCCGGGCATCTCAGGAGGCCGCGTCCCGGGCCGCCCGGGCCTGGATGGCGGTGATGGCCACGGTGTTGATGATGTCGGCAACCGAGCAGCCCCGGCTGAGGTCGTTGACCGGCTTCTTCAGCCCCTGGAGGATCGGCCCGATGGCGATCACCCCGGCCGAACGCTGGACCGCCTTGTAGGTGATGTTCCCGGTATCGAGATCGGGAAAGATCAGGACGGTGGCCTCACCGGCGATCTTGCTCTCCGGCATCTTGAGCCGGGCCACCCCGGGATCGACGGCGGCGTCGTACTGCATCGGGCCCTCGATCGGGAGGCCGGGGTCGATCTTCGCGGCCAGCTCCTGCGCCAGCCTGGTCGCCCGGCGGACCTTCTCCACGTCGGCGCCCTTCCCCGACTGCCCGCTGGAGTAGGAGAGCATAGCCACCTTAGGTTCGATCCCGAAGGCCCGGGCGGTGGCGGCGGAGCTGAGCGCGATCTCGGCCAGCTGCTTATCGTCAGGCTCGGTAACGATGGCGCAGTCCCCGTAGACCAGCACCCTCCCCGGGAGACACATAAAGAAGACGCTGGAGACGATCGAGAAGCCGGGCCTGGTCTTAATCACCTGGAGAGCCGGCCGGATGGTGTTCTCGGTGGTGTTGATCGAGCCCGAGACCATCCCGTCGGCTTCGCCCCGGTAAACCATCATCGTCCCGAAGAGCGAGTGGTCGCGCATCGCGTCCCGGACCGCCTCCTCGGTCACCCCCTTGTGCTGGCGCAGTTCCTGGTAGAGGCCGACGTATTGTTCAAAAAGCTCGGAATCGAGAGGATTGACGATCTCCGCCTCGCCAAGCCTCAGGCCGAGGCGGGCGATCTTGGCGGTGATCGAGTCGGGGTTGCCGAGGAGGATGATATCGGCGATCTTCCGGCTGAGCAGGTTCTCCGCCGCCAGCAGGATCCGCTCCTCCTCCCCCTCCGGGAGGACGATCCGCTGCCGGGAGGACCGGGCCTGGGAGATCAGGCGGTACTCGAACATCTTCGGGGAGACCCCGGGAGGTCCGGCGCGGAAGATCCGCCCGGCGAGCTTGGCCGAGTCGACGTTCTCCTCGAAGATGCTCAGCGCCTGGGTGATCTTCCGCTCGTCCCGGGGCGAGATCCCACTCGGGGTATCGTTGATCCGCTTGGTCGCCCGGTAGGTCTCCTCGGGCACGGAGAGGATGGGGACGGTGACGTTGAGTCCCTCGATCATCTGCTTGGCCCGTCCCTCGGGGACGAAGCCCCCGGTGAGGATGATCCCCGAAATATAGGGCATCGTCCGCGAGGCCACCGCGGCCAGGCAGCCGATGATCACATCGACCCGGTCGCCGGGGACGATGATCAGGGAGCCGAACTTGATGTGCTCGACCATATTCTGCAGCTGCATCGCCGCCACCAGGTAGTCGTAAACGTGCTCCTCGTGGAGATCGCCGCCATAGAGCTTGGTCGCGTTTAAATTGTCGGCGATCTCCTGGAGGTTGGGGGCGGCCATCAGGTTGTCATAGGGGAGGAGACAGAGCGAACAGTTGTCGACCGGCCGGCCGGACGATCCCAGGTAGTCGATCAGTCCTTTCCGTCTCTCCGGATGGACCAGGTTGATCAGGGTGGAGATGATCCGGCAGCCTTTCCGGGCCAGGGAATTGTGGGCGAGCTCGACCGCCTGGAGGGTCTGGTCGGGGGTCTTCTCGTCCGCGCTGGCCACCAGGAGGACCGGGATCCCGAGCATATCGGCGATCTCGGCGTTGATATCGAACTCGAAGGCCGTGGACGAGGAGTTGAAGTCGGTCCCCTCGCAGAGGATAAAATCGTGCTTCTCCTCCAGGTTCTGGTAGGCCCGGATGATCTCGTTCCAGATCGCCTCCTGCTTGTTCTGGGCCATCAGCTCCATCACCTTCGACCAGGTCAGGGCGTACATCTCCTCCACCGGGGTCCGGGTCTCGAAGCGCGACGAGATCAGGGCGATATCATCGACCGACCCGGGGCCGTCGTCGATGATCGGGCGGAAGAACCCCGGCCGCTGTGCGTTGCGCAAGGCGAGGTCGGTCAGGCCGAGGACAACTGAAGTCTTGCCGCTCTTGGCCTCGGTAGCTGTAATATACAGACTTTTCGACATCACTACCCCCTGGTTACCCGGCCCGATGAGCCGGGGTAAGCAATCCCGGGATAATTATAGCCCAGGGTCCGCTTCCCGACAACCCGGAAGCGAGAATTCCGGATTAAACTGTTTCGCGATAAAATATCTTGTCTTCCCCGGCGTTGATGTTCTATCCTGCCTTTCAGCGAAAGCTATAATTATCGGAGGAACAAGAAATGGATAAACTGGCGCTCTGGACAACTCACCTGATCTTTATCGTTTTACTTCTGGTCGGAATCTGGATGATCTTCAGCGGCGAGAAAAAAAGCAAGTGCGCGGCGGAAGTCTGGATCCAGAGGTTCTTCGGCTGGGGCTTCGTCCTGATCAATGGCCTCCGCTGGGCACTGTTTATCTTTTAACCGCTCCTCCCACCCCCCTCGCTATTCTATCCCGGCCCGGGCAAAGACCCCGTCCACGATCTCCCTCGCCTCGGCCAGGATCGCCTCCAGGTGCCGGCGGCCGAGAAAACTCTCGGCGTAGATCTTGTAGATGTTCTCGGTCCCGGAAGGCCGGGCCGCGAACCAACCGTTTTCGCTCACCACCTTCAAACCCCCGATTTCCGCTCCATTGCCCGGCGCCCGGGTCAGCCGGGCGGTGATCTTCTCGCCGGCCAGCTCGTCCGCGGCCACCATCTCGGGGGAGAGCTTCTTCAGGGCCGCCTTCCGGGCCGGGGTGGCCGGGGCGTCCACCCGTTCGTAGACCGGGCTCCCGAACTCTTCCTCCAGCCGGCGGTAATGGAGGGAGGGGTCTTTCCCGGTCCGGGCGGTGATCTCGGCCGCCAGGAGATCGAGGATGAAACCGTCCTTGTCGGTGGTCCAGACGGTCCCGTCCCGGCGGAGGAAGGAGGCGCCGGCCGACTCCTCCCCGCCAAAGCCGAGCGAGCCGTCGAGCAGCCCTTCCACGAACCACTTGAACCCGACCGGGACCTCGCAGAGTTTACGGCCCAACCGTCCGGCCACCCGGTCGATCATCGAGCTGGAGACCAAAGTCTTCCCGACCCGGACCTCCGGCCCCCAGTCTTCCCGGGTCCGGAAGAGATAATCGACGGCGACGGCGAGGTAATGGTTGGGGTTCATCAACCCCCCGGAACGGGTGACGATCCCGTGGCGGTCGTAGTCGGTGTCGTTGCCGAAGGCGATATCGAAGTCGTCCTTGAGCCGGATCAGCGAGGCCATCGCGTACGGGGAGGAACAGTCCATCCGGATCTTCCCGTCCTTGTCCAGGGTCATAAAGGCGAAGGCGGGGTCAACCTTCCGGTTGACCACCTTCAGATTCAGCCCGTACCGTTGGGCGATCGGATCCCAGAACTCGATCCCCGCCCCCCCCATCGGATCGACCCCGATCGAAAGCCCCGACGCGGCGATCTCTTCCATCCCCACGATCTGACCCAGATCGGCGACGTAGGGAGAGATATAATCGTACTCCCGGGTGGTCGAGGCCGAACGGGCGGCGGCTTCCCCGATCCGCTTCACTTCCTTCAACCCCCCGGCCAAAATCCGGTTGGCCCGCTGCTCGATGATCGCGGTCGCCCCGGTATCGGCCGGGCCCCCGGTCGGGGGGTTGTACTTGATGCCCCCGTCGTCGGGCGGGTTGTGCGAGGGTGTGATCACCACCCCATCGGCCAACCCCTCTCTCCGGCCGCGGTTATAGGTCAAAATGGCATAAGAGATGACCGGGGTCGGGGTATAGCCGTCCCCGGCCGCGATCCTCAGCTCGACCCCGTTGGCGGCCAGGACCTCCAGCGCGGTGGTCTGCGCCGGCCGGGAGAGGGCGTGGGTATCCATCCCCAAAAAGAGCGGGCCGGTGGTTTTTTGGGATTTCCTGAATTCGGCGATCGCCTGGGCGACGGCCAGGATATGATCCTCGTTGAAGCTGCCCGCCAGGGAAGAACCCCGGTGCCCGGAGGTCCCGAAACTGACCTGCCGGGCCGGGTCGTCGGGGTCGGGATGGAGGGAATAATAGGCGTCGATCAGCCGGGGGATATCCACCAGCATTTCCGGGGGGACGGGCTTCCCCGCCCCGGGATGAAGGGTCATAGCAATCTCCTCGATAATCGTTTTACCGGTTCCAGCTGCCTGGGGCGGGCTTTTTGGTATATCCTTGACACCCGCCGCGATCCATTATAGACCAGCCGATAATGATGGCAAAGAAAATATTGCGGAGCCGGAAATTCGGCTGGATCCTCTTCTTCGCGGCGGCGGCGGCGATCGTCGCCTGGAACCCGGGGGCTGACTCCACCCCGGATCCCGGAAGGACCGAACCGGCCCCCGGGACCGCGACTCCGGCCCCCCGCCCCTCCCCCCCCCCCACGGCCTGGGCCCGGATGGGCTATCCCACCGGGCAGGAAGACCCCCCCGACCCCCGGCTCCCCGGCGTCTACCAGCCGACCGCCGCCGGGAACGTCGAGTCGGCTCTCTACGGTTCGGTCCGGACCACCCGGCAGGGCCGGAAACTTCTCCCCTCTTTCCACAAGGGGATCGATATCGCCGCTCGAAGCCGGGACCGGAGAAACCGCCCCCTGGATACCATCCACGCCGTCGCCGACGGCACCGTCGCCTATATCAACCGGGTCGCCGGCAACTCTTCCTACGGCCTTTACCTGGTCCTGCTCCACGACGACCCGCTGGGGGAAGTCTACACCCTCTACTCCCACCTCGCCTCCTTTGCCCCCGGCCGGGAAAAGGGTGGCCGGGTATCCGCCGGGGAGGTCCTCGGGGTGATGGGGACCACCGCCACCTACCGGATCCCCCTCTCCCGGGCCCACCTCCACTTCGAGATCGGCCTGGCCGCCAACAGCCGCTTCGGAAACTGGGCCCACTCCCGGAAGATCCGGAACGATCACGGGGATTACAACGGCTGGAACCTGATGCCGATCGATCCCCTGGAGTTCTTCCGGGCCCGGGCGGAAAACCCCGGCCGGGACTTCGCCGGCCACCTCCAATCCATCCCCGCCGCCTTCGAGGCAGTCGTCCGGGTGGAAAAATTCCCCGATTTTTTCCGCCGCTACCCCGCGCTCTGGGCGGGGGAACCGGTGCAGAAGGGAGCGATCGTAATCGCCTGCTGTCAGTACGGCATCCCTTTGCGGGGCCGGGCGGCCGGTGACGACGAGAGCGAACTGCTGGGGGACGACCCGATCCGGATCACGTCCGTGAACACCGAGGTTCTGGGCCGGAACGGCCGGCGGGTGATCGCCCGGAAAAACCAGCGCTGGACCTTGGGCAGCAACGGAAGAAACTGGCTCTCGCTCCTGACCTACTGATGGTTTGGGGCGGAGAATGAATGTCGGCCCGGGGGTTCTAAACCCGCCGCCAGATCCGCGTCCGCCTCTCTTCCTCGTCCCCCTTGGCGTGGGCCAGCTCCAGCCGGACGGCGGCGTCCTGGACGATCTGGTAGACGATATCCGACATCTCGCCCGGGAGCCGGACCCCGGCCGCCCCGGAATGGCCCCCGCCGCCCAGGCTCTTGGCCAGGGTGCCGACGTTGATCAGCCCCTGGGAACGGAGCTCGACCAGGACCATCCCCGGCTCGTATTCCAGAAACAACAGGCCGACCTCGACGTCCCGGATCGAGATGAGATAGGGGGGGAGCATCACCAGTTCGTCGACCCGGGGCTGGAATCTCTGGTATAGCTCGTTGCCGACCACGGAGTAGGCGATCTCGCCGGAGCGGGCGAACTGGACGTTGAAGATCGCCAGCCCGGCCAGCCGGATGAAGTCGATCGTCCGGTCGAGGGCCAGCTTGCGGTGGATCTCATAGGGGTTGACCCCGGCGGCCAGCAGCCGGGCGGCCTTCTCGTGGGTGGCGGGGGTGGTCGAGGGGTAGTTGAAGTTGCCGGTATCGGTGATGATCCCGATGTAGAGGGGGACGGCGATCGGAAGGGTCAGCTCGACCCCGAGCTGGTCGAGGACGTTCAGGCAGAGGGCGGCGGTGGAGGAAGCGTCGTGGATGATGTAATTGAAGGTCCCCAGGGCCTCGTTGGTCGTATGATGATCGATCATCAGGGTCGGGTTCCCCAGTTCGGCCATCTTCTCACCGACTTCCCCCGCCCGGTCGAGGGAGGCGCAATCGAGGACCAGGAAAAGATCGGCCGCCGCCAGGATCGGGTCGTCCCGGACCGGGTCGTACCGGACCACCTCGTCCTCGTCCTCCAACATAAAGGTGAACCCGTAAGGGACGTGGGAGGGGCTGATCGCCCGGGCATCCTTGCCCAGCGCCCGCAGCGCCCGCAGCATCCCCAGAATCGAGCCCAGGGCGTCGCCATCGGGCTGGACGTGGGAAGTCACCACCACCGAACGGGATTGGTTAATTGCTTCCGCCGCCTGCTCGATCAACTTTCACCTCGATTGTTTACCCCGGGAAACCCGGCATATTTTCCGCACTCCCGGCGGTTAAGTTTTAATCAATATTCCCGGTAAGGCTCGGCATCGATTACGATCTCCGAGAGGGTGGGCCGGAAATATAATTCCACCACCCCCGGCTCGACGATGGTGTCCACGTAAGAAAGATCGTAATAAACCCGGCCGGGAACCCGCATCTCGATCCGGGCGGTGGGCTCGCCCAGTTCTTCGACCACTTCCGCCATCGTCATTCCCCCGCGGAGGGCGTCGAGCCTTGCCCGGCCCGCCGGACGAGTCCCGGCGCAGCCGGCCAGCAGAAACCCCGCCAGAAATAACGGAGATATTCTCACGGCCGGTATTATAACCCCCCGGCCGGGAAAATTCAAGCGGCCGGGCGAAAAGAAATATGGTAGGCTGGCCCCGCGATGAAAAAACGGGAAGAAGAAATACTGTTCCGGGGGGAGTGGCTCTCGATCAAGCGGGCCTCCTACCGCTCCCTAACCGGCGGCGCCGTCAACTGGGAGGTGGTGGAACGTTCCCGGGGCGAGACAGTGATCCTCCTCCTCGCCCGGCTCCAGCCTTCCGGGCGCGTCGTCCTGCTCCGCCAGTACCGGGCCGGAATCAACCGGACGGTAGTCGCCCTCCCGGCCGGGGTGGTCCCGCCCGGGGTTGACCCCCGTCTCCAGGCGGCCGCCGAGCTGAAGGAGGAGACCGGTTATACCGGGAGGATCATCGATGAGAGCCCCCGCCTGAAGATCAATCCGGCCATCCTCGACTGCGACGTCATCGTCTACCAAATGGAGATCGACGAGACCGCCCCGGAGAATATCGATCCCCGCCAATCCCTGGAACCGGAAGAAGAGATCGAGGTGGTAACGGTCGGGGCCGGGGAAGTGAAAGAATTCCTGGCCAAGGAGAAAGCCCGGGGTCGGGAGATCGACGTCACCTGTTGGTTATGGGGAGTGGGGAATGGGGAGTAGGCAGTGGTCAGAGATACTCCCCACTCCCCACTCCCCACTCCCTAAAAATACACCGCCAGCCCGGCCCGGATCTGCTGGTGATCGAGGTTGTACTTCTCCTTCCCCTCGAAACCGCGCCAATCCTGGTAGGTGATATGGGTCCTCAGCCGGTTGTAACGGTACTCGACGCGGAGCCCGAACCGGTCGGAAAAGGCGAACTCGGCCCCCGCCAGGGCGAAGTAGATCGGATCGTTGGAGAGCCCGAGATCGTAGAGGCCGAGCGCGGCGTATTCCCCGGCCGCTTCCCCGTTGGGATAAAGCTTGTTCAGCGAGTAGCCGATCCCGGCCCCGAGATAGAGGTAGAGATCTCCCCAGTTGTATCCACCCCGGACCGCCGCCGTCAGGGGGGCGATCCGGATCCGGGAGTCGGCCAGGTCCTGATCCTTGGTCTCGATCCAGTCCGCGCCCACCTCGACCCGGACGGCGGGGATAAAGGCGAAGAAAAAAGAAGCGCCGGCCCCGGCGCCGTCTTTCACCTGGTCCGCCCCGAAGGCGGAAGCCTCCCCGTCGAACTGGAAAGCGCCCAGGCCGTGGGCCTCGAAACCGTACTGGGCCCAACCGGCGGAGGCGATCGTCAGGGCCGCCGGCAAGACCAGGATAAGTCCGCGCGGGATACGCATCTTTGGGTCTCCTTGATTATCTTTAGCTCCGGATGGGGAATTTTCCCGATTTCTCAAGACATAAGCTACCGCTTAATGGTAGCCTTGGCAAGCAGAGAATCCAGACTGCCCGCGAGCGAAAAGGAGTTACTATGACCGGGATGAAATTGCTGATTCCCGCCCTGGCGGCGGGGGCGATCTTCTTCGCCCCCTCCGGAAGGCCGGGAACCGATTCCGCCGCCCCTCCCCCCGCCGAACCGGCACCACCGGGCGCTCAATACGGCCGGGTACCTCCCCACTTCATCCGCAACGACGGCCAGCTGGCGGAGGAGGTCGGTTATTATCTCAAGGGGCCCCGGGGAACAGTCTACCTGACCGGGGACGAGGTGGTCTTCGACTTCCTCTCGGGGCAGGCCGAACCCCCTGACCGGCCTTCCCCTCCGGGGGAGGAGGAGGAGACCACGGTCTCCCGGCTGGTCTTCCGGCTCCGGTTTTCCGACCCCGATCCCGAGGCCGCCCTCGAGGGGGCGAAGGAACTGCCGGGAAAGATCAACTACTTCATCGGCGACCGGGAGAACTGGCGGACCTCCATCCCCACCTACCGGGAGGTGGTCTATCGCGGCATCTACCCGGGGATCAACCTCGTCTGCCGGCTGGAGGGGGCGAATATCCGTTACCGCTGCACCGTATCGCCCGGAGCCGATCCCGGCCGGATCAAATTTTCCTACTCGGGCGTGGACGGCCTGGAGATCAACCCCGACGGCGACCTGATCGTCCTCACCCCCTTCGGCGGCTTTAGGACCCCCACCCCCCGCCTCCGCCAGGAAATCGACGGCGAGCCGGTGGAAATCGACGGCGCCTTCGTCATCCCCGATGACCTGACCGTCACCCTGAAGATCGCCCCCTATGACCGCGCCCTCCCCCTAATCATAGATTTTTAAGCGGGGAACGGTTGGCCGGCTCCAGCGGGGTGAGACTCGGAAAAGATCGATCCCGATAGCGATAGCGATCCCGATAGCGATTATTTTCTTCTTCGCGAAGATTCGTGAGGATTCGTGGTTATAAAAAAGGGTGCGAGGCGGTGGGGGAGAAATTCGAGTAAATTAGTGTAATTCGTGGATTAAGCCCTGTCCCCGATTTTTTTCTCCGCCCCCCGCGCCAGCAAAATCCCCACCCCGGCCAGGACCATCCCGGCGATGACGTCGATGACGTAGTGGTAGCGGAGATAGACGGTCGAAGAGATCAGCCCGATCACGATCGGCAGGTAGATGTAAAACAGCTTCCGCCGGAAACGGAAAGTCAGCCAGAGCGTGATCAGGGGGATCTCGG
>JAVCCZ010000075.1 GCA_030765265.1 Candidatus Erginobacter occultus
CATAATTACCCTCCTTACTGGTATCAGTTTCCTGAAACCGGTACTATAACGTAATTACTTTAAGAAAGTCAACCGACCCCACCCGCTTCCGTCAGCGCAGGGTATCCTCCGTCCGAAAAAACCACAGTTTCCCTTCCGCTTCACCGTATCGTCCGACCGCGTTTATCCGCCAGAAATAGGTAGTCCCCGGTCGCAGACCGCTTCGAGTTCGGAATCGACTCTCGCGGATACCGGTTGCGAAGGGATCGGGGGCTTCGCTTTTCTCCCCAGCCGTCCAAAGATAGAGATCATAGGTGACGGCGCCCCGGCAGTCTTCCCAGTCAAGGACAGCATCGATTGGGACCGAGTTCGTCCGGGCCGGCGGGACGGGCGCGGAGGGGGGAATAACCCGGTTGGATTCCATCCTCTCCAGAATTTCCCGGGCCCGAAGCAACTCGCCCCGGGCCTGGTATAGTCTGGCGAGATTTTCTCCGAAAAAGGGCAGGTAGGAGTTGTACCCGAAAATATCGAGACCTCGGCTGAGATAGTGAAATGCCTCCTCGAAGCGGCCTTGCTGGAGGGTGATCGCCGCCAGGTAAGTAAGGGCGGTGCGGTCGTAAGGGTGGAGATCCAGAGCTTTCCGGGAAAACTTTTTTGCCGCCCGCTGATCGTCGATCCCCAGGGCCAGGCCGGCGAACTGGTGGCAGGTGATGTGCCGCATATTGGCGTCGAAGAGCATCTTCGGCAGCACCCGGTCGGCCAGATAGCGGAGGCGGACCTGGAGCCGGATACGGGCGTAATCCAGTTCCCGGCGAATACGATCCAGGGTCTCCTCCGGGTAACCGTCCGGCTGCCGCAGGGCCTCCTGGTAGGCAATCACCTGTTCAAACTCTTCCCGGCCCCGGCGGAATTCCCGGTCCCCGCGAATCGTCAAACCGATTACCCCGGCCAAAAGGAGAAGACCGAGCGCGGCCAGGTAATTGAGCGGGAGAATTATCCCGGCCAGCCGCCGGAACTTTTTCCGGGACCGGCCAACGGCTTCCCGGTTGAGCAAGGCCACCACCCCGGCGATCCAGACCTGGGTGCTGACCACCTCCATCGTGAAGACAGTGAACTGCATCACCGACAGGCCGACGATCGACGCGCCCGCCGCCAGGATCAGCCCCCGTCCCCTCCCCCGCCAGGCCAGCAGAATCAGGATGACGAAAATCGCCAGGAATAGAACCGCCCCCGGTACCCCGAGATCGACATAGGCCTGGAGGTAGTCATTGTGGACTTCCCAGTTCAGGGTCTTGACCTTTCCCTCTCTATCTAAAGGGGTGGCAAGGATGGGGAAGTTCCCGAATCCGGCGCCAAGCAGGGGATGGGTGACGCCGGGGATCTCCCGCCACATCGCCAGGCGGTTTTCGGGGTCGAGCAGGGTCCGGGCGGTCCGGGCCAGATCCGCTTTCCCGGCCATCATATTCTCAACCGACCGGGGCGGGCGGACGGCAAGAACAAAGATTACCGCCGCCGCCAGGGTTCCCGCCAGAAGAACGAAGCGAAGTTTCAAACAGTACAGTTTCCTCCCGCCGCCGCCGGCCAGGAAGAAGACCACCCCAGCGGCCAGTCCCAGCCAGGCCCCCCGGGTCTTGGCCAGGAGAAGAAAGCCCATCCCCAGGACCAAGGCGGCGAAGGGTAGCCGCGCTTCCTTCCCCCGAGCGGAGAAATAATATCGGGCCAAGAAAGGGAGGGTGACCATAAAATACATCCCGGCGTAGTTGCGGTGGCCCATCGTGCCCCGGGGAACGGCGGTGCCGGGGAAGTAGTTGGCCGGCGAGAACGAGGGGAGGTAATACTGGAGGATCCCGATCAGGGCCGCCAGGCCGGCAATCAGGGAAAAGCCCCGCCAGAAAACGCTCGACTCCCAGAAGCGGGTCCGGCCGGCCAAAAGATAAGCCAAGGTCAGGACGAGCATCACCAGCCAGCGCTCCAGGGCGACCCGCGGCTGGAGGGCCCAGGTCAGCGAAAGCAGGGCCCAGACCAGGTAGGCCAGCCAGACCCCTCCGAGCAGGCTCAAACCCACCGCCTCCCTGCGGGGGGGCGGGAGGATGGCCAGTCCGATCCCCACCGTCAGGGCGACCCAGAAAATCTTGGGGAGGTAATTCCCCGACATCATCCCGGGGAGAGCGGCCAGGACCGCCAGGGAGACGAGCAGCCAGATCAAACCACCTCGGGAAAGCGCGGGAAATTTTCCCGCTCTCTTATGCCGGGCGGCCTGCATCGTCTGGGGAGGGGCCGGAGGGTAAGTTCAGCCGGTTTTGGGGGCTGAACGCGGTTCCGTCTGTTGGACCGCTTCGCCCAGGACCAGGACCAGGGAATAGATGAGGAGGCCCAGCAGGAACGCGATCAAAACGATCCGTCCCCGGCGAGGTCCGACCTTGATCGGATCCTCCTCCGCTCCGAAAAGGAGAACCGTCCCGCTCCGGGAGACATTCTCCATCGAGACCTGGAGCAGCTTAACCTCTTCCGCCCGGGAGGCCAGGGAGGACCGGACATTGGAGAGGTTATCGACATCCCGCTTCATCTGGGCGATGGTGTTTTCCCCGGCGTAGACTTTCTCTTCCAACTGGGAAATGCTCGACGCGGCATCAGCCAGCAGATTTTCGGTCGCCGCCAGTTCCGCCGCCGCCTGTTCCAGCTCTTTCTTGACTTCCTCGAATCGCCGGCGGTCCTCCCGGTAGGAGAGAGCGTAATAATCGAGCAGTCCCCGGTCTCGATCGATCGCCGCCTGAAAGACTCTTTGCCGGGCGGACAGGGAGGCGATCTCCCGGTTCAAGTCGGCGATCTCGGTCCGCAATTCCCCCGGACGCTCATCGCCTTCCTCGATCTTATTCTTCAAACCATCGACCTGACCGGAGAGGCGGACCACCTCGGCCTTGATCTCTTCGTAGATCGGGTTGCTGATCTCCGACTCCAGCTTCGGAAATTCCTCTCCTTTCCTCCCGCCCTCCGGAAGTACCATCAGCATTTCATCGCCGAGGGCCTTCTTCAGGTTGATGGTCGGGTTCAGATCGGCGAGTTCTTCCGTCAATTTCCGGTAGTTCGGCTCCACGCTGGAAAGTTCCACCCGGGCCCGGAGGATCTCCCTGGTGATCTCGTCGATCTGCACCTTCAAAACCTTGATCCGGGCCTGCTTCTGCTCCAACCCGCTGGTCTTCTCGAAGTCCGCCAGAGCTTCCTCGTTGCGGGCCAGGCTTTGCAGGGTGCTCAATATCCTCCGGATCAAAGGGGTCGAAGTTGAAAGCCCGGAGTCGCCGTCCAGTTCATCGTCCGGGGTAAAGTGTTCCCCGATCCAGATCCCCTCGATCTCCTGCTCGGCCACCCGGGCTTCCAGCTGCCCTAACCGGGCCTCACCGGTGGCGGCCTGTTCTTTCAGGTCGAGCGATCTCCCCAGGAGCCGGGAATACAATTCCCGGTTGTGCTTGAGGGCCCGCTGATTTTCTTCCAGGTTGGTTTCCAGCCTGACCCCGGCGTAGCGTTCCTCGCTTTCCCGGAGGGACTTGTTGACTTCCTCGTACATCGCGGCGGTAAAATCGCTCAGTTCGCCCACCCCACTCTGATAGATCTTGCTGGTCTGGGCGAGAACCACCTCGGCCCAGCGGTTGGCGATCTCCATCGAGAGGGCGGGATCGGAGGTGGTGGCGGTCAGCTTGACTATCGGCAGAAGGGTCCTCTCCCGGCCTTCCACGTGCTGGACCTGGGTCGAGAGCAGTCTCTGGAACCGTCGAAAATCAATCCGCTCTTCGAGTTCGCCATCTTCTCGGAGGTCGTCGAAAAGTTCCCTTTTTATCCGGGCCGAATCGGCCAGGGAACGGAGGGCCTCCACCTGGAGAGGGGAGATCTCCCCGGTGATCGGGACCTCGGGCCGCTGGACGCTGATCGCCGCCGTCGAACTATACTGGTTGGAACTGAGGAGGGAAAGCAACCCCACCACAACTCCAAGCGCGACCGGAACCACCAGCAGGCGAAACCGGTTCTTATAAAGTATCTGGAGAATGCTAATCTCGTTCATTATTCCTCCGTTGTTGAATCCGGTAATTCAATCTGACGAGCTCCGGCAGCCCTATTCGAGCCGGCCGGAATAGTATCAATCACTCCCTGTTTTTTCAACCCCTGACTATAGGTACAACCTTTCGTAATGTCAAGAAACGACCGCCATTTCAATTGACAGTGGGGGGAGGGATATATAATCTCCACGCATTATGTCGAAACCGGTTTCCATAGTCCTGCCGACCTATAACGAAAAGGATACGATCAAGTTACTGCTGGAGGAGATCGCGGGGCGGATCTCGCCGGACTCCGAGATCATCGTGGTCGATGACGACTCCCCGGACGGGACCGGGGAGATCGCCGCACGAATGGGAGAGATCGACCCCCGGATCCGGGTCCTGAGACGGCAGGAGCGGGGGCTGACCTCGGCTTTACGGGCCGGGGTCGCGGCCGCCCGGCAGGAGACGGTGATCTGGCTCGACGCCGACTTCGCCCATCCCCCGGAGATCATCCCCGACCTGATCGCCGCCGATGAAAACTATGACATCGTGGTCGCTTCCCGTTATGTCCCCGGCGGCCGGGACGGAAGAAAAAACCCCGTCCGCCGTTACTCCAGCCTGGTCCTGAATCGGGTCGGCAGCCTCTGGGTCCGCTCGAAGATCCGCGACCTCTCCAGCGGTTTTGTCCGGGCTCGCAGGACCGTCCTTGCCGAGCTTCCCTTCTCGGGAACTTACGGAGACTACTGCATCACTTTCCTGGTCCGGGCGGAGCGGAGAGGCTACCGGATCGGAGAGATCCCCTACACCAACTCCGAGCGGGAACGGGGCTACTCGAAGACCGGCTCAAACCCCTTGATCTTCCTCCGTTATGTATTATTATATCTCCGGACAATCATCAAACTGAGGAACGACCGCGATGAATAAATTTGACGAGGTAAAAAAC
>JAVCCZ010000130.1 GCA_030765265.1 Candidatus Erginobacter occultus
GCGGTCGCTCCGCTACAACCATAGTGAACATCCAGCGCGGCTTTCAAGAGTACTCCGATGTTCTTCAAGTGTCCCTGGTCGATCCATATTACCAGAAACTGTCAATAGTCAAGGTCTGACCCTGGGGTCACGTATTCGAGGATGAAAGAATACTTCCCCTTCTCTTCCAGCTCCGCTTCGGCCGCCTTGTCCTGCTCCAGCCCGTCGAGATATTTCAGAAAGAGCAGCCAGGAAGTCTGCTCGGTGTAATCAAGCTCGGTCGTGCAGTCCGCCTCCTTCCAGAGAACGTCATCGATGTTTTTGAAGGCTTGGACGAACATAGTTATTTGGCGGCGGCGAAGACCGGTCAAAGCCGCCTTGGGTTTGGCGGCCGAAAATTTTTCGATTAACGATCAGCGGGGATGTATGGTATCAGCCCTTTTTGAAAAGCGATTTCCTGGATTGCGCGAGGGGCGCAACGAAGTAGTCGTTATAGGTCTTCAGGGATTATAGCTTTATTGGACGTAGCGGACCGGGCGGGTCAATTTTCTGATTCGGCCCTCGCCGGCAGCTCGCTTGAGCCAGGTATCCAGTTGCCCCTTCGCGACATCCAACCGACCGGCTAGGTCCGCGGCGGACATCGGCTGATCGAGGGTATTGATGATCACGGGTAAGACAGATTCATAGATGGAGGCAGAGCCTGTCACCTCCTCAGGATCGTCTGCAGTGGCTTTCCCACTGAAATCGGCGGCGGTTTCCCCGACCAAGACCGGTTCTTGCTTTCGCCGGGCGGCGGAATCCCGGCGGAAAAGTGGTAATTCTTCTTCCCAGGCCTCGGAACGTTGGCTTTGTGCGGCTTGTTGCAATAGCTCGGCGGTCAGGTTTCCGGCGGAAATCTCCGGGAAAGGAATCGCCCCCTGGTTCTGGAGTTTCCGGTTCCCCGGCGGCGCATTTTCGCTAACCCGGACAAATACCGGGCGGCCGGAGTCGCGCTTTAATTCTTCGACGGCTCCCGCCCACGTCCCTCCTTTCCCGTGCGCGGCGCAGACTACCAGGCCGTAATCCGCCAGGGCGTAGATCAGCTTGTTGCGCCCCATTGCGTTGCCGACAGTAAACCTGGATTCGGGGTTGTAAGGAGAGATTAAAAGCAAGCGGCCATCCGCCAGTGAATCACGAAATGTCGAATCGACGCTTTTCCTCAGGAGCTGATCGGCCAGCACGCCAATGACCACGCCCCCGGCAGCCAGCGCCCCTTTCATCGCCGCTAGGTCAACCCCCCGCGCCCCGCCGGAAATAACCGGCATACCACTCCGGGCGCACCGGGCCGCTGTTTCACGGGCAAAGGTTTCGCCCTCCTGGTCTACGTTTCTCGACCCGACAATCGCTAACCCGCCGCCGGGGAGAAGCGATCGCGATCCGACCACGAAAAGTACCGGCGGAGCTTGTTCCTTGAGATGCTTCCGGTATCGCGACGGATAATCCGAGTCACTCCGGCAGAGGACCCAGATCCCGCTTTGATTCCATTTCTCCACGGCAAAGCCGAGCTTGACGCCGCGTTTCATCAAAGCCTCCAGCCGCGGTGCCGATATCTTGAGATCATCGGCCAGGGCCGGGAGGTAATCGGGCGAAAGCAGATCCGCCGGCCGTAATTCCTTCGTCCTGAGCCAGCGGGCCACCTGGTTGTACTCCCGCAGGCCGAGGGGCTTGAATTCCTCTCCCGATCCCAAGTACCCACAGAGCAGCAAGATAACTTTCGCGTCCTGGCTTAAAGAGTTCATTGTTTCCCTCAATCAATCCGCGGCGAATTCAGGGCCAGAGCCAATGGGAAAACCGCCGAGGCGCCGGCCCGGCGCAACAACGCCGCCGCTACCGTCAATGTCCATTTGGAGTCAGTTACATCGTCAATCAAGAAGCAAGCTGTGTGGGGCAAGCGAGACGGCTCCACCCCAAACACACCATCGAGATTACGAGCCTGCTGAAAACTATTCAACATTTCTTTCTGGGGAGAATTGTTTCTGATCTTTCTTAAGCAATCATAAAAAGGGAGATCTAATGCCGCGGCCAGTCGCCGGGCGAAATCGGGGACCTGCTCCGGGCGATTCCGGGACGGGATAGAAGCGATCCACTCCGGCGCCGGTCGTAGATTCCAGACCTCAATCATCTCCACGCAGGCGCGGACCAACTCATCATCGAAACGTCCGTGCCGGTATTTACCGTCCGCCACCATCTCTCCCCAGCCGGCGTCTCTCCACAGGCACAAGGCCCGACCTTCTTCAGCGCGCAAGTCTTCACCGATGTTCCCGGAAAAACCGTAGGTTGGCAGCGCGCCGCCGCTCGGCCACTGTTTGCGGGGCGCCAATAACTGATGACATCTCTTAAGAAAGATCGCGGCTTGATTCCCCAGATCGGGGTTGTATTCAACCGGGACCACCGGCTGACCCCGGCAGTTAGCGCACTTGCCGCACCGTTCCGCGGATGGATCGTCCAGGGCCCGAGCCAGAAACTCCATCAGGCAGCCCGAATACCGCATATATTCTTGCATCTGGGCCTGCTCTTCTCTCCGGATATCGCTGATAGCCTGGACAAATTCCTGATTAATACTATAGCCCCGGGCTGCCGCGGTCAGATGCCATTTGGGACCAATCTTGGTGACCGGGGAAGGCATCTCCACCGAAAGATATTTGAGGGCCTTTCCCAACTGGGAATGCTTTAAATTTAACCGTGCCTCCAATTCGCGCAGGGACAACCCGTCTGCTGTTGTCTCCAGCTCTTGAATTATAGCATTGACGTGCCATTGCGGAGGAAACGCGCTCCGGATAAAGTAATCCGCGATTTTGTCGTCTTCTTCGCCGTGCAACAGAATACCGAAGGCCTGGTCGAGAATACGGCCGGCCCGGCCGACCTGCTGATAGTAGTGCACTACCGATGGCGGGCGCTGGAAATGAATCACGAAACCAATATCCGGTTTATCGAAACCCATACCCAGGGCCACAGTCGCCACCAAAGCCTTGATCTCATTATTCAACAACATCTGTTCCAGCGCTTCGCGACGCGATGGAGCGCGTCCCATGTCCACCAATCCCGCGTGATAGGCCTGGGCCGGGATGCCCTTGATATTCAACCACTCCGCCACCCGCTCGGCGTCACGCTGGGTTAGGGTGTAAATAATGCCGCTGCCGGTAAGCGATGGGAGGATTGTAGCCAGCCAGGCCATCCGGGCGGCGGGGCTGGGCATAACAATGTTCTGGAGTTTTAAACTCTCTCTTAACAGCGGGCCGCGAATCAACCGGATATCATCACCCAACTGCGAAATGATATCGTCCACGACCCGGTCGTTGGCGGTCGCCGTAGTCGCCAGGACGGGGATATTTCCCGGCAACGCCTGCAGTACCCTGACGATCCGCCGATAGTCGGGCCGAAAATCGTGGCCCCAATCGGATATACAATGCGCCTCATCGACCGCTAACAAACCCACCCGGTCGGCGATGCTGACAAGAACATTATCGCGAAACTTTTCGTTGGCCAGACGCTCCGGCGAGATCAGCAGTATATCAATACGATTATTTCGGAGTTCCTCTTCAACTCTATCCCAATCGTCCCGATTTGTACTGTTAATCGTCTCCGCGCGCAAGCCGATGCGGCTCGCGGCTTCTATCTGATTTCTCATCAGGGAAAGCAGGGGGGAGATCAGTAAACTTACGCCCGATCCGGCATCACGGAGCAGGCGTGTGGCGAGGAAATAGACCATACTCTTTCCCCAGCCGGTTCGCTGAACGACGAGCAGCTTTCGTCGATTGAGAAGCCCCTCGATACTTTCCCACTGTCCGGGGTGAAAATCGACATCGGCTCGATCGAGAGCGGTTCGAAGATAGGTTACAGCTTTCTCCCTCATAC
>JAVCCZ010000059.1 GCA_030765265.1 Candidatus Erginobacter occultus
CGCTCGATCCCCGGGACCGGGTCCAGCCGGCGAAGCAGGCCGGGGAAATCGACCTCCTCCCCCGTCGTCCCCGCGCCCCGGTAGGAGTTGACGTTCTGTCCCAGGAGGGTGACTTCCCGATACCCCTCCTGACCCAGGCGGCCGACCTCGGCCAAAATCTCGGATGGGGGGCGGGAGACTTCCCGGCCCCGGGCGTAAGGGACCACGCAGTAGGAGCAGAAATTATCGCAGCCCCGGGTCACCGTCACCCAGGCCGAGAGCGGACTCTCCCGGACCGCTTCCGGCTCGGGGAGCGGCTCCGGGATGGAAGCCGCCCGGGCCGCCAGCTCTTCCGCCAGGCGGTCGAGCTCCTCCGGGCCCAGGACCAGGTCGACTTCCGGGAAACGCCGCCGGATCGAGTCTCCCCGGATTCTCGCCATACAGCCGAGAACCCCCAGGATCAGGCCCGGTCGATCGGCCTTCAAACCCCGGTAGCGGGCCAGGCGGCCCCAGACTTTTTCTTCCGGGCGGCCGCGGACACTGCAGGTATTGAGCAGGATCAGGTCGGAATCCTTCTCGTCATCGACCCGGATCCAGCCCCGGGCCTGTAACAGACCCGAAACCAGTTCCGAGTCGTGCCGGTTCATCTGGCAGCCGAAAGTGCGGAGATAAAACCGGCCGGGGGGCGCCGTCGGGTTAGCCTGGTCGGAATTGCTCAAGAGCCCTCTATTCCCGCTCCCCCTCCCGGTAGTCTTCATAAGCCTGCTTGCCTTTCTCCACCACTTTCTGCCCGGCTTCGGTCACCGTCTTCCCCGCGCTTTTCATCCCACGGGAACAGCCGCCCCGAATCCCGGCCTTTTCTTCCGGAGACTTCTCCTGGTAGAGAAGCCAGAGACCGTAAACCAGGGCCGCCGCGGCCGCCAGCAGGATCAGCTTGAAGAACCAGCGGAACATCTCAGTCAGTTTTAACCAGGTCGCCCCGCTCCATATCCGAACCGGAGACGACCTCGGCGATGGCAAACTTCTCTTTTACATCGTTGACTTTGACCCGGCCGATCTTTTCCGTCTCCGCTCCCAGGTTCAGCCCGGTATCCGGATCGATCAAAGCCTCTCCCTGGCGGTATACATCGAACTCCATACCATCGCTGATCCCGCCCTCGCTGCCGGAATTGATATAAACCTGGGAGGGGGAAGCCTTGATGATCTTGCCCTGCCAGGGGACGTTTTTCAGCCGAGAGGCGATCTTCTGCACCGCCTCGTCGATCGCTTCCTGGGTCGCTTCCCCGAGCGGGGTCTTGCGGAAACCGCCCAGGTCGCCCCCGAAGTCGGAGTTGCTGTAGCCGATTTTCAGGCCGCCGGCGTCCGCCGAACCGGCCACCCGGAGAGAATCGAGGACCTCGCCGGTGGTGGTGTCGTAAATCCGGACATTGATCGCCACGTGGGCTTGCTCGTGGCTGCCGCCGATCCGGAACCCTTTAAACCCGATCCCGGCTCCCTCCCCGCCTTTCTTCTCCTCAAACTCGGTCACCGCGCCGGAAATCAGGATCTGGGCCCGGGCCAGCTGCCCGACCGCGGCCGCCGATCCGGACGCCGCCCGGCCGGAGGCGCCCAGGTCCTGCTCGGCCATCACCGAGGAGAGGTCCTGCCGCTCCAGCACCGTAAACCGCCCGGTATCGATCAGTGAGGTGGCCATCATCTCCTGCATCCTCCAGCCGATTTTCCAGCCCCCGCTCCAGCCCGACTTATTCTCGAACTCGGAGACGGCGATCGTCTTTTTCGGGGCGGCGAAGATCTCCGCCGTGAAGATTCCCAAGCCCAGCGCCAACAGACAGCCGACCACGCTCACTACCACTAACTTTCTCATCCTTGCCTCCTTAGTTGATTGATCCGGGAGAATAATAGCATACCGGAGAATTACAGGAAAAGTTAATTCCCGGGCTAAGGACACCAATGGCCAGAGGAACCTGGAAGACAGCGAGAACAGGCAATCAGTCGGTCTTCCTCTCAAAGACCGTCTTCCCGGCGATGATCGTCCGGCTGACGTTGCAGCGCCGGTCCATCAGCACCAGGTCGGCGTCCATCCCCGGCCGGAGGTCGCCTTTCCGGTCGGCGATCTTCAGCAGCCGGGCCGGGTTGACGGTGACCAGTCTCAGGGCGTCGGGGAGGGAAAGGCCGGTAAACTCCACGGCATTGCGCAGGGCCCGGTTCATCGGGAGCATACTCCCGACCAGGGTCCCGTCGGGGAGTCGGGCCCCGTTCCGGTCCACCACCACCTCCCTCCCTCCCATCGAGAATTTCTTGATCCTCCTCCCCAGCACCGCCACCCCGTCAGTGACCAATAGGAGGTCTTCCAGGGCCTTGAGCCGGAAGAGCAGGCGAATGATCACCGGGGAGAGGTGAACCCCATCGCAGATAAACTCGGCCTTCACCCGGGGGGATTCCAGGATCGCCCCCACCGCGCCCGGTTGGCGGTGGTGGAGCGGGGGATAACTGTTAAAGAGATGGGTGGCGTAGGAAAGCCCGGCCCGGATCGCCAGGCGGGTCGTCTCGTAGTCGGCGGTGGTATGGCCGACGGCGGGGATGACCCCGGAGCGCTTCAGCATCCGGATCAGGGGGATGGCCCCGTCCAGTTCCGGGGCCAGGGTCATTATCTTAATCGAACCCCGGGCCTCCCCGAGGACTTCTTTCAGCTCGTCCTTCGAGGGGTGACGGAGAAACCGGAGCGGCTGGGCCCCCCGTTTCCCGATGCTGAGATAAGGCCCTTCCAGGTTGATCCCCAGCACCAGGCTCCCGGTTTGCCGGCCCCGGTAATAAGGCCCCAGCAGCTGGATCAGCTCCAGCAGTTCCGCCCCCGAGGGGGTAGCGATGGTGGGGAGAATGGAGGTAACTCCGAAACGGGGCAGGAATTTCAGGATCCGGTCCAACCGCCGGCTCCCCTCGGAGAGAAAATCATCCCCTCCCCCGCCGTGGATGTGGAGATCGATAAAACCGGGGGCGAGATAACTCCCCCGTCCGTCGATCTTCGCGGCATCCGGCGGGGGCGGTTCCGCCTCTCCCAGCAACCGGGAGATCCGGCCCTTTTTTATCAGCACCCCGCCCCGGGCCTCCGGCAGCCCCGGACGTAATAAAACCGCGTTGAAGATCGCTGTGGTCTCCGAGTTCTTCATTGTTTTGATCCTGGCCGGCTGAATATATATTTCCGGGCCGGGCCGATCAGGCGGAGGGAGCCGGTGACGCAGATAACCGGGGGGACCCCCGCCCCTTCCCGGCCGGGAAGATAGTTACGGTAGCAGTAAGCCAGGGCGGACTCAAGTGATTTGCGGACCAGAACCGGGATTTTCCTCTCCCCCGCCTGGGACCGGATGATCCGGGCCAGGCGGGAAGCGGCCAGGGCCCGGGCGCTCGGGGGAGTGACGGCGATTGTCTTTCCGAAGAGGGGAAGCAGCGGGCGGCAGATCTCTTTCGCGTCCTTATCGCCCAGAACCCCGATGATCAGGATCAGGGGGCGTCCGGGGAGCAGGTCCCGCAGGGTCGCCGCCAGGACCCGGGCGCCGTTACGGTTATGGGCGCCGTCGACAATCACCTCCGGCGGTCCGGGGAAATATTCGAACCGGCCGGGCCAGGCGACCGCCCCGACCGCGGTTCTGACCCGTCCGGGCGGGATTTCCCCCGCTTTAGGGTCGCCTCTCTCCCAGGCGGCGAGCGCCGTCAGGCAGTTGCTTACCTGGTGATCTCCGGGGAGGGGAAGAAAGATCTCGGGATAGCTTCGGTGGGGACCACTGAAGGCGATCACCTGTCCCTCCAGCCCCCGGGAGATCGACCGGGCCCGGTAGAGTTTTTTTACCTCGACCAGCGGAGCGCGGCGGCTTCGACAGATCCGCCGAAGGCGGTCCAGTCCTCTCCCCGGGGAGACCGCGGTCACCAGGGGGATGGACCGCTTGACGATCCCTCCCTTCTCCCGGGCGATCCGGTCCAGGGTCTTGCCGAGGTAGGCCTGGTGTTCAAGTCCGATCGTGGTGATGACCGAAATCCGCGGGGTGACCGCGTTGGTGGCGTCGAGCCTCCCTCCCAGCCCCACCTCCCAGACCACCGCCCCGGCCCCTTTCCGGCAAAAATAGCGGCAGGCCAGCGCGGTGACCGCCTCGAAGTAGGTGGGGTGGGAGCAGCCGGGGGTTCGGGCGACCCGGTCGAGGAGAGGGAGGATCTCCCTCACCCCGGCGGCGGTCTCCCCGGGCGAGATGGGGCGGGAGCCGATCCGAATCCGCTCACGGAAGTCATCGAGATGGGGCGAGGTAAAAAGCCCCACCCGGAGGCGGGTGGTCATTAACAGTCGCTGGAGGATGGCGGCCGTCGATCCCTTGCCGTTGGTCCCGGCGATGTGGTAGAAGTCCAGGTCCCGTTCCGGGTTACCCAGCAGTTCCAGCAGCCTGCGGATATTGTTCAGCCCGAGCTTGGTCCCGAAGAGCCGCAGCCGGTAAAGCTCCTCCAGCGCCGCGCGGTAATCCTCCATTGTTTTTTCGGAATATTGCACGCCCATCCTCGTACTCGACACTGTACTCGTCCTCATTTGCTACCCGCCCCCTCCCAGCGCGGCGGCGATCCGGCGGGCCAGGAGGGGCAGGTTCGGATCCCTGGCGCCCATCACTATGTAAACCTCCCAGGCCGGGTCCAACTGGTCGAAGACGGCTTCACAACCCGGGAGGGCCCTGACCGCAGCCGGGCCGTTGATTTCAGCGGCGAATTCCCCGCTCCCGAAATCGGCCGCCGCCGTCCCCCCGGCGTAATACACCGGGAGGAGGAAGAGCCGGTCTCCCTCCTCCAGTCCGGCGGAAAACGCGGCGGCCAGCTCCCGGCGAAAACGCCCCAGCGGACCGTAACCGTGGGGCTGGTAGATTACGGTCAGGGGGGAGCCGAACCCGTGGGCGGCGGCCAGGGCGGCGGCGATCTTGGCCGGATTGTGGGAATAATCGTCGATCACCGTCAGCTCCGGCGAGTCGAAAATTACTTCCAGCCGCCGCTTCAATCCGGGAAATACCGCCGCCGCACACGCCGCCCGCTCGAGGTCGAGACCGGCCGCCGCGGCCAGGGAGACGGCCGCCAGCAGGTTGTAGAGGTTATGCCTTCCGGGGAGGGGAAGTTGAAAATCCACCCCGTCGAGGCAAAACGAGAGGGAAGTGCGGCGCAGTTCGACATTCCGGGCCCGGAAATCGGCGGCGGAGTCGACGGCGAAGGTAATTTTCCGGGCCCGGCCGGGTGAAAGCGCCCGGGATTCGGGGCAGTCGTTATTGACCGCTAACCCTTCCCGGCAACCGGCGGCGAAGCGGGCGAAGATCTCCCGCAGGCGATCGAGGGAGAAATGGTCCGGAGAGATATTGGTGACGACCCCGTACCGGGGCCGATAGCGGTCGAGGACGCCGTCGCTCTCGTCGGCTTCGAAGCAGAAGAGGTCCGAGCCTCCTCTCCGGGCGTTACCCCAGCCGCTCCAGCCCCGGACCAGGGGAGCCCCCATCGCGCACCCGGGGTCGAGGCCGGACCGCTCCAGGATCCAGGCCAGGAGCGCGGTGGTGGTCGATTTCCCGTTGGTCCCCGCCACCGCCAGCGATACCTTCCCTTCCGCCAGCCGGAGGAGATACTCGCCCCGGCTGAGGACGGGGAGGCCTTTCCTCCCGGCCGCCCGGAGGTCGGGGATATCCGCCTCCACCGCCGCCGAGCTGACCGCCAGCCCGGCCGGCTCGATCCCGGAGCCATCCTGGGGGAAGATCTCGATCCCCTCCCCCGCCAGGCGGGAGCGGAGATCAAGGTTCTCGCCCCGGTCAAAGAACCGGTCGGAACCGGAGACCGGATCGCCCCCCCAGCGGGCCAGCTGGGCCAGGGCGGACATCCCGGTCCCGGCAATCCCGATGAAGTGAGTGTTCTTCACTATTCCCCGTCCCCCCCCGGCCCGGCCAGGATCCCGGCCAGGGCCCGGAGCGAATAGGGGCCGTGCCCCCGGGTGACCAGGAGCTGGGCGGCGCCGGGAAAGAGCCCGGCGTCCCTCGGATCCCGGACCACCGCCAGCCGGGCGTCCGGACGCGACCGCAAAACCTCCTCGATCAGCTGCCTTTGACGGGGAAAGCGGTAAGCGTCATACGAAGTGAGCAGCACCGCCCGGTGGCCGGCCAGGCGGGATGTGACCGCGGACCGCTCCTCCGGACCCGGGTCGAGAGAGAGCTCGGCCACCTCCGGATCGAAACCGGCTTCCCGGAAAAAGTCGGCCGGTCCCGCCGGGCCGGCCGCGCTCTCGACCTCGACCGTTCTTTCCGGACGGAACCAGACCAGGAGAAACCGCCGGGGCAGTACTGGCTCCGAGCCGGCGGGGGGGTGAATGGTTATCGCGCCCCGGGCGATCCGGGTAGCCAAATCATCGCCGTCATCCCCGGCGAAAGCCGGTTTGCCTTCCGGCCGGAGACCGGATTTCAAAGCCGCGATCCTCGCCCCACTCTCCTCCAGTCGGCTTCGCAGGCCCTTTTCCCCGGCGTCGATCCTCTCCAATTCGCGAAAAGCCCGCTCCCGTTCCGCCGGGGAATGGCAGACCAGGATGATATCCACCCCCGCCGCCAGGCCGCCCCGGACCGCCTCCTCGATCGGGCAATAGCCACCGATCGCCCCCATCCCCAGGTCGTCACTGATCAATACCCCCCGAAAGCCCAACTCCTCCCGCAACAGTCCGGTCATCAAAGCGGGAGAGAGGGTTCCCGGGCGGATCTTGCCCCGGTCGAGCGAGGGATAGGCGGCGTGGGAAGTCATCATCGCCATCACCCCGCCGGCCGCCGCCTGCCGGAAGGGAAGCAGGTCCCGCCCTCGCAAGGTCATTTCATCGGCTTCGATCACCGGCAGCTCCCGGTGGGAATCCCGCCGGGCCGCCCCCTTGCCGGGGAAATGCTTAGCCGTGGCCACAACCCCCTCCCCCTGCATCCCGGCGATCAGGGCAGTTCCCAGGGCGGCGACTCTTTCCGGGTCGGAACCGAGCGAGCGCAGCCCGAGACTGTAACTCCCCCCGGGGTGGTAGAGATCGAGCACCGGGGCCAGGTTGATATTGATCCCCAGCCCGCTTAAATCCCGGCCGGTGATCCGGCCCTGGAGCGAGACGTCTTCGGCCGTTGAGGCAAAGCCGAGCGCCAGGTTGCCCGGGAAGACGGTCGCTCCTTCGCGGACCCGGGCCACCGTCCCCCCCTCCTGATCGACCGCGATCAAAAGCGGGCGGTCGGAGATCGACCGGCGGAGTTCCTGGAGCCGGCGGCAGAGGCCGGCGAGCTGTTCAGGGCCGCGGATATTCCGGTCGAAGAGGATCACCCCCCCGACCCGCCAGTGGAGGATATACCGGCGGATCCGTTCGTCGATTTCGGTCCCCTCGAAACCGACCATCAACAGTTCGCCGGGAGATACTCTCTTCCTGTCAGGCATAGGGCTCACGGTCCGTTCGGAGTCATTCAGCGGTGGAGCTGACTCTCACAATATTTGGAAAAATTCGGTTTGGAAAAATTCGGTTGCCAAATTAGCATCTCCGGATTATATTTTCCATCTATGATTTCCCCGCCGCGAAGCCGGCGGCTTGGAGCCTTATGTATTCGGAAATAGATCTATGTTTCAGCCCGGCGGAGTGGAGCGCGGTCCACGTCCACAAGCATTTCCTCTCCCGGGAAGCCGGGCGCGAAGTCCCGATCAAGACCGCGGTCGAAGACTGGCTGAAGAACTGTTCCCGGAAGTGGCGGGAGCAGCACGAAAAGTTGAAGCGACAGGACGAAAAAAGCTGCCTCCAGGAACCGCACTTCAGTCCGGCGGAATGGAAGGCGATCCGGGTCCACCGCTATTTTCTCTCCCAGCGCTACGGCCGCTTCGTCACCATCAACGAGGCGATCGAAGACTGGCAGAAGAACTACGCCCTGATCTGGCGGGCCAAGCGGACGGTCCTCTCCTCCCGGAATCAGATGGAGGAGATCCTCAGACACAAGTGGATCGAATCAGAGAAAGCCGGCCACGACCTGGGACCGGAGGCGGTCGCCGATTGGATCGACAAGTTCGCCGACAAGTGGCGGTTGTGGTGGGAGACCGAGTAGCGCAAAGAGCAAAGCGCATAGAGCCTGGTACCGGACGCTTTGCTCTTTGCTCTATGCACTTTGCTCTATGCTCTTTGCGTTTTTCTTAAAGACGATCTTTTCTTCCTTCGGATCGTAGTCGGCCTCAATCCGGTCGCCGTCGGCGAACTCCCCTTCCAAGATCTTTAAGGCCATCGGATTCTCGATCTCTTTCTGGATCAGCCGCTTCAAGGGCCGGGCGCCGAAAGCGGGGTCGTAGCCGATTTCGGCCAGATGCCGGCGGGCGCGGTCGGTCAGCTCCAGGGTCATCTTCCGCGCGGCCATCCGCCGGGCCAGAAAGACGATCTGGAGATCGACGATCCGCTCGATCTCCTTCCGGGTCAGGCTGGTGAAGATGATGATGTCGTCGACCCGGTTGAGAAATTCCGGCCGGAAACGGCCCCGCAGCTCGGCCAGGACCCGCTCCCGCATCTCCTCCGGCTTCTTCCCCTGCTCCGAGTACTCCTGGATCACCGGGGAGCCGATGTTGGAGGTCATAATCACCACGGTGTTCTTGAAGTTGACCTTCCGCCCCTGGCCGTCAGTCAGTTGCCCGTCGTCAAGGATCTGGAGCAGGGTATTGAAGACGTCGGGGTGGGCCTTCTCGATCTCGTCGAAGAGGACCACCGAGTAAGGGCGGCGGCGGACCGCCTCGGTCAGCTGGCCGCCTTCCCCGTAGCCGACGTAGCCGGGCGGGGCGCCGATCAGCCGGGAGACGGTGTGCCGCTCCTGGTACTCGGACATATCCAGCCGGACCATCGACTTCTCGTCGTCGAAGAGGTATTCGGCCAGGGCCTTGCCCAGCTCGGTCTTCCCGACCCCGGTCGGTCCCATAAAGATGAATGAACCCAGCGGACGGTTGGGGTCGGACATCCCCACGCGGCCGCGCCGGATGGCGTTGGCAACGGCCGAGATCGCCTCCTCCTGGCCGATCACCCGCTGATGGAGCCGCTCCTCGACCCGGATCAGCTTCTCCATCTCCCCTTCCAGAAGCCGGCTGACCGGGATCCCGGTCCAGCTGCCGACCACGGCGGCGATATCGTCCTCATCCACCTCTTCCTTGAGCATCCGGCGGTCCTTCTGGAGTTCGGCCAGGCGGTCGTTGGCCTCCTCGAGTTTCTTCTGGATCTCGATCTTCTCCCCGTATTTCAGCTGGGCCGCCCGCTCCAGGTCGCCCGCCCGCTCGGCGGCGCCTTCCTCCACCTTCAACTCGTCGAGCCGCTCCAGGAGTTTGCGGATGACGGCGATCGCCTCCTTCTCGTTCTGCCAGTGGGCCTTCAGTCCCCGGCTCTCCTCCTTGAGGTTGTTGAGGTTTTCCTCGATCTGGGCCCGCCGCTCCTTGCTTGCCGGATCCTTCTCCTTCTTCAGGGCCTGTTTCTCGATCTCCAGCTGCATAATCTTCCGCTCCACCTCGTCGACCTCGATCGGCATACTGTCGATCTCGATCTTCAGCCGGGAGGAGGCCTCGTCGATCAGGTCGATCGCCTTGTCGGGGAGGAAACGGTCGGAGATATAGCGGTCGGAGAGGGTGGCGGCGGCGATCAGGGCGGGGTCGGTAATCCGGACACCGTGGTGGGCCTCGTATCTTTCTTTCAGCCCCCGCAGGATGGCGATCGTCGCCTCGACCGAGGGTTCGCCGACGTAAACCGGCTGGAAACGCCGCTCCAGGGCGGCGTCCTTCTCGATGTGCTTGCGGTACTCGTCGAGGGTGGTCGAACCGACGCACCGCAGTTCGCCCCGGGCCAGGGCGGGCTTGAGCATATTCGAGGCGTCCATCGCGCCCTCGGCGGCCCCGGCCCCGACGATGGTATGGAGTTCGTCGATGAAGAGGACGATCTTGCCTTCGGCCTGCTCGATCTCACCCAGGACCGCCTTCAGTCGGTCCTCGAACTCTCCCCGGTACTTGGCCCCGGCGACCAGGGCCCCGATATCCAGGGCGAGCAGCCGCTTGTTTTTCAATCCTTCGGGCACGTCCCCGGTCATAATCCGGGTGGCCAGACCTTCGGCGATCGCGGTCTTTCCCACCCCCGGCTCCCCGATCAGGACCGGGTTGTTCTTGGTCCGCCGGGAGAGAACCTGGATCACCCGCCGGATCTCGTCGTCGCGGCCGATCACCGGGTCGAGCTTCCCCTGCCGGGCCAGCTCGGTCAGGTCGCGGGCGAAGCGGGTCAGGGCCTCGTATTTCTCTTCCGGGTTTGGGTCGACCACCCGCTGGCTCCCCCGGATCTCGACCAGGACCTGGAGGATCCCGTCCCGGGTCACCCCGAGTTCGCGGAGGATTTTTCCCGCCGGGGAATCGGATTCGGCCAGGGCGAGGAGGAGGTGCTCGACGGAGAGGTACTCGTCCTTGAGGCTCTTTGCCTCCTTCCAGGCGGTATTAAGGATCGTATTCAGAAGGGGCGAAAGGTAGGCGGTCTGCGGACCGCCTCCGTGGACCTGGGGGATCCGCTCCAGGTTTTCCCGGCAGCGGTTCTTCACCTCTTCCGGGCTGACCGAGAGTTTCTGGAGGATCGGACGGGTCAGCCCTTCCTCCTGGTCGACCAGGCTCAACAGGAGATGGGAAGGAGCGATCTCCTGCTGGTTATGTTCCGAGGCCAGGTCCTGGGCATCCTTTAAAGCCTGCTGGGCCTTGATGGTGAATTTACTGAAGTCCATAGGATTCCTCCTTGATTATTTCGATCCCGATAGAGATTAGCTATCACCTCCCGCTCCAATCGCTATCGCTATCGGGATCGATTTTTTATTCCATAAATAGCGCCACTTCCTCCGCCGTCAGCCGACGCCACTTCCCCTTCCCCAGGTCCCCCAGAGACAGCGGCCCGACGGCAGTCCGTTTCAGGTAATCCACCCGGTTCCCAACCGCCTGGAGCATTCTCTTCACCTGCCGCTTCTTCCCTTCCCGGATGGTGATCTCCACCTCCCGGCAATCGCCGGAGAGGATTTTTACCCCGGCGGGCGCGGTCCGGAAACCGTTCTCCAGAGACACCCCCCGCCGGAGTTTTTCCGCCGCCTCCCCGGAGAGCGGCGCGCGGAGCCGGATCCGGTAGGTCTTCTCGATCTCGTGCCGGGGATGGGTCAGTTTCAGGGCGAAGTCCCCGTCGTTGGTCAAGAACAGCATCCCCTCGGAGTCGAGGTCGAGGCGGCCGACGTGGTAGACCCGCTCCGGGATATCCCGGAGAAGATCGGTCACCAGGGGACGGCCGAAACGATCCTCCAACGCGCAGAGATAACCGGCCGGCTTATGGAGGAGGAGGTAGACCCGCTCCTCCGCTCTCACCTCCCGGCCGTCCGCCTCCACCCGGTCCCGGGCCGGATCGACGGCGGCGCCCGGCCCGGCCGCCACCTGGCCGTTGACCCGGATCCGGCCGGCGGCGATCATCTCTTCCGCCTTCCTCAGCGAGGCGACCCCGGACCGGGAGAGAAACTTATGGAGTCTCATCGATTCACCGCCCGGGCCAGGGTCAGGACATCGACGTCCTTCGCCCCGGCTTTCATCAGCGTCGCCGCGCACTCGTTGACCGTGGCCCCGGTGGTATAGACGTCATCCACCAGCAGTAGCGTTGCCCCCCGGACCCGGGCCGGAGCGGGGGCCGAAAAAGCCCCCCGGATATTCTCCCGCCGCTCCGTCCGCTTCAGCCGGGTCTGGGTGGCGGTATACCGGACCCGGACGAGCGCTCTCTTCTCGAGCGGGATCCTGGTCTTCCGGGAGAGACCAGCCGCGAGGATCGCCGACTGGTCGAACCCCCGCTCCCGGGCCTTCCGGGGGTGGAGGGGGACCGGGACCACCCGGTCATATCCTTTCCACCCGTACCAGTTCTCGCCGCCGGCCAGGAGCAGCCGGAGGCAAGGACCGGAGAGATAGGGATGGGCGCTGTACTTGTAGGTTCGGACCAGCGACTCCCCGGGACCGGAGAAATAAAGGGCCGAGCGGGCCCGGCGAAAGGCGGGCGGGTGCTTTCGGCAGTCCGGGCAAATCACTGGACCGGGGGCCGTTATCTCCAGGGGTTCACCGCAGCGTTTGCAGAGCGGCTCCGCTACCGTTTCCAGCAAGTCCCGGCAGCCGTCGCAGAGATAATCCCGGTTCCGGTAATCGAGCAGCACCCCGCAGTGAACACACTCCCGGGGAAAGAAGAGATGACTCAGCCAGAGAATCCCGTTCAGGTTCATCGCCGGATAACTTTGAACTTCGCACTTTGAACTTCGAACTTTGAACTTAATTGATAGGAAGTTGCTTTTGGCGATTTCTCGGCGATCACCCCGTTCACCCCGTTTACGAGGCGAAGAACGAGGTTGCGGATGTCATTATTACTAAAAACCGCCCGGAAGGCAAGCGAAAAACCA
>JAVCCZ010000165.1 GCA_030765265.1 Candidatus Erginobacter occultus
AACTTATCATAAGGTGTGATGGTTGAATATGTTCATGAGCTAATAATATTGTTTCCTTCCGGGATCACTTCCGGTCCAGGACCAACCCGTGGACCTCCAGGTCGTCGCAGACCTCGTCGTAGATCTTCCGCCACTCAGGAGACGGCTCCAGGGTCCGGATGTTGAAGCACTCGGTGAAACTCTGGCCTTTGGGCATCTCCTTCAGCCGGTCCTCGTACTTGCTGAGCAGATAGAGGACGATCTCGTTCGCCTTCTCCAGGCTGACCCCGGCGGAGGCTTCAAAGACCTGGCCGCTGAACCAGGCTTCCAGCGGGGTGAGGTAGTCCTTGAACCGCCCACCGGCCGACCGGGGACCGATTGTGTAGGTCATCCCCGAGACGCCGGCGCAGAGGTACCCGGCCGCGCAGTTCCAGAGGATATCGTAAGTACCGGGACCAGCCGTTTGGTTGACCACCTTGACAAAGAGGATATGGGTATTCCGGGCGATCGCCTGGTTGGAGACGCTCATTGCCCAGAGGGAGTGACGGTTGCAACTGGAATCGTATCTGATGTCATAGACGGTTCCGGCCGAGAAATGACACTGCATGATTGGGTACTGGAGGAGATCGGTGGCGATGGCGGTCAGGGTGGCCCCCTCCGCCCCCCCGCTGTATCCTCCGATCATGGCGTAGGAACCGCTGTAGATGTAGCCCCCGTATCCCATCCCCACCACCGCCTTATGGAAACTGGCATAGTGTATCTTGAGTTCGGCCGGGTGAAGGATCAGGCAGATCGAAGGATTGTCCGGGCTGGTCTGGCCGGCGAACCCGCCCAACTGTCCGTACTCGGTGGTGCTGGAGGCGATCGACATGTTGGGGATCCCGGGCCGTCCCGCCCGCCACTGGGCCTCGGCCCGCAGCCGGTTCTCCTGGAGAGCAACCGCGGTCTCAAAGGGGGAGCCAGAGTAGACCGGGAGGCCGAAGATAGTGTCGATTGAGGGGCCTTCCTGGACTTTGATGGCTGGACTCCGTAGGATTCCCTCGGTGATCGGGACGTAAAGTTCCTCGCTGACCTGGATACTGAGCGGCCCTCCAAAGATCGGGGGAAGAGTGTCCTCCGGTCGGCGGGCGCGGATGGTGATCTGATCGCAGTCCTTTCCCACCACGACGTGATCGGGGGCCCGGTCGACTGCTTCGAGAATCTCTTCCCGGCTGAATTTGATGACCGACTCGGTGTCGACCATCAGGATGCCGATCTCCGCCGCCATCTCCAGGGCGGCCTCGAAGAACCGGTCGGCCAGTTCCAGATTTTGGTTGACCGGTTCATCTTTATTGTAGGTATGCTCCAGATCGTATTTTTTTAGATATTTTTTAACCGTCTCCGGGATTACTTTGGTCTCCCACTCCCGGTTGGTACAGGGGGCGCCGTCCCGGGCCCGCTCGAGTGTCTCCATTAATTTGACCAATGATTGTGCCATTTTTTGCCTCTCAATAAAAGTAGCGGCTCCGCCGCTACTTTTAGTTTTGAACCATGACCATCATGTTTCTTTTGAGACGAAATCGGAAATTATTTCAAAAATTCTAACGGGAATTTCAATTTATTGAAATTCCGAAGCAGGAACATAGCTCCGCAATTTATTTAACCGCAGATTATACGGATTTTGTGGATTAGAAAAAAACAATATAGCCTGCCCTCGGTTTACCGGGGTTAAATCAGCTTAATCCGCAGTTTATTGAAATTATGAAGCAGTAGGTAAAACTTAGGTTCCCGGTGTCCAGGCTGACTCCATCCAGGATAAGGTTACCCCTTTCTCCGTCAAGGCGTTCCGCCCGGCTTCCAGGACCAGCGCCAACTCCGCGACTCGCTTCCCCATCCCCTCGACTCGGCCCATCCCGACCGGGTCCACCTTATCCAGTTGATCGGCCTTCAGGGGTGCGCTGGACTTGGACCAGACCGCTGCGCCCAGATAGTTCCCGCCGGGTCCCCCGGTGGCCAGGACTTCATAAGTGAGAAAGAAATTTACGATCGTGGCCAGGGTCGGTTCCTGGCCGCCGTGCCGGGTGCCCCCGACCGCGATAGCTCCCCCCACTACGGGCATGCTTTTGAAGAAATTCTGCTGCCGGTGCGCGCTTATGAAAAGATAGCATCGCAAACGATCCATGAAATCCTTCAAGAGCCCGGTCACCGTCATCATATAGACCGGGGTGGCGATGATGATTCCGTCAGCGGCCACGTATTGATCGATCAAATCTTTCATATCATCATCAAAAAGACAGTAGTTGGGCATTGGGGTCTTTGATTTGAGGCATTGATCGCAATGAATGCAGCGATGGATTTTCTTGCCTTTGAGCAGCATCAGCTCGGTCTCGATCCCCGGAACCTGCTCCGCCGCCGCCAGGGCCCGTTTGAGAACATGTTCGGTTGTTCCTTTCCGGGGACTTCCACAAACACCGATAATTTTGGCCATCCTGAACCTCCTTATAAGGTATCGCTTGCGGTGCTAACTTATACGTTAGGCACTGGTAGACGGTTAGGTTGGTGCTATTTTTATAAGCACTTGGTTATACGTTAAAGAAAACTGACGTTGAAAAATAAGAACATTGAAGAAAAAAGACGTTAAAAAGCATCGAATTTTTTCTTCAGAAAAACACGATCAAACAATGATTCCTTTTTTCTTTAAATATTCAACCAGGACATCAAAGAGTTTGTCCGCGCCGAACCGCAGGACATCGTCGGTGGGTAGCCCTGTCTCCCGTTTGATCTCCTTTATGGCGGTTCTCACCTCATCATCCGTCTTTCTGATATATTCGCCGTAGACCTCGCCGTCGGATACCACCGCTACCACTTTGGTGTAGGGGCAGAGAGTCTCGATCATCTTGATCTCTTCATTAGGAGTGGCGACCTGGAACTGGGGGAACTCGGCCCGGTGGGGCCGGAAGGGGTCATGGATCAGGATGACCGCCTCCGGCCAGCTCCCGAAGAGCACGGCCAGGGAGGCCTGGCCGTAGGCTGGATGAGAGAGCGATCCCTGGCCTTCGACAAAGATCATATCCTTCCCGGTCTCCGCCGCCCGGAGGCAGAGCCTCTCCACTTCACCGGAGGTGAAATCGATCGGGATGGCATCGATGACCGCCTCGGCGTCATTCTGGAGGAGCATCGCTGACTGCCCGGTGGCTACAAAGGCGGGGTTATAACCCCTCTTCCGGGCCGAGCGGAGGAACTCCATGATGGAGACATGCTTGCCGCAGGCGGCGTCGGTGGAGAGGACCGTGATCACCGGGACCTTGATCTCCCGGCCCGTGCCATCAAGGATGACCAGGTCGGCCGGGGGCTTGCGGTTGTCAATTAGGGTGACGCCATATTCTTTAGCCAGGTCCGAGAACTCCGGATCGTCATTGAGAAACTGATGGAGCCCGTTGATTATATCCATCCCGTTTCTGATCGCGCTCTTGATATTATCCCGCCACTCATCCGGGAGCTTCCCACCTGGAGGAGCGACCCCCAGGATCAGGGCTTCGGGCTTGAGCTTCAGAGCTTCCTCGAAACTTTCTACGATCGGAATCCCCCGGGTGTCGATTCCCAGAACATCACCGGCATCTTCCCCGGCTCTGGCCCAGTCGATGATCGCCAGTACATTATAGCGCCCTTCCTCTTCGTAGAGGATTATCCCGTTGGCGGTCTTGCCCTTCAGGGTCCCGAAGGCGTCATGGGCCAGTACCACTGCCTTGACCCGGCTATCATTATTGATTTTTTTCATGGCTCCATTCCTTTCCTTGATTGAGGAGTTGATCATTTGTATTTTTCAGGTGTGATCCGGTTCCCTCGAAAAGTTCGCGATCCGGTCGCAAGTTGGGAGTAATATCTCATTAGACGAGGGGATCGTCAAGGCCAGTAGATTAACCACCGTATAACCATATTTATTGGTTATTCTCTCTTTTAAATTACATCAGCGCGGCGCGCTGATGTAATTTAAAGAGACTGGAAAAAGGTCGCCAGATTGATCTTCTGATTTCGGATATTACATTTGCGCCGGATATTCTGACGATGGCGGTTGATGGTCTTGAGGGAGAGATATAGTAGTCCGGCGATCTCTTTGCTGGAGAGCCCGTTTTTGATCATATTGCAGATATCAATCTCCCGGGGGGTCAGCTTTAAATTGTTCTGCGATATCTTCCGGCCGAATGAGGAAGCCATCCCTTCCAGACTCCGTTCCAGCAGGTTGATATATTTTGAGTGACTTCGCCCCCCTTCCGATTTCAATTTCTGGAGAATTGGAGATAGAAGATTATCGATACTGGCTATCACATCATCCTTGATCTCTTTCTTCTCAATCTCAATCTGATCGAGAATCTCTCTCAGGGCGATATTCTTCTGCTCCAGAATCGCTTTCTGCGCCCGCAGTTCCTTCTCCGAACCTTTTAAAGCCAGCTCGGCCTTTTTCCGTTGGGTGATATCCCGCCCAACCGACTGGATCTCGACCAGCCTCCCCCACTCGTCGAAGACCCCCCGGTTACTCCATTCCTGCCAGCGCTGCTCCCCCCCGGGGAGCAGAACCCGTTCCACATGGGTATTGACCGGGTGCTCAGAGGAGAGCCGGGCGATATGCTTGAGGACGGTCTTATGGTCCGCTTTAACGGTAAAAGACAGAAAATTCCGGCCGATCAACTCTTCCCGTTTCAAGCCGAAGTAACGGCAGTGAGCCTCGTTAACGAAGGTGAAGGTACAGTCCGGCAGATGACGGCAGATCAGTTCGTTCTGGGTCTCCACTACCGCCCGGTACTGTTTTTCGCTCCTTCTAAGAGCCAGCTCCGCCTGTTTGCGCTGGGTAATATCCCGGCCGACCGATTGAATTTCAATCAGCTTGCCTGCATCGTTGAAGATCCCCCGGTTGGTCCACTCCTGCCAGGTGACTGTTCCGCCCGGATTGACGTTTCTCTGATCATAGGTTGTCACCGGAACTTTCGGGGAGATCATGGAGAGCTGCTTCCGGATTGCTAATCGGGTACGTTTTGGGATCAGTTCCATAAAGTTCCGGTCGATTAGATCTTTGGAGTAGGATTTG
>JAVCCZ010000036.1 GCA_030765265.1 Candidatus Erginobacter occultus
CCGGTCGCCACCAGGCTCACCACCGAGTTCATATTCGCCCCCGTCCAGGCCGGGTCGAGACCGGAGCGGACCGCCTCCGGGACCTGCTGGTAGGCCTTCATCAGGTTGTCCTCGTTCCCCATTATGTAGTAGGTCGCGTAACCCTTCCCCGCGATCACCCGCTCCGGCGTCGGCGAGGGCGTCGCCACCGGGGTGGCGGTCGGAACCGGGGTCTTGTAACCTTCCGGCGTTACTGTCGGCGTCGCCGTCGGAACCGGGGTCACGGTGGGGTAGCAGACGGTGATAACGATCTCGTCGAAGTAGATCTCCGTCCACTCATCGGCATAGGTTTTTTTGTTGTTGTAACCTCCCACGGTCAGGCTGTGAGTGCCGCTCGAGAACGTGCCGCCCAGGGAAACAAACTGCCACCCCGAGTCCATATTCGATCCCCCGTTCCCGTCCCCGTAGAAACGGTGGAGGTAGTCGTTCCCCCCCGTCCCGTAGTAGACGCCGTCCACCGCCAGCATCGCGTCCCCGTACTCGTCCGCCTCGTAGTTGGCGGAGAAGATCAGCCGGTAATACAGGTCGATCGTCGCCACCCGGTTGACGGAAAGGTTAAATTCCTTTGACCATCCCCCCGACATCCCATTGATGGTGTTGTTGTCGATGTCGCCCAGGGCGACCATAATTCCGCCGCCGGAGTAGCCGCTCGCGGCGGTCCAGCTCCCGCTCTCGTAGGCCGGTTGGCTGGTGCCGCGGAACCGGTCATCGGCGTAGCTGAAACCGTCGCTCCCGCTGTCGAAATCGGCGGTAATCAGAACCGTGCAGGGCGTCGGGGTGGCGCTGGGCGGCGGGGAAGGTGTTACGGATGGCGTCACCGTGGGGGAAGGAGTGGGACTGGGAGGTGGGGTGATCACGGTGACATTGTCGATCCCCGAGGTGCACAACTCGGATCCGTTGTGAGAAGTTACGGCCAGACCGATATAAACGTCGGTCGCCATTGAGAAAGTCGCCGAGCCGATAGATGTCCAGGAGGCCCCGTCGGGAGAGCGGTAGCCGTCAAAGGTGTTGCCGCTCCGGACCAGGCGAACCCAGTAGGGGGTGGAGTAGCTCCCCCCCGCGGTATGGTCGCTCGAACCGTCGGTAGTTGTCCGGCGCTGAAAGGCAATTCCGTTGCCGGCAGTGACCACGCTCATCGCGTGAGTGGAGCCGGCGGTCAGTTCTTCCCGGATCATCACCCCGGCTTTCGCCCAGACATCGGTATTCTCCACGCTGGCTATCCGGGCATAGATCTCCCCGTCGCCCGATAACGGCTGATAGACAAAGTGGAAGGCGTCGGCGGTCCCCCAGATATCCGCCCCATCCCCTTCAATCGTGAATACCCCACCCGAATACGAGGCGTCCCCCGCCAGGGCGACAGCGCCGATATCCTGGTGCATCCAGGGTGGCGGGAGATCGGGCGGTGTCACGGACGGGGTCAGCACCGGGGTCAGGGTCGGGGTCAACGTCGGGGGCGGAGTGAGACTGGGCGTCGGGGACGGGGTCAGACTCGGGGTCGGGGTCAGGCTGGGCGTCGGCGTCGGCGTTGGACTCGGCGTCAGAGTGGGCGTCGGCGTCAGACTGGGTGTCGGGGTCAGGCTGGGTGTCGGGGTTACCGTCGGAGTTGGGGTAACGCTGGGCGTCGGGGTTACCGTCGGGGTTGGGGTAACACTGGGTGTCGGGGTTACCGTCGGGGTTGGGGTAACACTGGGCGTCGGCGTCGCGGCGGCGATCACCACCGCGGGATAAAGGGAATAGGAGTTAAGTCCCGCCCCGTCATTGGTCAGGCGAAAATAGTAAACCTGCTCCCGGACGGCGTCGGTGGTGGCTTGAAAGCAGTATTCAAACTCGGAGAATCTGTCGGCGGGCAGGTTGAAGGAAGCGGTGATGTTCGAGGGATCTTCAACGCATAACCCGGCGGCAAAACTCCCGGATCCGGAAAGCTGGTTGGTGGTCGCCACCCCGTCGGCGTAATAAGCGGTGGCGGTCATCTCGAAGGGCTCGCTGCCGGCAGTCACCGGGACCGTGGCCCAGGTCCCGCCGGTGGCGGTGGCGTACTCCAGAAGGTAGCTATAGTTGTTGGCGCCCAGGGCGCCGGTATTGGCGATCGCGAAACGCAGGCGGATATTCTCTTCTCGCTCCTGTCCGGTTACCGCAGTATCGGCCGCGGCCTTCCAGGTCGCGGCGGCTTGGGAACCGTCGTCGTTTCGCCAACGGTAATGCTCCTGGACGACGTTGGGCAAGGCAAGCACCCGGGCCGGGAGGATAAAAGCGGCCCCCGAGAACAACAGCCAGATTGTAAACCGTGCAAGCTTCATCCTTAATTAATCCGGTCCATTTTCACGTCCGCGAAAAGGTCCAGAGAACCCCTCCGCCGGCCGCCAAAAGAGAAGAGACGGCGAAGACGTCCCCGCGCCGGCTATAAAAAGATAGTTCCCGTGACTTCTCGATCTCCCCGGACAGGAGATAAGGCTCCCGGATCGGCGACGTTTTCAGCACCCGTCCCCGGTCGTCGATCAGGGCCGAAATTCCCACGTTGGAGGCGACCACCGTTGCCCTCCGGTTCTCCACCGACCGCAGGACGTTGAAGAGGAAATGTCCGGTGAGACGGAAGCGGTCCGGCCACCAGGCGTCGTTGGTCAGGTTGACCAGGAACTCCGCCCCCTCCCGGACCAACCGGCGGTTCATCTCCGGGTAAAAGTTCTCGTTACAGATGGTAACCCCTGCCCGGCCCCGGGGGGAGGAGAGTATCCGGTGCTCCCGTCCGGGAAGGTAACCGGAACCTCCGGGGGAACCGGGAGTAAACAGCCCGCCGAACCCGCCATCTTCGATGAGGGTCAGGAGCCGGACCTTGTCGTAGCGCGCCGTTACCTCACCCTCGGGGAGGACCAGGAGGGCGCTGTTGAAATAGCTCCCCTCCCCCGCCGGCGCCGGGGACCCGATAATATGGGCGGCCCCCGAAGCCGCGGTGGCGGTAAGGGCCGCCTCGACCAGGTCGTCCCCCTCTCCGACCGGCCAGGGGATGGCGGTCTCGGTCCAGATCACCAGGTCGGGCCGTGAGGCATCCGTCCGGCGGCAGAGGTCGAGGTACCTGCCGGCGATCATCTCTCCCTGTTGGTCGTCCCACTTCACCCCGGCCGGGATGTTGCCCTGGAGGACCGCCACCCGTACCCCGAGGTCTGCCGGCCGGGGGAACGGCGCGGACAACCGGTAGCCGCCATAGACCAGGCAGGCGAGCACCGCGCCCGCGGCCGCCGCCGCCGGCAGGATTTTCCTCCGGCTGGCGGCCAGGAAGATACCGGTATTGACCAGCAGGATCAAGAAAGAAAGTCCGTACACCCCGGTGATGTCGGCAACCTGGATCAGGACGGTGGCCCTCCAGAGAAAGTAGCCGGGGAAGATGAACGTCCAGGGCATCCCCGGAAGAAGGCGGGAGTGGACAAACTCCAACCCAGTCCAGGCGGCGGGGATAAAGACCAGTAACAGCGGAAGCGCCGGTTTGATCCGGCCGGCCCGGACCCGTTGAAAAAATCGGGCGGAAAGGTAGGCGAACAGGCCGGCGTAAAGACCGTAATATCCCGCCAGGAACAGGTAGGACGCCCAGCTTTTGGCCGCAGACATCCCGATACCCCGCCCGGACGAGGGGATAAAGCTCAGAAGCACCCCAGCCGTTATCACCCCGACGGCAAATCCCCCGGCAAAGCTCTTTCCCGGAGAAACCCGCTCCACCGCCGCCAGCAGGGGGATGAAGGCGATCCAGATCAACCACTCCCAGCCCAGGCCGGGGAGGGAAGCCGCGAACAGGAGTCCGGAAAGCAGGAAGAGGAAGATGGCAACCGATCTTTTCATCGTTAAATCTAAGATGGCCAAGTTTGCTTAAACTTTAAGTTGTTCTCTGCCCGGCGGCGGGCATCTACCTAATCACCGGTATATCACGGTTCGAGCCGAAGTAGAACCGGGTCAGGGCCCGGATCGCCCAGAGGCCGGAGCCTGAGCGGAAGACCGCCGGTTGCAGCCTCCGGCTGCCGTCCAGGGGAACCGGGATGTCCTCGGGTCCGCCGAAGTAGAACCGGCTCCAACCCC
>JAVCCZ010000034.1 GCA_030765265.1 Candidatus Erginobacter occultus
GATAGCGTCAAGCATCGATCTGACCGCGGCGTTGCCGATGGAATGAGCCGCGACCTGCATCCCCAGCCGATCGGCCAGGTCGACCACTAAATTGAGCTGGGACTGGGTAAACGCGGGGATCCCCTCCACCGGGTCCCGATCCAGGCGATAGGCGGTATCCTTTTCAATCACCCCGTCCATAAAGATTTTGACCGTATCACACCTTATTTTAGCGTCGGGATTGAGATACCGGCCAAGTTCATCCCGCTGGTATATGTTGCCTCTTTTCTGATGGGGTTCGATATATCTCTTCCAGTTGAGATCCCGGATCGTTCGCGACAATTGCTCGATCTTTTCCAGGTGGGGATAGTCGCTGGAATCCCGGTATTTCTCTACCAGAGCGGACACTGCTTGATGCCGCGACCCCCCGGCCTGCTTTAGCTGTTCGAACAAAAATTCATACAACTGTTCGACGGATAACTTTCCGGACCGTGCTTTATCTAACGCGCGGCGGATCTGATGAGCCTGGCGAACGTCCTCGAGCATATTCTGATCGGCCACCGAGGAGATAGAGGAGAAAACCCGAAGCGGCAATTTCCCCCGATGCTCCAGCTCCAGGATCAGGAGGAGAAAGGCTATATCCTCAACCGGGTGGGAAAGCCCCATCCGGTGGACGCTGGTAAACCCCAGCCGGGTCAGTTCCCGGCAGGCGTGGAGTAGATTTTCCAGCTGTTTTTCCGGCGGCTGGGGAAATTTGGCCCGGAGCTTCCCTTCAACCAGGTAGTAAACTTCCGGTTCCCGCAACTCTCCGCCGGGGATCTTGTCCTCCCCCAGGACGATATTGCCGTCCAGGTCCAGGGTTTCGATCAGGGTGGGATAGGGCGGCATTTTTCGCAGTAAGTTGGAGATTTCCAGCGCTTTGGTATTGGCCCAGGCGGTATGGAGATCGTGGGCGAATACCAGCAGCGGTTTATCCTTGATGATAGTATCGAGAAAGTGGCGGGTGGTTTCGGCCGGAATCAACGGGGGATCGAAATAATGAACGCCGTAAACGTACACTACCGGTTCATCCGGATGGTCTTTCGCGAAGTCGCCAAGACGTTTCTTGAACTCATCCGCCTTCTCCACCCCTTCCATATCGCAGCCGGAAAGATGCTCCGCTCCCTTTAAAAGATGCAGATGGGAATCGCAAAAACCGGGAAGGACCGAGCTCCCTTCCGCGTCAATGATCAGCGTTTTCTCGTCTATGAAGGGCTCTACCCGTTCGCTGTCGCCGACTTCCACAATATATTTTTCCTTGACCGCGATATTCCAGTCACCTCCCTCCTTTCCCGGCAGGCGGGCGTTCTTGATCACCAGTTCGGCGGGGGGACTTTTTTCATACTCCAGCGGCGGCTCCAGCAAGGATTGCGTATCCGGTTCTATATCATCGATATTGAGAAGTTCCTTCTCTAATTTCGCGAGATCCGGGTAGATGTTCTGCATTCTGGCCAGCAGGCGGGCGTGGGGCTTTCTCAGGCACGTCATTTCTTCCTCCTTGTGAAGGTGAGACTAATCCCGGAACAAGGATTTCGACCGTCTCCGGGATTAAAAGGTTTCCTGATTCACCGCGTTGAGAGCTACTTCAGGGTAAGATGCTCACAAGAGCTGTCAAGTCCGAATGTGAATTCCGGGGGCACAATACTTAATTCCTCCCGGGATCCAGGACTTTCCCGGGAAGTATTGGTCTCGGAATTATACGGGTCACTTTGTCTGGATATATTCGGTTAGAGCAAGTACCGAAGAAGAGCAATTATTGAACTTGCCCGGGGGAGAGACAGCGGGTAACCTGTTGATGTCCGGGGAAGCTCCCTTCTTTGACGGCCGCGGCCGGATTCGGGTCCGGCTAATTATCTGTCGCCCGGGGGACAACAATCGGAGTGTATCGGCGGATGCACTTTGTCCGTCTGAAATTCGCCGTGAGCTGAAGACCGTCGTCCGCGGAGAGCTTGCGGGCGGGGTTCTGAGCGTCGGCGGCCGAGAGCTGGCACGGAATCCGATGAACGCGGGACCGGGAGAATGAAAAAGCGCACCGGCCGGATTAATCCGATGGAGAAGAGAGACGCTCCCACGGTGCTGGTGATCGAGGACGAGCCGGCGATCGCCGACACCATAACCTACGCCCTCGAGACCGAGGGGATCAATTCGGTCCGGACGGCCACCGGCCGGGAGGGACTCGACCGGCTGTCCGGGGGAGGGATCTCCCTGGTCATCCTGGATATCGGCCTTCCGGACGTAGACGGCTTCGCCCTCTGCCGGGAGATCCGCCGGTCCTCGGATATCCCGATCATCTTCCTCACCGCCCGGTCCGAGGAGATCGACCGGGTGGTGGGGCTGGAGATCGGGGGGGACGACTACATCGTCAAGCCCTTCAGCCCCCGGGAGCTGACCGCCCGGGTCAAGGCGGTTCTCCGCCGACGCCCCGGTCCTTCCGCCGCGCCGTCCCGGTCCGGATCCATCCCCTTCCAGGTGGATGAGGAGCGCCTGCGAATCTCCTACTTCGGGACCCCGCTGGAACTCTCCCGTTACGAACTGGGGATTCTCCGGGTCCTGATCGCCGCCCCCGGCCGGGTCTATTCCCGCCGGAAGCTGATGGAGCTGGTCTGGGAGGAGCCGGAGTGCAGCTGGGAGAGGACGGTCGACTCCCACATCAAGTCGCTCCGGCGGAAGCTGAGGGAGGTCAACCCGGACCGGGAAGCGATCCGGACCCACCGCGGTCTCGGCTATTCGCTGGCGGAGGAGTGGTGAGCGTCCGGACCCGGATCATCGTCGCCTTTCTCCTCCTGGTCGGGGCGGGTTTCTACTTCTTCATCGACTGGGTCAGCGACGACCTCAAGGCCCGCTACCGGGAGGCGACCGAGGAACCCCTGGTCGATATCGCCGTCCTGGCGGCTTCCTTCCTTTCCCGGGAGGTGGAGGAGGGCCGCATCCGGGTCGAGCCGCTCCGTGCCGCCGTTAAGAGAGCGGAGGACGAACCGATCGCCGCCGAGATCTACGACCTGCTCAAGACCGGGTTCGAGATGCGGATTTACGTGACCGACCGCGAAGGGATCGTGATCTACGACTCGGACGGGGGGAGGGACGAGGGAGAGGATTACTCGCGCTGGAACGACGTCTATCTCACCCTCCGGGGGGAATACGGGGCCCGCTCCACCCGCCGCGACCCGGCTGACCCGGCCTCCTCCGTCTTCTACGTCGCCGCCCCGATCCGGGATGGGGACGAGATCGTCGGGGTCGCGGCCGTCGGCAAGTCGTTGGCCAACGTCAACCTCTTCATCGCCACCGCCCGGCGCAACGTCATCGCCGCCGGGATCGCCTCCGCCCTGGCCGTGGTCGCTGTCGGCGTCGCGGTCTCGTTCTTCATCACCCGGCCGCTCGGCCGGCTGACCCGCTACGCCCGCAAGGTCCGGGACGGCGGCCGGCCCCCGCCGCCCCGGCTGGGGAAGAACGAGATCGGGGAGCTGGGCCGGGCGATCGCCGAGATGCGGGAGGCCCTGGAGGGGAAGAAGTACGTCGAGCGCTGGGTCCAGGCCCTGGCCCACGAGATCAAGAGCCCGCTGGCCTCCATCCGGGGCGCGGCCGAGCTGCTGGAGGAGGATATGCCCCCCGCTCGCCGCCGGCGGTTCATAGCCAATATCCGGACGGAAGAAGACCGGATCCGGCGGATGATCGAGCGGCTCCTGGAGCTGGCCTCGCTGGAGAACCGGACCGGCCTGGAGAAGGTGGAGAAGTTCGACCCCGCCCGGGAGATCGAAGAGATCATCGAAAGCTTCCAACCCCGGCTGGTGTCGGTCCGGATCGACTTTGACCGTCCCGACCGGCCCGTCTCCTTCGAGGGCGAGCGGTTTCTCGTCCGCCAGGCGATCGCCAACCTGATCGAGAACGCGGTGGACTTCACCCCGGAAGGCGGCCGGGTCCGGGTGGCCCTCCGCTCAAAAGAGGGCGTCATCTCGGTGACGGTCGAGGATACCGGTCCCGGGATCCCCGAATACGCCCGGGAGAAGGTCTTCGCCCGGTTTTATTCCCTGCCCCGCCCCGCCACCGGGGTCAAGAGTTCCGGTCTCGGCCTGAACTTCGTCCGGGAAGTCGCCGCCCTCCACCGGGGCGCTGTCTCCCTGGAAAACCTCCCCGGCCGCGGGGCCCGCGTCGTCCTTACCTTCCCCGTTTAGGCGGACCAGGGCCCGCCGTCACCGCCGGAAACGGCGGAAATTATTCACGGAATTTTCACTTACCCTTCACGCTGTTTTCACGCGGCCGAAGTACCTTCTTCCCGTCACGACAACTGGTATCCCCGCCGGGCGGGGAAAGGAGGTCCGCGTGGACAAGTCGATCGAAGGTCAGGTTCAGCCCGTTCCGGGCCGGGTGAATCCGCTCACTCTGGCAGTGACGGCCACCGCGTTTCTGCTCTGCGCCGGGGCGTTCCTGGTGGTCCTGGGCATATTCAACGAAACCTTGAGGTGGGATATCTTTTCCCCCCGGGTGGAAGCCGTCCTCTGGGGAGTATTCTTCTCCAGCGTTACCCTGGGGTGCTTCGGGGCCGTCCTCTCCTCGGTGCTGGGGATTCACCGGATCGCCGGGTCGATCCGGGATTTGGGTCCGGGAAGATCCGGCCCCGAGCCCCGCCGCCGCCGGTACGTCGCGGCGTTGCTCTGGCTCGCCGTCCTGATGGCCCTGGTCGTGGCGGCCTGCGCCGCCGCCAATTACCTGGTACTGAACCACCGGACCGCGGTCTTCACCCGGGTGGCCGCCGGGCAGATGGAACACCTTGGTCCGAAGCTGGCGCGGTCGCTCCAGGGACTTTCCGCCCCTCCCCGGGATCGGGCCCTGAAGGAGACGAGGGAACTTCTCTCCACCCTCAACGGGCTCTCCTTCGTCAACCGGGCGGAACTCTTCCTGCCGGACCCCGCCGACGATTCCGCCCTCTGGAAGTTCCGGGCCGGCGGATATAGCCGGGAAGAGCCCGGCCCCCAGCGTTTCTTCATCGCCCGGGAGAGCGATCGGGCGGTCAAGCTGGCCCTGGAGGGAGACCCGGGTCCGCTCGACGAACTCAACCGAAGGAGGGATTTTATCCGCTGCTTTGTCGTCACGGATGACCGGGGGACCCCGGCGGCCGTCATCCGGATCGAGGGGAACCCCCGGGAGAACTTCCGCGACTATCCCCTCTGAGCCGTCCGATGATCGCCCACCCGGAAAGAACGCCCCGCCCGCGGAGAGTCCTGGAATGGATTGACGCCTGGCTCCGTCGCCCGGAGTCGGTTATTAATCCGGACCCGGGTTGGAAGCCGGCCCGGGGACGGATCGGGGTCTACGCTATCTGCTCCGTCTTTTTTCTCTCGCTCTTCGGCCTCTCGCTGGGGGCTTCCCACTCCTGGCGAATGAGCCTGCTCTCGGCCGTCAAGATGCCCCTGCTCTTCCTGGCCACCCTGGGCATCTGCCTCCCCGCCGGCTTCCTGCTCAATCTGATGCTCGGCGCCGGCTTCAGCCGGCGGGAACTGGCGGCGGTTTACCTGATGGGGCTTTCGCTCCTGGCGCTGATCGCCTCCTCGCTCTCCCCGATCGGATTCTTCTTCGCCCTGACCGGCTGCCGATACCATTTCTACACCTTTCTCAACCTGGGGTTCCTGCTCTACGCGGGCTGGGCGGGCGGGCGCCGGCTCCTGTTCTGCGGGAAATTCCTGACCGGCGGCCGACCGGCCGGGCGGCGGGCGGTCTTTCTCGTCCTGGTCTTTCTCCTGACCGCCTTTGTCGGTCTGCAGCTGGGCTGGACCCTGCGGCCCTTCATCGGGGACCCGGAAAGGCCGATGACCTGGTTCCGTTACGGCGACGTCGACCGGAACCTTTACGTCCAACAATGGCAAAACCTGGCGGACCTGTTGCGGTCCGCCGGGAAATAACCTCAAGGAGGTGTCTGATGAACGATGGTGTCAATATTCCCAACGGAGAATACGGGGTTGCGCCCGAAAACGAAAACCGGAACCCCATCCCGCGGGCGCCCGCCCGTTCCGTAATCGATCGTTTGCTCCGGGAGCCGGAGGAGTTTCTCCGGGAGATGTTCCAGCCCGGGCGGACGGGGGGCTTCCTGCCGGTCCTGACCTGGCGGATAATCTTCGCCGCCGCCGTCTTCGGGGCGGTGATGGGGGGATTTCACAGCGTCCTGATGGCGGGGACATCGGCCGTCAAGCTGCCGCTGCTCTACGTCCTGGCGGTCTTGATCTGTCTACCCAGCTTTTACACCAGCAACTGCCTCTTCGGCTCGCGCCTCAGTTTCCTCCAGGTGGCGGCGGCCTTCGCCTGCGCCACCGCCGTCAACGCCGTGATGCTGGCGGCGCTGGCCCCGGTCTCCCTCTTCTTCCTGGTCACCAGCGGGAGCTACGGGTTCCACAAGCTGCTCAATGTCTTCTTCTGCGCCGTCGGCGGGCTCTGCGGGATCTGGTATTTCGTCCGGGCGATGCGGACCGCCGCCGAGGCCTCCGGCCAAAGGCTGAGAAAGGGGGTGATGTTCATCTGGCTGCTCCTCTACGCCTTCGTCGGGACCCAGCTCGGCTGGACCCTCCGCCCCTTCTTCGGCGCCCCGGGCCAGCCCTTCGAATTCATCCGGAAAGGCCGGATAAGCAACTTCTACGAAAATATCATCCAGACCATCTCCGAGCCGGACTCCGAGAGAAACGGACGCGACAATTGACAAAATCCCGGCCGGAAGGGAGTATCCGAGATACCGGGGCATCGGCTGGGCCGTATATCCGATCCGCCTCAACTGCTATCCCGAGATTGCCGTCCTGGAACTGGTCCCATCCCCGGCAGTATGACAAGGCAACGGTCTCGCGGGTAGTCCCCGGATGGTTCATATTTATTGCGTTGTCCCGGGTTTTCGACTAAGCTTTTTTGCCCGGCGAAAACCACCGCCCGGCTTTCTTGTAATGGCCGAAACGATCCGAATAAAAGTCAAGCCCGGGGCCAAGAACTCCTCGCTGGAGCGGGCCGCCGACGGCAGCTGGTCGGCCCGGCTCCGGTCGCCCCCGGTGGACGGGAAGGCTAACCGGGAGCTGATCGCCCTGGTGGCCGAGCGCTTCGGCTGCCCGAAGTCCGCCGTCACCATCAAGGCCGGGAAAAGCGGCCGGATGAAACTGGTTCGGGTGGAGACCGGCTAACGCTGTCCTGCGAGTGGGATATCCGGCAACCCGTCCGCAAGCACTTTCGCTTTGGCTAGCCGCCGGTTTGAAGAAGGGTTCAAGTTCCCGAGGAGTGGCGGTTGTTCGAACCTTTATTATGTCCCGGGCGAATTAATTACCCCCGGCGAGCTTGTCTCGCCGGAGTATAAGTTCACCAGCTATAACCGGCGTCAAACCAATAACGGCCCCTGCCACCTTGCGTGGCAGGGGAGAAAGTTCAGAGGCTAAACACCGGTCCTCCGTCTCCACCAGGGAGGCGAGAAAATGGGAATGGTTATGAACTGATTCACCCGTCACATAAAGTGACGGGGGTCTTGGGGCGTGGATATGTCGGGGTTAGCTGGCTAACTGATTCACCTGCCGTTCAAGCCGGCAGGGGTCTTGGGAAACTTGCTTCGAATTTTCATTTTTTTTCAGGGAACCGTGAGAATTATCAGTGTCGGGGACCGGGTGAGACGGGGGAATTACCGGGTTCATTCCCGGTTTTCCCGGGCGGTTAATTATCTCCGGGGGGAGCAGCTGGTCTCTTTGGTTTCGGAGGAGGCCGGTCGGGGGCCGGTCAATATCGTGGTCGGGGAGGGGGGGCTGGAGGCGGCGGGGGAGGAACTGGAAGTGGACGAGGGGGGTCTCCGGTTGGATGGGAGTTTCTACTCTCTGGCCGGAGTGGAGGCCTATGACTCGCGGTGGTTGCCGGGGACGGTTGACCGGGAGGGGCTGCGGACGAACCTGGCGGTGCTGGAGGATTTCCTCAAGGAAAACGCCCCGCCGGAAAGCCTGGTATTTCTCCTCGAGCCGGGCCGGGGGAAGGTTGGGGATACTTCCTTCCGGGGGCGGCTGGAGGCGCGGTTCCGGTCGGCGGCGGCGGATATTTTCCGGTCGGAGGCGGCCCTGGTCGCCGGGTGCCGGAGGTTCAAGGGACTGGGGTCGGGGCTGACCCCGGCCGGGGATGACTTTGTCGCCGGGGTCCTGGCGGGGTTCGGGGTACTGGAGCGGATGGACGGGGTCGACCGGACCGGTTTGAAGGGGGAGATCGCGGCGGGAGCCCGGGGCGAGAACCCGTTGGTCAATTCCTTCATCTCCCTGACGGTCGGGGGATGGTTTTTTGAGCGTTTGAATAATTGTCTTGACGGACTGGCCGGGGATGATCCGGCGGAAGTCCGGTGGGGGGCCGGGGAGTTGATCGCCTTTGGAGCTTCATCGGGGAGTGACCTGGCGGTGGGGTTGCTGCTGACGTTGAAAAATTGCCGGGGTGGTGTTTTTCCCGTTTGAGATGTGGCACCCTTTCAAAGGCTGTCCGCCAATTACAATTTTCGCCATTAATATGTAATGTCATTGCGAGCCCCGAAGGGGCGAAGCAATCTCAATCTGTTGCCAAAATTGAGATCGCTTCGTCGTCCCGTCAAATGTCGGGACTTCTCGCGATGACACCGGTCGGGAATAGATCGCTTCGTCGCGGAGTTTACCCTGAGTAAAGTCGAAGGGCTCCTCGCGATGACAATTTGGGGTTTGTCGAACCGCCTTTGAAAATATGGGATTTGATCTGGCGCCGGCGCGGAAAAATATTTCGGGGAAAAAATTGGTGACTTTACCTTGTCGGTTGGGTAGGATTATACTTCCGTTTCGCCCGCTGGGAGGAGCGCCTGAACTCCCAATATTGAAAAATCAATTACCAGGGAGGTAAGTATGCCCGTCAAAGGACTGAAAAAAACCGGGGAATATTTCGATTCGGTGACCCTGATGCTGGTCGCCCGTTCCCTGACCGAGATGGAGGGGGTGGAAGAAGCCACGGTGGTAATGGGAACGGCGGAGAACAAGCAGATCCTGGCCGCCTCCGGGCTGTTGCTCGACGAATTCAAGGACGCCACCGACACCGACCTTTTGATCGCCGGCAAGGCCCCCGACGAGGCAACGGCCGGGTCCGTAATCGCCAGGGCCGAAGAACTGCTGATCGAGTCCAAGCAGAAGAAAGCCTCGGCCGGGGAACACCTCCCGCGATCGATCGAGGGGGCGGTCGACGAACTCTCCGGGGCGAATATGGTCCTGATCTCGGTGGCCGGCCGCTACGCCGGCGACGTGGCGATGGAAGCGCTGGAGAAAGGCCTTCACGTGTTGCTCTTCTCCGACAACGTTTCGATCGAGAAGGAGAAGGAACTCAAGGAATTCGGTCGTGAAAAGGGCCTGCTGGTGATGGGCCCGGACTGCGGGACGGCGATCATCAACGGCGCCCCCTTGTGCTTCGCCAACGTGGTCAAGCAGGGAAAGATCGGGATCGTGGCCGCCTCCGGGACCGGGCTCCAGGAAGTCAGCTGCATCATCGGCAACCAGGGGGAGGGGATATCCCAGGCGATCGGGACCGGAGGAAGGGACGTGAAGAAGGATATCGGGGGGATTATGTTCCTCGAGGGGATCAAGGCCCTGGCCGCCGATGGCGCGACCGAGGTGATCGTCCTCGTCTCCAAGCCCCCCTCGCCCGAGGTCCTGGCCAGTGTCGGGGAGACGATCAAGGATATCTCCAAGCCGGTGGTGGCGATCCTGATCGGCGGCGACCCCAAGGTAATGGAAGCTGCCGGGGCTTTGGCCGCCCGGGACCTGGAGCGGGCCGGGTTAATCGCCGTCGCCCTGGCCCGGGGCGAGGACCCGGCCGGGATCGAAAAGGCCCTGGCCGCCCGGAGCGAAGAGATCAAGAAGCAGGCGTCCGCCGAGGCCGGGAAGATGAAAGAAGGTCAGAAGTACCTCCGCGGTCTCTTCAGCGGCGGGACCCTCTGCGACGAGACCCAGCTGATGTTCAAGGATTCCCTGGGCCCGGTTTACAGCCCGGCCCCGATCGACCCCGACTTCAAGCTTGACGATATCTGGAAGAGCCGGGAGAACACGGTGGTTGACCTGGGCGAGGACGAGTTCACCGTCGGCCGGCCCCACCCGATGATCGATTTCCTCCTGCGGAAGAAACGGATCGTCGAGGAGGCCAAGGACCCCGAGGTGGCGGTGATCCTCCTCGACGTTGTCCTCGGCTACGGGTCGAATATGGCCCCCGGGGAGGAGCTGGCCGGGCCGATCCGGGAAGCGAAGAAGCTGGCCGCCGATTCCGGCCGCCACCTGGCGGTGATCTGCTCGATCACCGGAACTCACAAGGATCCGCAGAGCCGGAAGAAGGTGGAGAAGGAACTGAAGGAGGCCGGGGCGATCGTGATGGAGACCAACGCCGCGGCCAGCGAACTGACGGTGGCAATCGTCAAGATCCGGGGAGGCAAGTGATGATTCTCAATGGACTCTTCGAACAGGAACTTAAGTCAATCAACATCGGCCTGGTCAGCTTCCGGGACGCACTTAAGGACGCCGGGTACGAATGCGTCCAGGTCGACTGGGCTCCGCCCGCCGGCGGAGACGAGGATGTGATGGCGGCCCTGGCCGCACTGGGCCTATAATTCTCTCTGTGTTCTCTGTGGTTAATTTATTCACATAATAACCGGTTCCCAGAGGAGGGAAGGTTATGCGCAAGTTCGGTTTGGCAGTTGCGGTTCTGTTTCTCCTGGCGTTAGCGGCCGGTTCCTTTTCCGTCTTCGCCGCCGACGGTCCCTCGATAGGGGCCAGCCGGGGCTCCGGCCATTTCCAGATGGTCGGCTCGGAGGTCGAGCTGGAAGCCCTGGTTACCCGGGACGGGGTTCCCGCTTCCGGGGAAAAAGTCATCTTCTGGATCGTCGCCGATCCGGCCAAGCCGGATAAGATGAAGAAAGAGTCGACCACCCCGGCCACTTTCCTGGTTGCCGGGCAGGTCATCCCCGAGGAAGGAATTCCCCAGGTCGAGGTGACCTCGGACGCCGATGGTCTGGCGGTCATTCCCTTCCGCCTCGGATCGAAGAGCGGCAGCTACCAGGTCCAGGCTTCGGTTGACGGCCTGGTCGGCAAACCCGCCCTCTTTTCAATTGACTCCGGCCGGCTGCCGATTTTGATCATCACGCTGTTGGGCGGCCTGGGTATGTTTATCTTCGGGATGAACCTGATGGGGGATACCCTCCAGCTCTGGGCGGGGGCCAAGATGCGCTCGATCCTCAGCTTCTTCACCCGCAACCGCGTGGTGGCCCTGGTCTCCGGGGTCATCATCACCTTTGTCCTCCAGTCGTCGAGTGCCTGCACCGTCCTCCTGGTCGGGTTCGTCAACTCCGGTCTGATGACCCTGGCCCAGACCATCGGGGTAATCCTGGGGGCGGATATCGGGACCACCCTGACCGTCCAGCTGATCGCCTTCGACGTCGGCCAGTTCGCCCTGGCCTTTGTCTTTGTCGGGTTCGTCTGCATCTTCTTCACCAAGAATTCCTCCCTGAATTACCTGGGGAAGATTTTGATCGGCTTCGGACTGCTCTTTTACGGCCTCAAGGTGATGGGGGGGTCGATGAAGCCCCTGGCCAAGTTTCCTCCCTTTATCGAGCTTCTCCAGAACTCGACCTCGAGCCCGATTACCGGCCTGCTGGTCTCGACGCTTTTGACCGCGGTCATCCAGAGTTCGGCGGCCACCATCGCCATCGCCCTCGGACTGGCGATGCAGGTCGGACCGGACGGGAAGCCGATCCTCGGCCTGGTGGCCGCGATCCCGATCATTTACGGCGCCAACATCGGGACCACGATCACCGCCGCCCTGGCCGCGATCGGAACCAACCGCGACGCCAAACGGGTGGCGATCGCCCATACGATGTTCAAGGTCGCCGGAGTGGTGTTGTTTATGCTCCTGATCGGGCCCCTCTCTTCGGTGGTTTTAAAGATCGGGGGCACCATCAACCGGCAGATCGCCAACGCCCACACCGTCTTCAACGTGGTAATGGCCCTGCTCTTCCTCCCTTTCACCCAGTTCTTCGGGGCCCTGATTATGAAGATCCTGCCCGAGGAGCCGGAGAAGGAGGAAGCCTTCAAACCGAAGTACCTGGCTTCCGACCTGACCCGGACCCCGGGGATCGCCCTCGACCAGACCAAGAAAGAGATTGCCCGGGTCGGCGAGATCGCGGTCGGTTTGAGCGACAACACGATCGAGGTCTTTAAGCGCAAGGATCCCGCCTTTGTCGATACCCTGAAGGAGGAGAACCGGAAGATCACCATCCTGGAGGCGGCGATCCGGCCCTACCTGGCCGAGATCGGGGCCCAGGAACTGAGCGAGAGCAACGCCGCTTACGCGGTGATGCTGCTCAATATCTCCAACGAGTACCGGGAGATGGGCAATACCATCGCCCAGGATATCCTCCCCCTGACCAGGAACTTTATCGAGAACAACCTCTTCTTCTCACCCGAAGGCTGGGGTCAGCTCCAGGAGTTCCAGGCCAGCGTGGCCGCCGACGTCCGCGACGCGACGAAGGCCTTTGTTGAGAACGACACCAAGCTGGCCGAAGAGGTCACCCAGCGCAAGCCCGCCCTGGTCCGGCTGGAGAAGAAGCTGACCAAGGAGCATTTCGAGCGGCTGAGCAAGGGGATGAGCGAGTCGGTGGAGACCAGTACCCTCCATATGGGCCTGATGGGAGGCTTGCGGAGGGTCAACTCCTACGCCACCAACATCGCCTACGCCGTTCTCGGGCAGGTCTGATTATTTCCCGCCGGCCCCGGCCCGGCCGGGGCCGGCGGAAAAAATATTTGACTTTTGCGCGGGGTCTGGATAAGATGGCCCCAGGATCGGAAAATGCTTCCGGTCCTCCCCGGCAATGTTTCTTTCCCGGACCATCCCGTAACCACGGACCTGGTTTATTTATTTCAAACTTGGGCGGCCGTGCCCGCCCGGACCGGCATTACAGACCGGCTGTCTTCGAGAATTTTCCCCGCGATCCATATTCACCCGATCCGGCGCTCAACTTTTCCCAGACTATGACCTGAGTCCCGCCCTGGCGGGACCCCCGGAAACGCCGACCGCACTCCGCCAGGCCGACGGCAAACCCTTGATTCACCCCGGTTCTTTCTTTGGTCTATTCTTTTTTTCAGCTCCCTTCGACCTGATTCCCGATATGGAACGCCTCCTTTTAATCGACGGGATGTCGAACGCCTATCGGGCTTTCTATGCCATCCGCGGCCTCACCACCTCCCGGGGCCGGCCCACCAACGCGGTCTTCGGCTTTATCAAGATCCTCTTGAAAATCATCGAGGAATATCAGCCGGACTATCTGGCGGTCGCCGGGGACGCCAAGGGCCCGACCTTGCGGCACGAGGAGTTCGAGGATTACAAGGCCCAGCGCAAGCCGATGCCCGCCGACCTGGCCGAGCAGCTCCCCCTGATCCGCCGGGCCGCCCGGGGCTACAACATACCCTGGCTGGAAGTCCCCGGCTACGAGGCCGACGATATCCTGGCCGCCCTAACCGCCCGGGGCCGGGAGCGGGGGATGCGGACCTATATTTTGACCGGGGACAAGGATATGCTCCAGCTGGTCGACGAGACCGTCAGCGTGATCAGCCCCCACGGCGACGGCAAGCTCTTCGACCGCCAGGCGGTCGAGGAACGCTACGGAGTTCCCCCCTCGGGGGTCGGGGACGTGCTGGCCCTGATGGGCGATCAGATCGACAACGTCCCCGGGGTCCCCGGAATCGGGGAGAAGACCGCGGTCAAGCTGCTCCGGGAATACGGGGACCTGGAAGGTGTTTTGGCCCACGCCGGGGAGGTGAAGAACAAGCGGGCCCGGGAGGCGCTGCTCGAACACGGAGATCAGGCCCGGTTCTCCCGGTCCCTGGTCGAATTGAAGGCCGAGGTCCCGATCGAAGTCGAGTGGGAGGAGCTCCGCCGCCGGGAACCGGATCGGGAGGAACTGCGGGAACTCTTCGAGAAGCTGGAGTTCCGCCAACTCTTGCACGAACTGCTTCCCGAGGATGGACCTTCCGTAGAGGTCCGGGTTGTCTCCGACCCCGATTCCTGTCGGCTCCTGGCCGGGGAACTGGAGGGGAGGGGGGAATTCGCCGTCAACCCCTGGCCCGACTCCGGCGGCTTGCTTAATGGACGACTTCAGGGTTTGGCTTTCTGCCTCCGGGAGGGAGAGCCGGTCCTGGTTGACCTGCGGGATGCGGAAAACCGCGGCCGGTTGCTGGAGATCCTCCGCCCACTCTTCCGGCGGGAAGAGACCGGGATCATCACCCACGACGCCAAGCGGCTGGTCCATATCTTCTTGAACGAAAACATCGAGGTCGGGCCGGATCCCTGGGACACCCTGCTGGCATCCTACCTCCTCCATCCCTCCCGGCCCGAACACGATCTCGCCGGACTGGCCTGGAGCTTCCTGGGAAGATCCGGGTGCCGGCCGGAGGGGAAATCTCCGACCGAAGCCGAGACCATCGAGCGGCTGGGGGCGGAGGCCGACTGGCTGCTGGCCTTGAAGCCGCCCCTGGAATCCGAGCTGAAGGAGAAGGGGTTGCTGGACCTGATGTTCAAGATGGAACTTCCCTTAAGCCGGGTCCTGGTCTCGATGGAGCGGGACGGGATCCGTCTCGATTCCGGGCAGCTGCGGGCTTTTTCCCATTCCCTGGAGGAGGAGCTGGAGTCCCTGACCCGGCAAATGTACGACCTGGCGGGGGAGGAGTTCAACCTCAACTCGCCGAAACAGCTGCAGAAGATCCTCTTCGAGAAACTGGGGCTTCCCCCGCAGAAGAAGATCAAGACCGGGTATTCCACCAACGTCTCCGTCCTGCAAAAGCTGGCGGCCCTCCACCCGCTGCCCGATCTGCTTTTGGCTTATCGCCGGATCTTCAAGCTGAAGACCACCTATCTCGACCCGCTTCCCGGACTGATCGACCCGGAGACCGGGCGGATCCATACCACCTTCCACCAGGCGGTGACCGCCACCGGCCGGCTCAGTTCCTCCGACCCCAACCTCCAGAACATCCCGATCCGGGGCGAGATGGGGAAGAAGGTCCGCCGGGCCTTTATCCCCGGCACTGCCAGTTGGCGCTTTCTCGCCGCCGATTATTCCCAGATCGACCTGAGGGTCCTGGCCCACCTCTCCCGGGATCCCCTGCTGGTGGAGGCCTTCCGGGAGAACCGGGATATCCACGCCTTTACCGCCGCCCAGATCTTCGATCTCCCCCTCGATCAGGTGACGCCGGAGATGCGGCGTCGGGCAAAGACGGTGAATTTCGGGATCATCTACGGTATGGGGGCTTACGGCCTCTCCCAGGATCTGAAGATCTCTTTCGTCGAGGCCGAGCAGTTCATCAAACAGTATTTCGAGAAGTATCACGGGGTGGCCGAATTTATCGAGAAGACCATCGCCGAGGCCCACAACCGCGGCTACGTGACCACGATCTATAACCGCCGCCGTTACCTCCCGGAGCTGCAGAGCGACCAGGACAGTGTCCGTCGCTTCGGGGAGCGGACCGCGGTCAATACCCCGATCCAGGGCTCTTCCTCCGATATCATCAAGCTGGCGATGATCGAGATCGCCGAGGCCCTCCGCCGGGAAGGGTTGCGCGGGCGCCTCTTGCTCCAGGTCCACGACGATCTGCTTTTCGAAAGCCCACCGGAGGAAATCGACGCCCTGGGAGAACTGGTCCGCCGGGAGATGGAAGGGGCCGGCGAGTTGAGCGTGCCGCTGCGGATCGATCTCAAGACGGGAGATAACTGGGGGGATCTGGAGAAATGGGAGCCGCCGGCCGAATGAGCGAACCGGATCTGAGAATCGGGTTGACCGGGGGTTTCGGGACCGGGAAGTCGACCGTGGCCGGGATCTTCCGGGAGCTCGGCGCCGGGATCATCGACGCCGACGAGCTGGCCCGGGAAGCCTTGCGTCCGGGGAGAGAGGAATACCGCCAGGCGGTCGGACAGTTCGGGGAGAAGATCCTCACCCCCTCCGGGGAAATCGATCGCCCGGCCCTGGCCGCCGAGATCTTTACCGACTCCGGCGCGCGGGCGCGGCTCAACCGGATCGTCCATCCTTTCGTGATCCGGGAGATGGACGAGCGGCTGGCCGACTCGCCGACGCCAGTCACCGTGGCGGTTATCCCGCTTCTCTTCGAGGCCGGCCTCCCGGACCGGTTCGATTACGTGATGGTGGTGGAAGCCGGCGGGGAGGCGGTCCGGAAGCGGACGGCCGCTTCCCGGGGGATGTCCGAAGAGGAGATCGCGCGCCGCCGGGCGGCCCAGCTCCCCCTGGCCGAGAAAGTCCGCCGGGCCGACTTCGTCATCGACAACAACGGTTCCCCTGAAGAGACCCGGAGACAGGTTGAGGAGATCTGGGCGCAATTGGGGAATGGGGAATAGGGAATAGTAAGCAGTAAGCAGTGAGCAGTCAGCGGAAGCTTGGATGAGCGATCAGGACATAGGTTACATTTCAGGCTCAAGACATAGGTAACACTTTTTCGGGTGTGTCGATAGTTTGTTCTTGAACGGAACAGATGAAAACCTCGGCTTTGAGGTCTATTTCACCCATCC
>JAVCCZ010000112.1 GCA_030765265.1 Candidatus Erginobacter occultus
ACCCCCAGGTATCCATCTGGAAGATCGGCCGGGAAAAATAGCGCGAACTCATTATCAACGGCAGGACGGCAAAGGTTTCAGTCTCCGGGACGAAGTTATTGAGAAAGACGACGCCCTTTTGCCCGATTTTATCGATCTCCGGAGTGGTCGGACGGGGATAACCGTAGCCGGAGAAATGATCCGCCCGGGCGGCGTCGAGCAGAATCAGGATTATGTTGGGCCGGGAAGGCCGCAAATCCGCCTCACCCTTCCGGGAACAGGAGGGTACCGACAGTAGCAAGACCATAAGCCCTAACCAGGCGAAAATCCGTGGATGGTTCAGATTAGTCATCTCTGGTAATCGGTGATCGGTAAGCGGTTGCCGGCCCTATTTGACGTAGCCCAGTGACCTCAACTGTTTCAACAGTTCTTTCCCCGGCGGCGGCGGCGTGAACCCCGGCCGCGCGGAACCGGCGTATTTATGCTTTTCTTGCTCTACCTGGCCGGCCAGCAACCTCATCTTCTTGACTATCTCCGGCTTTTGCCCGGCCAGATTAATCTGTTCCCGGGGATCCTTAACCGGATCGAAAAGCCAATCCACGGTATCTTCGTCCGCCATATTGGAATATACGTAGCCGTCAGAGTAGAAACGCAATTGGTATTCCGCTCCAACGTGATGACTGACGATAAGCGGATCATAGGTCCCGCCCCCGCGGAGCAGGGAGAGGAGAGATATCCCCTGTATCTCCGGGGGAGTCCCCACACCAACCGCTTCACAGATCGAGGGAAGTAGATCCACCAGCCGGACCCGTTGATCTATCTGCCGACCGGCATATTCACCCCCGGGAAACTTGACTAAAAGGGGAACGTGAAGATGTTCGATAAATAACGAACCGTGCCCCTGGGAGCTATGTTCATAAAATTCTTCGCCGTGGTCGGAGGTCAACACTATCAGGGATTTATCGTAGCATCCTTTCTCCTTCAAAAGCTCGGCTATTTCTTTAAAGATGTGGTCGGCGACCAGGATACCACCGTCGTAAAGAGCGAGCAGATGCTCTCGGTGGCGGGGATCGGACATATCCACCAGTTTCCAGAATTCCACGTTCTTTTTCCGCTGTAAATCAGTGAGATCTTCCGGTCGGGTCGGCAAACCCGGAACCGGATTCTCCAGAAAAGCGCACCGTAGTTCCCGGGGACCGTGGATATATGGGACGTGGCAAAAATAATGGTGGAGGAAGAGAAAAAGCGGCTTACCGGCCGCCCGGCTGCGGTCGAGCCATTCTCCGACTTCGGGAGGCAGTTTACCCGGTTCAGACGTCTGGAGTTTAAAGACATCCTGATAGCAGTCGAACCCTCGGTCGAATCCCAACCCGGCATTCACGTTTCCCCCTCCGTGTAAACCAACGGTCATATAGCCGTTGTTTCGGAGGATTTCCGCCAGGCTGGGGCTCTCCGGAGCGAGCTTTAATTTCTCAGCTCCGGTAAAATTAGTGACTCCGTGGACATCGGGCATAAAGGCCGTAAAGATCGACATATGAGAAGGCGCGGTATGAGCGGATTGGCTGATTGCATTCCGGAAGAGAACTGCCTCCCCGCGAAAGCTGTCAATAAAAGGCGAAGTCGGTTTACCATAGCCGTAACAACTTAAATGATCGGCGCGCAGGGTATCAACGGAGAAAAGTATAATATCGGGTTTCGGGGGGGGGCTATCTTCCGAGGCCGCAACGATCCGTAATGGATAAGACAGGATCAGGGCGAGAAAGAACAAGAAGATTCTTCGAGTTGGTTTGGATGGCATAATGTCGCTCCCTGAGGAAAGATCAGTCTTTCCGATCCACGTCAATCCGACGCCTTTCGGACCGGCGGTTTTTCATCGCCATTATTACTCGCCGTTTGGAGGATATCCCGAATAAGAGAAGCAAGATTATCCCGGCGGCAGCGGAAATCGCCAGCCCGATTCTCCAGATCAGCGGTCGGAAGTTTAATTCAACCCGGTGTTTTCCTTCTGCCAGCCAGACCCCCCGCTGGAGATAGTTGACCCGGAACAGTTTCCCCGCTTCCCCGTCCACCCGGGCTTCCCAGCCGGGGTACCAGACCTCGGTCAGGACCAGCATCGCCGGCTCGGTTATGGTGAGGTCCACTTCCACCCGGTTGGGATTGCCCAGGTCAAGGCGAGTGATCGGATTGGCTGCCTGAAGCCTGGCAAAATGAGAAAGATATTCGGTCTCGGGGCCGGGATCGAAAGACCGGTAATCGGTAATCGGTAATCGGTGATCGGTGTCCCCGCGGCCCCCTGCCAACTGATTACCGATTACCGATAACCGATCTCCTTTTTCAACAAACACCCCCCTCCTCAAATCATCCTTCACCACTTCGTTCATTGCTTCCGCTTCCGAACAGGCAACGACCCGGTCGAGGGTGAAGGCCCGGGGCAGCGGAGACGGATTCCGGTGGAGGTAGAAATCCGGGTTCGACTCCAGCTGCTCGATCTCCCCCCCGGGGAAGAGGCGGGTGGGGCGAGAGTCAAGGAGGCAGCCAACGGACATATTGCTCAAGAATTGAGGGGAGGCCGGACGGGGGAAATCCCAGTAAAGAGGCCAATCCACCGGACGGCCATAGGCTTCCTCGAATGCCTTCTTAAACCGGCTTTCCAGGGGTTTCATATCGTAACCCATCAAGGCAAAGCTCCCCTCCAGGCGGGCAAAGTCATCGTAAAAAGGCTGATCTGTCGCCCAGCGCAGGGTGGGGTCATCCCGGAATTCGGCCAGCGGTCCCAAAACCCGCTGAATCATCGGGTGGGTTGAGGGCCCCAGGCTCCGGAGGTGCTCGGGCCGGGGTTCGTAGAATCGGAAGATGCAGAAATAAAACGCCGCGAAGGCAAAGATCGCTGTCTCCAGAAGGACCAGCACGGCCACCGCGCCGGCCCGCCTCCGGCCCGACAACCCCCGCCAGGCGAGGAGCAAGAAAAAACCAGCCGCGAAGAAGTACAGTACCGGACCGGAGATGAACCACTGGAGATTGCCGCGGCGAACAATCTCCGCCAGGCCAACGGGCGAAAAGACACCCCGTGCCAGGCCGCGAATCCCCTCGAAACCAAAGAGAGAAACCACGGCCGCCAGCGCGGCCAGGGAGAGATATCCCCAAATCACCCCCCTCGAACCAACGGTTGAGCCCGCCTTGGCCGAGACTAACCGCTCCATCCCCAGCCCGGCCAGCCAGGCAGTGGCGATGACCTGGAGCAGACGGTAGCGAATGGGGAAGGGAAAGAGCAGGTAGACCGGCATCACCCGGTAATACAGGGAATAAAATGGGGTATGCCGGCCCAGAACGCAGAGTATAGAAAAAATCCACACCAGGACACCCAGCACCGTCCAGAACCGAAGGCGCGGTAACCGGCCGCGCTTAAAGGCCAGAAAGGCTCCGGCCAAAACGAGGAAAGTCAGCAGGAGGCCTCCGCTGAGGTTGGCATCCCAGAACCGCACCCCGTGGGTCACCGCTTCCACCCAGTTGCGGTTATTATAGCCGGTCACAGTCCCGAAGAGATCGGGGATGAAGAGCGTCGAGAGGTAGATCGGGGGCATCGACC
>JAVCCZ010000210.1 GCA_030765265.1 Candidatus Erginobacter occultus
AAGCAAACTGATCTCTCCAGATTGCTGGAGACGACCGAATAGCAGGCTGCACGATCTCGGCGATCGAGATTCATTACTGCAAAAATTATGAGCTTGACTGGCCCCTTACATAGCAGGGGGCGACACAATTTCCCACCGGATGATGAAAATTAGAAAATAGTTTTCAGGGCGAGGGGCCAGCTGTCGTTGAGGAGGAAACGGTTTCTTTGGGCCCGGAGGCCGGCAGCCGGGATTTTTTCCTCCAAAATCGCGGCGGGGTTGATGAAGAGCCGGGTGATCATTCGTTTAATTGGGTGGGGCGACAGCCGGTTCAACGCTTCCGGCGGAGCGGTCCGGCCGAAGAAAACGCCGGTGAAGAGGAGGGGATAGTAGACCTGTCCGGAGCAGCAGTATTCCCCGGCCCGCCTGGATAGCTTCTCCCAGTCGATCTCCCTTGGCGATTGCTTGATGAGCAAAAAGAGGTCGTAGAACCAGATCAGCCGGGAGAAGGAATGATGGCTGAGATGGGCGGCGAGGTAGAGAAGGTTGATCTCGGGGGAGAGGACCCGGGTCTCTTGACCGGTGATCCGGGCCGGGGTTGATTCGTCCCGGAAATCCTCGATCCGGATAGCGAAGGCGGGGTTTCTTCGCTGAGGGGTCTGGAGATTGGTGTGGAGTTCGAGGAATATCCCGGTAGCCGGAGAGAGATATTTTTCGGCGGTGGTGGTCTTCTCCTGGATCAGGAAGCCGGATTTTACAAGCAGTTTTGCCGCCTCCCGTCCGTCTCCAGGGCGGATCAACAGGTCGAGATCGTCGGCCGGCCGCAGCGCCGGGTGAGGGTAATGGGTCTCGGCCAGGTGCCCGCCCTTGAGGACGATCGTTTCGATCCCCCGCCGGGCGAAAAGATTGAGGACTTCCCGCAGGCAGTCGCCCGAAAGGACGGCCCGGGCCAGCTGCCTTTGGTACTCTTCCTCCCACTCCTCCCGGATCCAGTTCGGGATCGGGAGGGTTCCCGGCAGTTTCCGGGAGAAGAGCGGGCCGAGGCGGTGCCTCTTTACCCGGGCGTGGAGATCTTCCCAGTTTACCCCCGCCGGGAATGGAGGGGGAAACTCGGGGGCTCGGGCCCCGACGGCGGAGAGGAGATCGAGGAGGAGTCTTCCTGCCGGGGTCATAGAGGGCCGGAAAGCCATCCGGCTACTGGATTCTGAATTCTGGATTCTGACTTCTGACTTCTCTCCTCCCTCTCACTTCAGCTCCAGCGCCGGGTCTCCGAAGAGGGTGTAGATGTCGAGCATATAGAGCCAGGGGGAGAGGCCGGCCAGGCGGGACTTGGCTTCGGTTAGTGCCGTCCCCGCCGGCTGGTCCTCGGTCAGCAGACCCTCAAAGAGAAAACCGGTCAGTTGGCGGGCCGGGGTGTTGAGCGAGAGCCCGGAGGGGGAGACCGCGGCGATCGCTCCCTTTCCATCCGCCCGGGTCATCGCCTCGGCCAGGCAGGAGCCGACGACGTCGCACCAGTAGCCGTTGCTGCAGGTCGGGGTGGTGAGAAAGTGGAGCCGGTCGGCATTGGTCAGGGAGGCGATGGAAGCGGAGCGGAAGATGTAGTAGGGCGAAGACCATTGATCGATTGTTCCGTGGCCGATGTAGTTGACCCAGAGCTTACCGGAGTTGATTCCGTCAACGATCGCGGTCCGGGTCGCGGCCAGGCCGAGGTCGGGGAGGTAGGCGGTCTGGGCGGTGAAGGAGGGGGGGATAAAGTTCTCGATCAGCCAGTTGCTGTCGGCGGGGAAATCGCCGGCCTGGAGATCGGGGTTGTCCGCCACCATCAGGATATCCCGCTGCCAGGGCAGACCGTCCGTTCCGTCCTGGTAGCCGATGATTTTCTGGACCATCACGGCGGCCTGGGTCGGGGAGGTGATTGAAAGACGGCCGATATCGAGATCGGGCACCCGGTCGTTGCCGATCAGGCAACCGTACCAGTTGTCGGAAGCGGTCTCCATATACTGGCTCCGGAACATATAGGGGGGGACGTAATTCGGCGGGCTGGCGCCGAGGTAATTTTTATAATCGTAGTTGCCGTCACCGGCCAGCAGCGCGTACCGGGGCCGGGTCTGGGCGTCCCACTCGGTGTATGCGTAGTCGAAGAACCGCTGAATGGCCTGGGGGGTGAAGTCGCCGAAGCCGAAGGTGTTGTAGATATCTCCAACCTCGAAAATCTCGGTCTTGAGGCCGCCGGCCTGCCGGAAGTCGGCCAGGGGTTGAATGGCCGCCCGGAAGTCGGGATGGGTGACGATGATGTAATCGACCGTCCGGGGGGAGAGCAGATCGGCGGGGGAGTTGGGGTCCAGCGGGGGGGTAAAGGCGGCGTTCAATGCTCCCCCCCAGTAGCTTTCCTCGCCCGCTTCCCACTTGCGGAAATCGAGGATATTATCGCCCCCGGTCTGGACGGTGAAATCGATCAGCCTCCGGGGGGCGGCCGGGTCGGTGACTTCGTAGAGACCCAGATCAGGGTCGCTGAATCCGGAGATTCGGTAATCGCCCTTTCCGGAGGCGGTGAAGAGGAGACGGTCGTCCTCGCCCCGGTAGTCGCGGTAGAAGGAGAGGTCGAAGTGATCGACGAAGATGAATTCACCGAAGATCGGCAGTCCGAGGTCGTCCACTTCCTCGGTGGTGATGGTGTTCACCCCATCCTGGAAATATGACTGGGGGATATCGGTCTGCAAGTCGAAGAAGACCTGCCCGTCCCAGATGAAGTCGCCCAGGAGGTTGCCGTTCAGGTAAACCCGGGTATGGTGGTCGGGACTGTACTCCTGGTATCTGGTATAACCGAAATAGCGGGCAGAGAAGGGTACCGTCCCCTCCCGGCCGCTGACCCTGTCCAGGGTGAACTGGATGTTGGAGGGATAATCGCTCCCGTTGGCATAGCCGACAAAGGCCCAGAACCAGCAGTCGTTCTCTCCGGTGGGCAGGGCGGGCCGGTAAACCACCCGTTGCTCGAGGTGGAGCCGATCGAGGAAGCTCTCCTGGCGCGATGGGCGTCCGCACCGGGGGGAGGAGACCTCTTCCATCCGGAGTCCGGTCCCCGCGGTCTGGTAAAGCCAGTAAGTATTGGTCTCGGTGTAGAAGCCGGTATCTCCCTCTCCGTAAAAGGCGAGGTAATCCCCCGGGTCCCAGGTCCCGTCCGTTTCCCCTTCGACGTGGACAGCGACCTCCCCGCCCCGATAATAGACCCGGAGCGAGCGGGGGTCCTGCCCGACGTTGAAACCGGCATCGAGGAGGTCTTGGTAAGAGATGATCTGGATCCCGTCTTCGGTGACGGTAGCCAGAAAAGAATCGGGGGAGGCGGCCAGCTCGAACTGGGCCCCGTAATCAATCTCGGTCCGCCGGGGCGGGCTTTTGGCCGGCGCGCCGTAGGCGATCTCGACCGTGACCCGGTCGGAGGATTCCAGGGTCCGGTTGGAACCGGAATACCGCACCGGGGCGACCCGGAGATTGACGAACTGTTCCTCTCCCCTCCAGAGGGGACCGGAACTCTCCACCACCTGTTTTGGGTACCAATCTTCCCCTTCCCCGCCGGGGCCGGCGGCCGGGGCGGGGATTTCTTCGGGGGCCGGGAGCGGTTCGCTCTGTATCCTTAAGGCCGCGCTCGCGAACTCGCGCCAGAGAGGGGAGAGAGTTTCCGGGTTGGCGGCGGCCTTCTCTTCCCAGAGTCGGGAGATTTCCCGCCGGATTCTTTCGTCTCCGGGAGAAGAAGGGAGGACGACCCCGGAGGTTTGCCGGGGAGGGGAGGTCCGGGCCGAGACCGCGATCGTTTCCACGCCGGGCAAAGGCACGGAGACGACCAGGGCGGGGAGGGCCGGCTCTCCCGGTTCCTCCAGGGAGAGATAGCCGGGGATCTCGACCCGGCTAACTTCTCCGGCCGGGCCGCTCTTTTCCAGACGGTATTCGGGTATCTCGATCTCCAGGGTCAACCCCGCGGCGTCTTCCCGGACGATTTGCCAGCCCCGGTCTTCTCCCTTCTTACGGAATTCCGCCAGTTCCCGGTTAGAGCGGGCGGAAATTTCCCGGCCATCCGTGACGGGCGAAGCAACTTCTTTCGCCTTTTCATTCCGAATGGCAGGGAGGGAGACCTCCCCCTCGAGAGAGAGAGGAAGATTCCCCCGATCGAACCGCAGGAGCCGGAAACCGGCGAATAAAATCGCCGCCGTCCCCGCCAGAATCAGCCAGAAGCGTAACCTTTTCATTAGATTAAATTAACCACGATTTCTTCCGGATTTCAAGGGAAGAAAGCCCGAATCAGCAGCCATCGGGGCAATTTTATCAACCGAACGAATATTTTTGGGCCCCCGCCCACCCGCGGCGGCCGGTTGAAGGAGAAAACGGCCGCTTCCAGTCGGGAGAGCCCAGCGATCAACCGGGTCAGAAAGCGGGCCGAAGGCCGGTCCAGCCGGTAGATTCTCCCCGATCCGGACCTTTTTACCTCCGTCACCACCCCGGCGATTGATGTCTTCATAACCGGCGGATCGGGTTGGAGGAGGGCGTCCCCCTTGATCAGGAATCTTCCCGATCCTTCGCCGAAGCCGATCACCCGGTGGATCAGCCAGCGCTGCTCCTGGTCGCGGAAAATGACGCAGTCTCCCGGCCGGATCTCCATTTCCCCCGGCCCGGAGTACGGGATGACGGTGACTTGATCTCCGGGCCGGATAAAGGGGTGCATACTCCTCCCCTGCGGCTGGAAACTGATCGGCGGCCGGTTATTATTCAAGCGAGGATTCTCCGTCGGGCCGGCCCCGCTGTCGAATTTTTGAGCGCGGCCTGAAAGTAATTGATCGCGCTTATCTCCGGCCGAAAACCGAAATCGTAGGCCGGGATTTCCCCGGCCATTGTTTCCAGCAGGGAGAGGGCCTCTTCCAGGTCGGAGGGATCGGGGAAAGGGAGGAAGGCCTGCTGGAGCAGCCCCGGGATAATTTCCGCCGCCTCCCGACCGCGGATACTATTTTCCCGGCCGTGGTGGAGGAAATAGATACCCTTCAGCGGCGCCGAAGCGTTCTTCTGAAATTCCCGGCGGGGGTTCCAGGGGGTTCCGAAGATTCGGAGCTCTCCGTTGATTGCCCGGACGATAACCTGGTCTTCCGCGATGACGGACCAGTTGGGATTGGTATTCATCAGCTCCGCCCAGGTGCTCTTCCCTCCGCCCGAGAGGGCCGGGAAGATGTAGCCGCTGCCGGAGATCCTGGCGGCGGCGCCGTGCAGGAGCAATCCCCGGCGGGGCAGGAGGAAGTGGGCGAAGAGCAGCCGGCCCAGTTCCCGCAAGGGGAATAAGATCTCCTCCGCCGATCCGGCGTTCCAGATTTCTCCCCGGGAGAGGTCGGCTGCCATCCGGGCGGCTTTCCAGAGACGGGGAGAATCCGACCGTCTTCGAACCCGGAATATTTTCTCCTCCCCGCCGGCTTCGACCTCCCAGCGGGGAAACGGCGGGTTTGCCCCGGAGGGTGAATTCAGGTCACGGGGGATCGACTCCCGGTTGACCAGCCAGCCGGAGGTTTCTTCTCCGGTGGCGGCTACCAGAAAGGGGAGGTAAGATTTCTCCAGTTGAAAACTTCGGACGGGCAGTTTGAGCGAGACGCTTAATCCCCCGATTTCGACCAGGAAATTTTCCATCAGGGGGTGCGGCAGTTGGTCAATGTGCAGGGTATGGGGGGGAAGGTTTCCTGGGGGAAGGTGATCGACGGGGTGTGGCAGTTCCCCATCTGGGCGGTGGTAAAACTCAGTTCGACCGTCCGGACTTCAGGCTTCCGGTAAGTTTTTTTTCTCTTCTTCACGCCTTAATATACCCCGGAAACCCGCGACCTGGCAAAGAAAATCCACCGGTTTTTCCGCATCTCCCGTCTCCAGCCGGGCCCAGGCCGGGCAGGAAGTGCAGAGCGGACGGAGATCGCAGTCAGCGCAGCGGTTATCCTCTCCGGTCCGGAGCGCCCGGATCCGGGGGATAAACTCCCGCCAGCCTTCCCGGAACGAGCCTTTTTTCAGGTTAAAGGAGTAATTGGTGTCGAGGACGCAGAGACGGAGTTCCCCGGCCGAGGTGACGTGGAAGCTGTGAAGCCCGGCCCCGCAGCCGTAGAGCAGTCCCCGGTCCGCGAGCTCTCCCGGCCGGCAGGCGTAATCCCGCCATTCCCGCCATTTCACCTCGTCTTCCCGGTCGAGCCGGATCACTTCCCGGGGATCGAGCCGATAGCGGAGATTATCCCGGGAGCCGTCGAGCCGGGGGGTGATCAGGGAGTCGAAGCGGAGGGTCTTGCCGTAGAGGCGGGCGAACTGTTTCATCCCCTCCACTTCCCCCCGGTTTAGGGCGTTGACCACCGTCTTCAACCCGAAAGCGATCCCCCGTTCCGCCAGGAGCGCTACCGCTTTCCGGCCGCGGCGGAAACTGCCCGGTTTCCCGGTTATCCGGTCGCCGATCTTTTCAGTGGCGCCGAAGATCGTGATATCGACGTGGAGCGGGGGGTAGCGGGATAAGAAATCCGCGAGCGCGCGGTCGAGGGTGGTTCCGCTGGTGAAGAGGTTGACCAGGAAACCCCGCCGGAGCGCCCCCAGGTAGATCTCCCGGAAATCCTCCCGGAGCAGCGGCTCGCCCCCGGTGAAGGTGAGGAAGAGGCAGCCCTCGGCCCGGAACTGGTCGAAGAGGCCGAACAGTCCCTCCCCGCTCAACTCCGATTCCGGCGGGTCGTTCCGGGCGAAGCCGAGATAGCAATGGGGACAGAGGAGGGCGCAGCGCCGGGTCAGCTCGATCGAGCCGTGGAGGGGCAGCCGTTCCCGTCTCCCCCGGTCCAGTATCCGGGTGAGGACGGTATTGTCACCGCGGTCGTTCATTCCCTCCGTTCCCGGCCCTTGATTGAAAACCGGAAGTCCTCGATGATCTTGAAGAAGAGAAAGACGATCAAGCCGACCAGGAAGAGCATCCCGGCGGCCAGTTCCCGTCCGGCGAATTTCATCACCAGGGCGATCAGTCCGAGGTTGATCGTCAGCAGGTAGAAAAGCCGCACCGCCTCTTTCGGCGAGAAGCCCATTGCCACCAGCTTGTGGTGGAGGTGGCGTCGGTCGCCGCGAAAAGGGTTGCGCCCCCGGACCGCCCGCCGGAGAAAACTTATCGCCAGGTCGGCCAGCGGCAGGAGGAGGACGATCAGGGGCAGGGCCAGGGCGATCCCGGCGGTGGTCTTGAAGGAACTCTGGATCGAGACCGCCGCCAGGACGAAGCCGAGAAAGAGGCTCCCGGTATCGCCGAGAAAGATCCGGGCCGGGTAGCGGTTATAGCGGAGAAAGCCGAGACAGCTCCCGACCAGGGCGATCGCGACGGTGGGCATAAAGGGGTAACCGTCGAGGCTGCTGAAGAAGAGGATCAACCCGGCGATCGCCGCCGTCCCGGCGGCCAGTCCGTCGAGCCCGTCGAGGAGGTTGAAGGCGTTGGTGACGGCGACTACCCAGACGATCACCAGGGGCCACCCCCAGAACCCGAGCTGGATCTGTCCGCCAAAGGGGTTGGTCAGGACCTCGACGTTATAGCCGCAGAGCAGCAGGGCTACCGCGGCGAGAGCCTGGACAATCAGTTTCAACGGGGCCTTCGCCCCCCGGATATCGTCGTACAACCCCAACCCGAGGATGATTATTCCGCCGGCGAGCAACCCCAGGTAGTGGGTGTCGAAGGACCCCAGCAGTCTGGCCCGGCCGAGAAGAAAAGCCAGCGCGGTGGAGATGAGAAAGGCGAAAAAGATCCCGATTCCCCCCAGGAGGGGAACGGTCCGTTCTTCGCTCCCCGGGTCGTGGGCGAGGGCGGTTATCTTCCGCTTTCCGGCCAGTCGGATCACAGACGGGGTGAGAAGCAGGGAAGCCAGAAGGGCAATGCCGAAGACCAGCCAGGACATCAGTTCTTCCCTCCCGCGGCCCGGTCCGCCTCTTCCCGGTTGAGCGCCAGGATCCGGGTCCGGTACTCCTCCACCAGGTTGAAGAGCAGGTAGATCATCGTCCCGACCAGGAAAAATATCCCCAGGGCCAGGGTCTTGCCGGCGGCGGCGGCGACCAGGGCGATCACCCCCAGGTTGGCCTGGAGGAGGAGGAGGAGGAGGACAGTCTGCCGGGGCGAATAACCGAGCCGGAGGAGGCGGTTGTGGAGCTGGCGGGGTTTATCCTCTTGACCTCCGGGGAGGAGGGGCCGCAGCCGGTTGTAACCGGCGGCCAGCAGGGCCAGGATCGGGAGGAGGAGCGCGATCCCGGCGGTGGCCTTGAACTCTCCCTGGGCGGCGATCGCCGCCAGGATAAATCCGAGGAAGAAGGTCCCGGACCGCCCCAGCCGGATCCGGGCCGGGTAGAAGTTGTAGCGGAGGAAGCCGGCGCAACTTCCCGCTGCTGCCAGGGCCAAAACCGGAACGAAGGGAGGTCCGGTCATCCCGGCGAAGAAGAGGGTGATGGCGGCGATGGCGGCGATCCCGGCGGCCAGGCCGTCGATGCTATCGATCAGCGAGAAGGCGTTGGTCATCCCGACCACCCAGACGATCAGGAGTATCGGTCCCGCCCAGCCCAGGGCGATTGCGTCCCCCGGGAAGAAGGAGAGGGAAGTGATCCGGTATCCGCATCCGAAGAGGACCAGCCCGGCCAGCGCCTGGACGGCGATTTTCAGGGAGAGGGGAACCTTGCGCGCAGTGTCAGAGAGGCCGAGGATGATCATCAAGGCAGATCCCAGCATCGCTCCCAGGAAGTTCCAGTCGTACGATCCCAGCCATTTTTTCTGGCTGAAGAGAAAGGCGAGGGTGGTAACCGTGGCGAAGGAGATGAATATCGCCGTCCCCCCGGAAAGTGTGATCACCCTCTGCCGCAGCCGCCCGCTTTCGTCGTGGCGATGGATGCCGTAGCGGGAGGCGAGGCGGACCAGGGCTGGGGCGAGGAGCAGGGAGAGGATCACAGTGGCGATGAAGACCAGGAGATTCATATCACTATCCTAACATTTCCCGGTACATCAGGAAAGTTCTCTCGGCCATCTTCTCCTTGGTGAACTCCTCCTCCACCCGCTTGCGGCCCCGCCGCCCCATCTCCTCGGCGAGGGCGGGGTCATCGAGAATCCGGTTAAGCGCCCGGGCCAGGGCCGGGGGATCCCCCGGGGGGACGACCAGGCCGGTGATTCCGTCGAGGTTGGAGTAGGTGATCCCGGTATCGAGCCGGGAGCTGACCACCGGGCGGGAACTGGCCATCGCCTCGAGCTGGACGATCCCGAAGGCTTCGTTGCGGGAGATCGAGGGGAGGCAGAAGACCGAGCAGGCCCTCAGATAGGCTAAAAGATCGGTCCGGGAGACCGCGCTCATCAGGGCGACCCGGTCCTCCAGGCCGTGGGAGACGACCATCATCTTCAGGGCGTCGAATCTCTCCCCGCTTCCGACCACCAGCAGTTTCCCGTTCACCGACTCCATCGCCTTGACCAGGTACTCGATGCCCTTGTAGAGCGTCATCCTCCCGATGAAGAGAACGGTTCTCTCGCCGTGGGTCCGGCGGATTTCCCGGGCCCGGGAGGCAATCTCCTCGGTCTCCTCGAAGAGGGAGAGGTCGATCCCGATCGGGATTACCACGCACTTTTCCCGGAATCGCCGCAAAATCGGCGAACCGTCGATATAGTGGGGCGAGGTCACGCTGATCCTCTCCGCCTGTTCGATAAATTTCAGCAGGAGCGGACGATAGAAGATTTCCGTCAATTTTTGTTTGACGATATCGCTGTGGTAAACCACCGTCAGCCGTCCCGGGGGCCGGGCTTTCAGGTAGGCGAGCGTGGCCAGGGGGTTGGGGTGGTGGACGGTCACGATATCGGCGGCGTGTTCCCGCAGCAGCCGCGGAAAGGAGGGACAGAGAGAGGTGGCCAAAATCTTTCCGAAGCTTCCGGCCCGGACCACCTTCACGCCGTCAACCTCTTCGCGGATGGTCCGGCGCGAGTCGTTGGCGACCAGGACCTCGAGCTTGACGCGCTCCTTCAGGCCCTGGCAGAGGTCGAAAAGATAGGTCTCCATCCCTCCCCGGTAAGGAGGGTAAAATTTTCCGACCTGGAGGACGCTGAATTTCACCTGTTTTCCGCTGAAGTTATTCTCGGGCATTGGAGAGGATTTCATCATACACCGCTACCACCCCGTCTGTCATTTTTCGAATGGAAAAATTCCCCGCCCGCTTTTGCCCGGCCGCCCCCATTTTTTTTCGCCGATCCCGGTCTCGCGCCAGGGCGGAGATCGCTTCCGCCAGGGCCGCCGGCCGGTTCGGGGGAACCAGGATCCCGGTCTCCCCGTCGATCACCACTTCGGGGATTCCCCCGACATCGGTGGAGACCACCGGGAGTCCGGCGGCCATCGCTTCCAGGTTAGCCCGCCCGAACCCCTCCGAGCGGGAGGGGAGGACGAAGATATCGAGGGCGGCGAGGATCTCCCCCGGGTCTTTCCTCCCCCCGGTGAAGACGAGCTTATCCCCCAGTCCCCGTCTTTCCGCCTCGGTTTCCAGCCGCCGGCGGTAGTCCCGGTAGGCCGGGTAGACCGCCTCGCCGGTGATCAGGAACCGGGCGGCGGGAACTTCCTTGAGCACCGCGGGCATAGCTTCAAGGAAATCCTCGTAGCCTTTCAGGGGGGCGAAATGACCGACGGTCCCGACCGCGATCTCCTCCGTGCCCAGCCCCAGTGCCCGGCGGGCCCGGGACCTTCGGTCTTCCCCGGTCTCCGCCGGGATTTCGGTCCCGTTATAAACTACCCGGGCCCGCCGGGGATTCCCCAGGGCCCGCGTCACCGCTTCCGAGTTGGCGATGATCCGGCCGGGGAAGAGCCGGGCGAAAAGCCCGAAGACCGACCGGTAAAATCCCCGGCCGGGGAGGTCGCGGAAATGCCAGACCAGGGGCCGGCCGCCGAGGAGGGCCGGGAGAACACCCAGCAGGTGGGCCTTGATGCCGTTGGTATGGACAATGTCGATCCCCTCTTCCCGGATCAGCCGGATCAGCCGTCCGGTCGGGGAGGGGAGGAGGAACGGGGCCGCCAGCAGGAGACGGATCGGGGCCCACCCGCTCTTCCGGCTCAGCCCGAGCAGGGCGGGGGGGAGGGGGATGACCCGGCAGTCGATCCCCCGGGACCTCAGCGAGTCTTCCAGGGGGCCCGGGGAGAGGAGGACGACCAGGGTCCGGAACCTCTCCGGCGGCAGGTTGTCCAGCAGGTCGAGCAAGCTCTTCTCCGCCCCCCCGATATACCCCGCGGGATTGATATATAGTATCTTGATCATATCCAATCGCTATCGATATCGGGATCGGAATCCCCCCTCCAGCAGTCTTGAATAAAGCGCCTCGTGATCGTCGACCATTCTCTCCCGGCTGAAGCCTCCCAAAGCCTGTCTCCGGCCCTCCGCGCCCATCCGGTGGGCTTTCCCCGGGTCCCGGACCAGTTCGATTATCCTCTCCGCCAGGGCGTTGTGGTCTTTCAAGGGAACCGTGAACCCGGCCCCCCCGGCCGCCAGGGCTTCGGCCGTCCCGGGGACGGCGGTCGCCACCACCGGGCGGGCCAGGGCCATCGCTTCCAGGACCGCCAGCGGCAGACCTTCCCAGAGGGAGGAGAGGGCGAAGATATCGAAGGCGGCGACCGCCTCCATCACGTTGGCCCGGTAGCCGAGAAAGCGGAACCTCTCCCCGAGACCCAGTTGTTCCGCCCGCTTCTCCAGGGCCGGTCTCAGGTCCCCCTCGCCGAGGACGAGGAATACCGCCTCCGGACAGGCCCTGGCGACGACGGCCGCGGCTTCGAGGAGGGTGGGGTAGTCTTTCTGGGGAGAGAGTCGGCCCACCGTCCCGATCACCGGGGTCTCTTCCGGTATCCCCAGTTCCGCCCGGGCCCGCCGCCCGGCCCCGGGGTCGAGGGGCGGGATCTCGATCCCGTTCCGGATCACCGTCACCCGCCGGGGGTCCATCCCCTGTTCCAGCAGATCCGCCCGGACCGCCGCCGAGACGGCGATTACCCGGTCGCCCAAGCGGCTGGTGAAGTTGTCGAGGCGGCGGTAGTAAGCGGCCTTGAGCCGTTCCGAGAGGCCTTCCCCCCGTCCGCCCCGAGCCAGTTCCATCGTCAGGTGCTCGGTGGAGACCGAGACCGGGACCCGGGCCCAGCGCCCGGCGATCCGGGAGAGGATATTGGTCAGCATACTGTGGGAGTGGAGGATCTCGACCTTCTCCCTCCGGATGAAGGTCGATAGGCGTCCGGCGGCGGCCAGGTCGTAGGTCTTGCGGAAGGGGATGATCTTTGCCCGGACGCCCTCCGCCTCCAGGCTCTCCGGCAACTGACCGGGTTCCGGGCAGACCGCGAGGAGTTCGTGTCCCCGGGCCCGGAGGGAGACGGCCAGGTCGTAAAGAACCTTCTCCCCCCCGCTGATCCGGGATTGGTAGGCAACCTGGAGAATTCTCATCGGCCCCGCTCCCCCAGGATCGGCTCCAGGCGGTCGGCCATCGCCTCGACGGAGAAACTCTCCTCCACCCGCCGCTTGCCGGCCTCTCCCATCCGCCGGGCCCGTTTGGGATCCTTGAGCAGGGAGACAACCGCTTCGGCTGTCTCTTCCGGGGAGCTGGGATCGACCAGCAGCCCGCTCTCCCCATCAGCGACCGCCTCCGGGATCCCCCCCGAGCGGCCGGCGATGACCGGCTTGCCGGCGGCGGCGGCCTCGAGGAGGACGATCCCGAACCCCTCGTAATCGGAGCCCCCCCGTTCCTCCCGGCTGACCAGGAGAAAGAGGTCGGAGCGCCGGTAAGCGGCGGCCAGTTCTTCATCGCTGACCCGTCCGGCGAAGGTGACCGACTCCGCTACCCCGATTTCTCCCGCCAGCCGCTCCAGGCGGCACCGGTCCTCTCCCTCCCCGACCACCAGGTAGCGGATCGGTCCAAACCGTTCCCGGACCAGGGGCAGGGCGGACATTACGGTATCCACGCCTTTTTTCGGGGCGAGCCGGGTGACCGTGAGCAGGAGCGGGTCTTCGCCCCGCGGCAGCTCCAGGCCGCGGTCCCCGCCGGCGGCCAGTTTCTCCAGGTTGACCGCCGGGGGCACGACGACGATCTTCTCCGGTTTTATTCCGATCATCAACAGCCGGCGGCGGGTGAATTCACTGTTCGCCACCACCCGCTCCGCCCCGGCCAGGACCATCCCCCGCAGCCGGTTCCAGGGACGGTGGGCGTAGAGTTCGCTCCCGTGGGCGACCACCAGGTAGGGGAGGGAGGAGCTCAAGCGGAGGAAGCGGGCGATCAGTCCGGCCGGGGACCAGGTGGTGGCGATAACCAGTTCGATCGACCGCCGGGCCTGGAGTTCGCGGGCGGCCCGGAACAGTTCCCGGAGCCTTCCCCACCTGCCCCGGCCGGAAGGGCAACGGATGACCTCGAAGCCGCAGGCTTCGTCGAAGGCCCGGTCCCCTTCCGCGGCGGGGGCGAGGACGACGACCTCCCGGCCTTGGCCGGCCAGTCCCCGGGCGAGGTCGAAGGTGTAGGCCTCCGTCCCCCCCCGGGAAGGGGGAAAATATCGGGTGACGATCAGGATCATCTTAAATTATCTTGCGCAGCGGCCAGTAGAGCGGTGAGAGCTTGATCCGGAGGCGGAAGAGGTTGTCCCTCCGGGAAATCAGGATCCTCCGCCGGGAAAATTCGTCCTCGCCGCCGGCGATTACCGAATAGGCCGCCCGGTAGCCGGCCTTCCGGACCAGTTCCCTGGTCCGGTCGTTATAACTGCCGTGGGTATAGGAAAAGAAATCTACTTTTCGGCCCAGTTCTCTCTCCAGGATCGCCTTTGAGCCTGCAATCTCCCGGTCCGCTTCTTCCTCCGTCAGTCCGGTCAGCAGCCGGTGGGTCAGGCCGTGGGAGCCGAAATCGACCAGGGGGTGGCGGTCCATCTCCCGGACCTCTTCCCAGGTCAGGCCGGGGTAGTTGCCCCCGGGAAAATCCCAATCCCGACCCACCCGGGAGACGGTCAGGAAAAATGTGACCGGGAGGTCGTAGCGCATCAGGACCGGGTAGGCTGCCTGGAAATTATCCCGGTACCCGTCGTCGAAGGTGATGGCCAGGGGAGGTCTCCCGCCCCCCTCCGCCCCGCCACCGAGCCTGACCACGGAGTAATGCCGGCTCAGGAAGCTGACCTGGCGCTCGAATTCTTTTGGGGGGAGATTGGTCCCGGCCGGGGACGGGAACTCCCGGTCTTCGCTGACCGCGTGGTAGAGCAGGACCTTGATCTCCGGTTTCGTTTTCATCAGCTTCCCAGCAGTTGTCGGTAAACCTCGATCTGGCGCCGGGCGATCGCTTCCCAGGAGAATTTTGCCTCCACCCGCCGGCGGCCTTGCCGGCCCAGCTCCCGGGCCCGGTCGGGATCTTTTCGCAGCATTACGATCCGTTCGGCCAGCGCCGCCGGATCGCCTTCCGGGAAGGTCAGACCCCCGTCGCCGATCACGTTGGGGATCTCCCCGGAGTCGGAACCGATGACCGGGACGGAGCAGCTCATCGCCTCGATCAGGACCCGGCCGAACTGTTCCTTCAGCCCGGGAAGGGTCACCGAGGGGAGGACCAGGACGTCGAGACAGTTGAGATAAGCGGGCATCTTATCATAGTCGGCGGCGGGGATAAAGCGGGTCTTGCCGGTCAAACCCAGTTCCGCAACCAGCCGCCCGGCCCGGGGCCGGAGCGGCCCGTTGCCGATGATCAGGAGGTGGAAATCCCCGGAAAGCCGCCCGGCGGCCCGGATCAGGTCGAGAACCCCTTTCTGGGTCTCCAGCTTCCCGATAAACCCCACCGTGAATCCGGTCAGCCCCAGTTCCTTCCGGAGGTCCGGGGAGTCAAACCGCCGGAAGAGGCCGGGATTGACGCCCAGGGGGAGGACCAGGGACTCTCCCGGCCAGCCTTTCTCCCGGATCACCGCTTCGGCTTCCCGGTTGATCACAAAGGCGAAGTCGGCCCGTCGGTAAGTGTATTGTTCCCACCAGGAAAAGGGCGGCGGATAATTCTTCCGGATGTTCTGGGCGGAGAAGAAGATGATCTTCGCTCCGGGGAGGATCCGTTTCGCCGCCCGGATAACCTGGAAAGTCACCGCCGCGAACGGTTCCTCCCAGAGTTCGATGATATCCGGTTTGATCTCCCGGAGGATCTTTCCCAGCCCGGGGTAGAAATGGGTCGTGTTCTTCAGTCCCTGCCCGAGAAATCCCGCCGCCCGGGGCTGCCGGGCAATCACCCGGTAAGAGGTATCGGATGTTTCTTCCAGCTCGATGGTCCGGTTGAACTGGGTCCACCTCTTCGGGGCCAGGAGGTTGACCGCCAGGGGGGAATTCCGGGCGACCTCGGAATAGCGCTTCCGGTATCCGCCCAGGACCGCGGAGTGGGAGACGCTGAGCAGGACCGGCCGGGGTTCGAAGGCAGGTTTCATTATGGTCGATTCTCTATCCCGTGGTAGAATACCGGAAACTTTAAAGGACGGTAGTCATTAATGGATTTGCCCGGCAAAAAACCGATTGTCCTCCACCCCCTCTTCTTCGCCCTCTTCCCGGTCCTCTTTCTCTTCAGCCATAACCGGGGGGAAGCCCTGGCCCCGGTCCAGGTCCTGATGCCCCTGGCTTTCTCTCTCCTGGCCGCCCTGCTGCTCTGGGGATTGGTCAGCCTGGTTTGGAAAAACCGGCGCAAATCCGCCCTGGCCGTCTCCCTGGCCGTAGTGCTCTTCTTCTCCTACGGGCATTTCCACAATGCCCTGACCGGGGTGACCGTGGCCGGGCTCAATCTCTGGCAGCACCGCTACCTGCTCGGCGCTTACGGGATAATACTTCTCCTGGCAGTCTTCTGGACGGTGAGAACCCGGAAGAAGCTGGATAAGCTGACCGCGATCCTCAACCTGGTCTCGGTCACGCTGGTCGCGATCTCTCTGCTCAATATTTCAATTCACGCCATCCGCCGCGCCGGTCCCGTCCGGCCGCCGGAGGAAGCGGCGGTGGGCGAAACCTTTTCCGCTCCGGCGGCCGGGGGCGATCTTCCGGATATCTACTATATCATCCTTGACGCCTACGCCCACGAAGAGACCCTGAAAGAGATCTACGGTTACGATAACAGCGAGTTTATCAATTTTTTAGAAGAAAAGGGATTTTATGTGGCCGCCCGGGGCCGGAGCAACTATCCCTTCAGCGCCCCTTCGATCTCTTCCTCCCTGAATTTCGAATACCTGGACTATCTCCGGGGCCGAGACGGCGATAACCCGGAGATCTCGGTGGCCTTTTATTATCTTATTGAAAACAATAAGGCGGTCCAATTCCTGAAGAGCCGGGGGTACAAGTTCGTCCACTTCGACTCCGGCTGGAGCGGGAACGAACGCAATCGCCACGCCGACCTCCAGCTCCGCTACGGGTACGGCAACGAGTTCGCGGTCGTCCTCGCCCAGACCACCCTCCTCCTGCCTTTCCGGAGGGTATTGAACCTCCTGGCCGGCGACCACCGGAAAAGAATTCTCGGGATCTTTGCCGGTATCGCCGAGGTCCACCGGACGGTTCCCGGTCCCAAGTTCGTCTTTGCCCACCTGGTTTGTCCCCACGGGCCTTACGTCTTCGGGCCTCAAGGCGAGGAACGGGAAGTGGATATGGTCAGCCTGACCCGGCCGGGGCGGCACCGGGCCTATCTCGACCAGGTGCAATTCGTCAATCTGAAGGTGGAGGAACTGCTGGAGGTCCTGCTGGCCCCGTCGGAACGGCTGCCGGTCGTAATCATCCAGGGCGATCACGGGCCGATCTCCGTCGGGGGGTTCAAGGATCCGAGCGACCGGTTCCTCCGGGAGAGGATGAGGATCTTGAACGCCTACTTCCTGCCGGATAACGGGAAGGATCTGCTCTATCCCACGATCACGCCGGTCAATACCTTTCGCCTGATCTTCAATCTGTATCTCGGTCAGGACTTCCCCCTTCTCCCGGACCGGAGTTATTACCGGGGAAACTCGACCAGTTACGATTTTTACGACGTCACCGACCGGGTGACGTTTTCCCCGGAAGCCGACTGAGCGGCCCGGGCGACGGCGATGATCTTCCCGATCTCCTCCACCCGCTTCTCCCAGGAGTTCCCCCGGGCAAAATCCCTCCGGGGCTGTCTTGCCTCCTCCCGGTCCGCGGCCAGGATCTCCTCCAGCGCCCGGAGAAAACCGGCGGGATCGTCTTCCCGTCGGACGAGGTCGCCCAGCCCGGCCAGTTCCGGCAGCCGGGAGGAGACGACCGGGAGGCCGGCGGCCAGGTACTGATAGGTCTTGACCGGGTGGACGGTCTCGGTCAGGGAGTTGACCCGGTAGGGGATGATCCCCGCCGAGAACCGGCTCAGGTAGCGGGAAAGTTCTTCCGGTTTCTTCGGGCCGAGGAAATAGACGTTGGGCCGGGTTGGGATTTTCCCGGGGTCGGTCCGGGTCTCGCCGATCAGGACCCACGACCAGTCTGGTTTGCTTCGGGCGAGGAAGTCGAGCAGTTCGAGATCGACCGCCGGACCGATCGTCCCGATAAAGCCGATAATCGGGGAGGGGATGGAGGAGATATCTTCCGGCGGAGGACTGGCCGGAACCGGTCCCGGCGGCAAATTCACCCCGTGGGGGACCAGGTGGAAACGGGGGTCGTTTTGGCCCTGCCGGTCGTAAATCATCCGGGAGGGGGTGAAGACGAGGTCCGCCCCCTTCAGGCATTCCCCCCGCAGGCGCCGGTAAACCCGGTCCAGCCTCGATCCCTCGATTTCTCCTTCGTCGTGGATCCAGTCAAAGACGGTCAGAGCCCGCCCCCGCCGGAGGGCGAAGCGGGAAAAATAGGGGTCGCTGATCCAGACCAGGTCCGGGGTCATCCCCAGCTTTTTTCCCGCCCGGCGGGCGGCCCGGAAGGTGATCTCCTGGTTGATCCGGTTGACGGCGATAACGCTCCGGTTCAGCGGGAAGACCGGGGGGGCGGTACAGCGGAAAAGGCGGGGATGGATCTCTTCCGGCCCCCGTAACCAGCGCTTCCAGTGCCGGAGGGTTACCGCCGGCTCCTTGATCAGGTTGGCCGGGGAGAGCCCGATCTCGAAAAAGAGCACCCGGTTCCGCCGGGCCAGCAGTGTCGCGATCTGCTGGTGGCGCTGGAAGCTGAACTCCCAGCGGATCCCGGAGAGAAAGAGGATGTCAGTGTCCTCGAGCATTGTCCCGATCCCGTTGGTTGAAGGGCTCCAGAAGGTTGTTGACGTGCTTCTCCCAGCGGAACCGCTCGCGGCAGATCTCCCGCCCCCGTCTCCCCAGCTCTTCCCGGAAAGCGGGGGAGGGGAGAAGTTCTTCGATTTTTGTTCGCAGATCCTCCGGGTCTTCGGAGACGGCATAGCCGCTGCGGCCATCCTCGATGATCTCTTCCGCCGCCGTCAGGACTTTCGGCGGGGAGGATTTCCGGGCGACCACCGGGAGGCCGGAGGCCATCGCTTCCAGGATGGTCTGGCCGAACGATTCGTAATTCGAGGGGGAGACGAAGATATCTCCCAGGGAATAAATATCCTCCGGCCGCCCGGGAGGAGGCATCAGCCGGACGGATGCTTCCAGCCGCCGTCGCCGGATCTCTTTTTCCAGGGTTGGCCGGAGGGGGCCGTCCCCGGCCAGGAGCAGGCAGCACCGCGAGCCCTGGAGCAGCGGCCGCAGCGCTTGGAGGAGGAAGAGAAGATTTTTCTCCGGGGAGAACCGGCCGAGGAAGAGGATCCGCGGTTTGCCCGGATCAATATTCAGGGAAAGTAACCGATCCCTGTCGGGCGGACGCGGCTGGAAACGAACGGTATCGACGCCGGGAGGGTTGATAAGAATATTCCGGGGTTCGATAGAGTGGTATCGCTCGATCTGGGAACGCAAATTTTCGCTGAAGACCATCACCCGGTCCGCCCGCCGGAGCGACTCTCTCTCCAGAAAAGTAACCTGCCGCCGCCAGAAGAGTTCAAAAAACCGCTCCTTCCAGCCGCCCGCCGCCGCCGAAAGCGGGGCCAGGGCCGGCCAGATCGCCGCCGGGAGATAAATCCCCGGGCAGCGGCCGTCCAGGGCGGAGAGGGCGTACTGGTAATGGGGGTAGCGGGACAGCGCCCATCCGGTCCGGCAGTAGGGGCTCTCCTTCAGCCAGCCGGCGATCTGGCCGGCCAGGTAGAGATGCTTGGAAAAGAGCTTTGCCCGGGGGACGGGAAAGTCCGGGTGGCGGATCACCCGCGTCCCCTCGATCACCTCTTCCGCCGCCAGCCCAGGTCCTCCCCGGCAGATCACCGCCGGATGGTAACCCAGCGCGAGCAGGAACCGGGAAACCTCCCGCAGGTAGTTCTCGATCCCCCCCCGGGCCGGGAGATAGGAATGAGAAAGCAGCCAGACCTGGTTATTCGGGTTCTCGGACATAGCGTTGAAAGATATAAATCCCCGGGTGATCGAAGTAGCGGAACGAGAGTTCCGCCCCGTCGTCTTTGATTGTCCATCTCCCCAGCCGGGGATATTCCTTGAATTCCTTGATCAGACGGAAGCCTTTCTCCCCGCGGAAGAGTCCCTGGAGGAATTCCTTTTCCGGCCGGTGTTCGGGACCGGGATTCCGGAAATATTCCGGCAGTTCGTCGGCGATGATCAGGTAATCGCTGCCGGCGAGAACCTTATCCAGGTATGCGGTCTTTTCTTCCGGGTCCAGTTTGCTCTCGAAGAGATAGGTGAAATTAAGTCTCTCCTCGGAAAAGAGATCGGGCAGGCCGTTGCGCGCGCCCAGCGGGATCGAGCGGTCGGTGGCCAGGCGGGCGCCGGGCGGGATGTTGGCGTAAACCCACTCCGAAGCCCGGGTTTTGCCGTGGGGGGCCGAGTAGATCGAGATGAAGGCGGTGGAGAAGATTGCCCCCCAGAGGAAAGCCGCGGCGGCCGCCGCCGTCCCGAGCAGTTTCCAGCGCCTCCGGGAGAGCAGCTTCGCCGTCAGCGCCGCCGCCGCCAGGCAGAGAAAGGGGATGATCGGCAGCAGGTAGCGGATCGATCTGACGAACCAGCTCCCGATCAGGAGGAAGTTGAGGACGATCCAGGCCACGAGGACAATGTCTTCCTTCTTCCTCCGGGCCAGGCAGAAGATGAAACCGGCCAGCGAGAGCAGGGCCAGCGGCCACCCCATCGCCCAGGGGAGGTTGTCGGTCAGGTGGAAGAGGTAGGGGGTGGTCCCCCGGAAGTGGTAGGCCCAGATCTGGGGTATCTCGCCGGAGGTCTTTCTCGCCCACCAGATGATCGCCGGGACGGCGGTGGGGGCGTCCAGGATCACGTGAGGAGAGAGAATGAAGAAGACCGCCCCGGAGGCCAGAAGCCCGCGCAGGAGTTTCTTCTGCTCGCCCCAACCGGTCGCCCGGTCGGAGATCATCCGGATCAGGTGAACGGTCAGCAGGGGGAGGATCGCCGGCGCCCAGTACTTGCCGGCCATCCCGACCCCGGCGGCGATCCCCGCCCCCAGGTAGTCGCGGGTTCTCCCCGACCGCAGCGCCCCGACGGAGAAGTACATCACCACCATCAGGAAGAAGCCCAGCATCACGTCGGGGGTGAAGAAGTGGCTCATCTGGATATGGATCACGGTCACCGAGAGAAAGAGGGCGGCGAGAATCCCGGTCTTCGGGCCGTAAAGCCGGCGGCCGAGGAGGAAGACCAGGGGGAGGGAGAGGGTCCCCCAGAAGGCCGAGCTGATCCGGCCCAGGAGGTGGACGGTGGGCAGGGTGAGAGGGAAGAAGAGGGAATAGATCCCGGAGAGGAAGGTGACGATATAGATATTCAGGGACGGGTGGTAGAACCATTTGGGGTTGAGATAGTTCAGCATCGGGGCCTTGCGCATCGCGTTGGCCGAGTTGATGAAAGCGTTCTCATCGACGTGGTAGCGCCAGGGCAGCCCCCAGTCGAGCCCGGAGAACCGCAAAATCCCGCCGAAGATGGTGATGAGGATCAGGGCCAGAATAACCTGGTTGCGATATCTGTTCCCTGTTTTCATTTCCGCTCCCCCAACCGCTTTCGGGATTGATTCCAGATTGCCAGCAGGAAGGATGCCGCCCAGATCGCGATCAGCGGGTGGAGGGGGAGGCGGTAGCGCGCGGCGCTGTGGACGAAGATATGGGGGGCGGTAAATGCGGCCAAATATATATAGAGCAGAAGCCACCGTCTCCATTCCTGAAAAGATAAAATCAGGCCTCCCAACCCGAGAATACCATAGATAAGCCATTGCCGGCCGGACCAGGTGAAGAGGTAGCCCCGCCAGAATATCCTCATCTTCACCACCGCCAATCGGAGAGTTTCGCCGGGGTATTGGAAGATAAACCGGACCGATTCCTTCATCCCGGCCCGGTTGCGCTCGACCTCATCCTCCATCCCGTAGAGGGGGTTGTTCTCTTCCGGGTAGTGGTAGCCGCCGGTCGCGCCGGGGTGGAGGCCCATCCAGAGCATCGTCCCGGCGTTGGTGGAGATGGGGACCAGCGCGCGGTGGAGCCGCCAGTTGCGGACCGTCCAGGGGGCGATCGTCAGCCCGGCCACCGCCAGCATCACCGCCCACCCGGTCGCCCCCCGTCTTTTCTTCCGCTTGCCCGTCATTGCGAGCCCCGCAGGGGCGAAGCAATCTCCATCCAGCAGCGGGACCAGAAAGACCAGGCCTAAAAAAGGCAGCACGGTCGGGCGGCAGAGGGCGGCCAGGCCGCCGGCGACCCCGGCGCCGAGGAAGGTCAAGAGCTTCGGTTCCCGAAATCCCCGCGTCAGGAGCAGGATCAAAACCAGGCTCAAGGGGATATAGAGATTTTCCGAGAGGAAGAGGCCGGAGATGTGGATCAGGGAGAAATCCGCCGCCGTCAGGAAAGCCGCCAGGAGCGCCCCGCCGATGCCGATCAGTTCCCGGGCGATGTAAAAGACCAGGATGACGGAAAGGACCGCCAGCAGAGCCTGGACCAGCCGGGCGAGGGAGTGAGAATGTCCGAAGAGCCGGTAAATCAGGCTCAGGAACCAGGGGTAGAGGGGGGGACGGTAGGACCAGGGCCCGTTAACCCCGTAATACCCCTGCTCGACCAGGTTGACCGCCAGCAGATCGTAGGTCGCCATATCCGAGATGACCAACCGTTCCATCCGGTCTCCGGCTGCCGCCTGGTAAAAGATCCGGGAGAGCAGTGACAGGCCCAGGATCCCCGTCAGTATCCATCGCGCGCTCTTTTTCATCTTCCCTGCTTCTTCCGGCCGGTGACCGGCTTAATCCGGTCTCGACCGATCTTTGGATATTATCATAATCATAGTCCAGGATAGGAGAATAAAGCGAATATTGATCCATTGCCCGGTTACCAATCCGGAGAGGTAAAATCATCTTGCCGGCGTTCGGCCGACGATGTTAAGTTACCTATGTCCTGATGCTTTAAGTTTTGAGCTGTGACGTAGTCATTGGGGGGCGGAATTGAGAAATGTCGGAACAACTGTTGTTAGGTTACTGTTCCTGTTCACGCTGATTCCTCTTCCCGCGTCGGCGGCCTTGCGGACGGACCGGCAGTACCGGGAAGAGACCGGGCTGGCCGAGACGGCCGCCTCCTTGAGGTTCACCGTCTTCAGCGTCGAGGAAGAGTTCTCCCGGCGGGTCCTGAACCGGCTGGAGGAGGCGATCGAGAAAGTCCAGGCCGATCTTCACCTGAAACGGATCTTGAGACACCGCTGCCTGGTCTTTATCTGGCCGGAGCGGGATGAGTACCTGAAGAATGCCTCGTCGATGGGGTTCTCGGGGCTGGATATGACCGGCGGTTTTGCCGTCTCGGCGGTCGGCCGGCTCCCCCACCAGCTCTACCTCTACCGGTCCGACGACCTCTTCGGGACGGTTATCCCCCACGAGCTGGCCCACCTCCTGCTCGAAGTCTCCCTGAACAGCTCCCGGAAACACCTCGTCCCGCTCTGGCTCCACGAGGGTTTCGCCCAGACCCAGGAAGAGAAGGACTTCGCTCCGGTGGCCCGGGCCCTGTCCCAAGAGGGAGAGAAGGAACTGATCCCGCTCGAGGAGCTGGCCGCGATCACCGCGTATCCCGACGATTACCGGCGGCGAGAGCTTTTTTATCAGCAAGCGGAAGGGCTGGTCCGATTTCTCCTCGCCGAGGAGACCTCGGCCGGCGAATTTTTTTACCTGGCCCGGAACCTGGTCTTCTGGGCCAACGACCTGGAAGGGGCGATCCGGTCCCGGTACGGGAAAAAGTTTCCCAACCTCGAACAGCTGGAGGAGCTATGGATACGATATCTGCGAAATTATCCCGGCGGCGGGGAGTAGCCGTCACGGCGGGGGTTCTCGGCCTGCTGGCGGCGGCCTCGCTCTCCGCCCAGATCCTCAACCGGGGAAAGACCCTGGAGATCAAGTCCTTCCGACCGATCCGGCTCGGCTCCGACGAGATGATCGTCTCCTATGACGGAAAGGAAATCACCAAGGGACTGGAAGTTTCCTTCCGGATCAACGAGACCGGCGATTTTTCCGAGATATATTTTGACGTCACCCTCTTTGATTCGCAGATGCTCCCGATCCGGGACGGGATCGGAAACGTCCTCTTTGACCGGGATTCCCGCCAGGCTACCGGGCTCCAGTCGAGTTACGTCTCCAGCGGCGTCCGGAAGATCGACGGTTTCAAGGGGCGAAGGACCTATCAATTCATCTTCATCCCCCGGGAAAACTACCGGTACGCCCTGGCCGAGGTCGGCAACGGCGACGAGAAGGTCTACGCCGTCTATCCCCGGTCAGCCAAGCTGGAAGATCTCCTCCCCCGGAAATAAGCTCTGATCCCGCCTCTATGTTTGGCGTTGGCGGCCCTTTCGGGCCTCCGAACGGGCCGCCGTCTGTTTTTCCCCTGCCGTGCCATAAGGGCACAGAAGCGGGCAGATCGTCTAATAGTGTGTCATAATGATCCTATTGCGGGGTATCGACGGAGGGTGAGCCGAAATCGAATTGAATTTATTATTCCCTGTGCTTCAGTTGATTACAGCCATAAATTCCGTATTCCCGGGATCGCCAGCCACCTGGCACAATAATTGCATTAAATACTGCCCGCAGGATTATAACTATTCAAATTCTTCAAGGGAGGAAAGATATTATGGCCAAAGTAATCGGAATCGATCTGGGAACCACCAATTCCTGTATGGCGGTGATGGAAGGCAAGGAACCGAAGGTTATCTCCAACGCCGAGGGGAGCCGGGTTACCCCGTCCGTCGTTGCCTTTACCAAGACCGGGGAGCGGCTGGTCGGCCAGCCGGCCAAGCGGCAGGCGATCACCAACTCGGCCAACACCATTTTTTCCATCAAACGTTTTATGGGGAGGCGTTACGATGAAGTCGCCTCCGAGATCAAGCTTGTCCCCTACAAGGTGATCAAGGCTTCCAACGGCGACGCTCGGGTCGAGGCCGAAGGGAAGGTATATTCCCCGCCAGAGATCTCGGCGATGCTCTTGAGAAAACTGAAAGCCGACGCCGAAGCCCACCTGGGAGAGAAGGTGAACGCGGCGGTGATCACCGTGCCGGCCTATTTCAACGACAGCCAACGCCAGGCAACCAAGGACGCCGGGAAGATCGCCGGTCTGGAGGTGAAGCGGATCATCAACGAGCCGACCGCGGCCTCCCTGGCCTACGGGCTGGATAAGAAGAAGGACGAGAAGATCGCCGTCTTCGACCTCGGGGGCGGGACCTTTGATGTCTCGATCCTGGAGATCGGGGAAGGAGTCTTCGAGGTCAAGTCGACCAACGGCGATACTCACCTCGGCGGGGACGACTTCGACCAGCGGGTGATCGACTGGATCGCCGGGGAGTTCAAGAAGGACCAGGGGATCGACCTCAAGCAGGATCCGATGGCGATCCAGCGGCTGAAAGAAGCGGCCGAAAAGGCCAAGTGCGAACTCTCCTCGACCCAGGAGACCGAGATCAACCTTCCCTTTATCACCGCTGACGCCGCCGGCCCCAAGCACCTCTCGATGAAGCTGACCCGGGCCAAGCTCGACCAGCTCTGCGAGGACCTGATCGGCCGGACCGAGGGTCCCTGCCGGGCCGCGATCAAGGACGCCGGCCTGACCGCCGACGGGATCGACGAAGTTATCCTGGTCGGGGGGATGACCCGGATGCCGGCGGTCCAGGAGATGGTGAAGAAGCTCTTTAAGAAAGAGCCCCACAAGGGCGTCAACCCGGACGAAGTGGTGGCGATCGGCGCCGCTATCCAGGCCGGGGTGCTCCAGGGGGACGTTAAGGACGTGCTCCTGCTCGATGTCACCCCGCTCCCGCTGGCGATCGAGACCCTGGGCGGAGTGATGACCAGGCTGATCGACCGCAACACCACCATCCCGACCAAGAAGAGCGAGATTTTTTCCACCGCCGCCGACAACCAGACCCAGGTGGAGATCCACGTCCTTCAGGGCGAGCGGGAGATGGCGAGTGTCAACCGGACGATCGGGAAGTTCCACCTGACCGGGATTCCCCCGGCTCCCCGGGGAGTGCCCCAGATCGAGGTCTCCTTCGACATCGACGCCAACGGAATCCTCAATGTCTCGGCCAAGGACCTTGGTACCGGGAAGGAACAGAACATCACCATCACCGCCTCCAGCGGCCTGGAGAAGGACGAGGTGGAGAAGATGGTCAAGGATTCCGAGCAGCACGCCGAGGAAGACAAGCAATTGAGGGAAGCGGTGGACGCCAAGAATCAGGGCGACGCCGCCGCCTACGGGGCGGAGAAGCTGCTCAAGGAGAACGAGGGCAAGATCTCCGCCGAGGCCAAGGCCAAGATCGAGGCCGCCATCGAACGTCTGAAGACCGCCCTCAAGGCCGAGGATGTCGCCGAGATCAAGTCTGCCACCGAGGACCTGAACACGGCCTGGCACGCGGTCAGCCAGGAGCTCTACCAGCAGGCCGCCGGCCAGCCGGGAGCCGAGGCCGGACCCGGCGCCGGACCGCAGGCCCCGCCTCCTCCTCCCCCGGGCGGAGAAGGCCCGGCCCCGGAAGGCGAGGTGATCGACGCCGAGTTCGAAGTTGAAGACGAGGGCAAGAAGTAATTCATTCCCGGCCGGGTCCGACGCGTGGGCCCCGGCCGGGAAGAACCAGCAAAAGGAGGCAGCCAAGGAAGAATCAGCAGACCAAGCAGTATAAAAAGAAGTGGTAAAAATTAATCTGGGAAAAGTTCAAAAACAGGAGGAAAGAAGAGTATGAAGATTACACCTTTAGGAGATCGGGTTCTGGTCAAGCGGCTGGAGCCGGCGGAAACCAAGAAGGGAGGCATTATCATCCCGGAGACCGCCCAGGAAAAACCGATGGAAGCGACCGTGATCGCCGTCGGGACCGGCAAGGTCCTCGAGGACGGGACCAAGGTCAAGTTCGAGGTGGCCAAGGGCGACCGGGTCCTGATCGGGAAATATTCCGGGACGGACGTCAAGATCGACGATGAGGATTACCTGATCCTGAGCCAGGACGATATCCTGGCGATCGTGAAATAAATAACCGGAAGAGAAAAAGGAGAAGTTTTTATGACAGCCAAACAATTATTGTATGACGACGCTGCGCGCCAGGCGGTACTGCGGGGCGTGGAGCAGCTGAGCCGGGCGGTCAAGGTGACGCTGGGCCCGAAGGGCCGCAACGTGGTGCTGGACAAGAAGTTCGGCTCCCCGACCATCACCAAGGACGGCGTGACCGTGGCCAAGGAGATTGAGCTGGAAGACCCCTTTGAGAATATGGGGGCCCAGCTGGTGCGGGAAGTCGCTTCCCGGACCTCCGACGACGCCGGCGACGGCACCACCACCGCCACCATTTTGGCCGAGGCCATCTACCGCGAAGGTCTCAAGAGCGTGACCGCCGGGGCCAACCCGATGGCGGTTAAGCGGGGTATCGACCGCGCGGTCGAAGCCGTGGTCAAGGAACTGGGGGAAATCAGCAAGGATGTCGCCGACCGGTCGGACATCACCGCTGTCGCCACCATTTCGGCCAATAACGACTCGACCATCGGCCAGCGGATCGCCGAGGCGATGGACAAGGTCGGGAAAGACGGTGTGATCACGGTTGAGGAAGCCAAGGGGATCTCCACCTACCTGAAGGTGGTGGAAGGGATGCAGTTCGACAAGGGCTACCTCTCACCCTACTTCATCACCGACGCCGACAATATGGACGCGGTTCTCGAGGATCCCTACATCCTGCTCTTCGAGAAGAAGATCTCCAACCTCAAGGATCTGCTTCCGCTCCTGGAACAGATCGCCAAGACCGGCCGCGCGCTGCTGGTAATCTCCGAGGACGTCGAAGGCGAGGCCCTGGCCGCGCTGGTCGTCAACAAGATCCGGGGAACGCTGAAGGCCTGCGCCGTCAAGGCGCCCGGGTTCGGCGACCGGAGGAAGGCGATGATGGAAGATATCGCCGTCCTTACCGGCGGCAAGCTGATCTCCGAGGATCTGGGGATCAAGCTGGAGAGCGTCACCCTCGAGGATCTCGGCCAGGCCAAGCGGGTCACGGTCGAGAAGGAAGACACCACGATCGTCGAGGGCAAGGGTTCCACGGCCGATATCCAGGCCCGGATTTCCCAGATCAAGAAGCAGATCGAGGACACCGACTCCGACTACGACCGCGAGAAACTCCAGGAACGGCTGGCCAAGCTGGCCGGGGGAGTGGCCGTGATCAACGTCGGGGCCGCCACCGAGACCGAGATGAAAGAGAAGAAAGCCCGGGTCGAGGACGCCCTCCACGCCACCCGGGCCGCGGTGGAAGAGGGGATCGTCCCCGGGGGCGGCGTGGCGTTGCTGCGCTGCATCGACGGCCTGGATAAGGTCAAGGCCTCCGGCGACGAGAAGATCGGCGTCCGCCTGGTCAAGAAAGCGCTCCAGGCTCCGGCCCGCCAGCTGGCGGACAACGCCGGCGTCGAAGGCGCGATCGTGGTCCAGGAAGTGCTGAAGGGCGAAGGCGACTACGGGTACAACGTCAGCAGCGACAAGTACTGCTCGATGTTCAAGGAAGGGATTATCGACCCGACCAAGGTGACCCGGACGGCGCTGCAGAACGCCTCCAGCATCTCGGGGCTGATGATCACCACCGAGTGCCTGATCGCCGAGCTCCCGGAAGAGGAGAAGATGCCTCCGATGGGCGGCGGCGGAATGGGCGGTATGGGTGGTATGATGTAATTTAAATCCCCTTCAGGGATTTAAATTAGCAGGAAAGCGGTCCCTCGGCGTTCGCCGGGGGGCCGCTTTTTTTTAATTTGGGGTAATACCAACTGGCTGATTTTCTTCATGCCGGCCTCGCTTTTATGTGGTTTTTGGTTGTATTGGATTTGACTTATATTGGGAGCCAGTCCGATGGCGCAGAACGTTCCACGTCCTGCGCCATCACTCTTTCCAACCCTGACGCCAGGATTGTGTTCTCAGAGCTCATTTCTGCGCCCGGAGCCCATCCCGGAGCTTCTCCACGACCCTGTCCCGGAGGCTCTTGGGGGCCAGCACCTTCACATTCGTCATCCAGGACAGCACCCAGCGGACCAGTTCCTTGCGGCCCGTTGTCTCCAGCCGCATCTCGACGCGGCCGTCCCGGCGCGTCCGGAACTCCTGGGTCGCGTGCCACTGCCGCTCGGTGATGTAGACGGCCAGTTTCGGCTCGAAAAGGAGCCGGACCTTCAAGGCCTTCTCCCCGCCGGTGATGCCGAAAGCCTGCTTGGCGTATGTCCCGACGTCGAAGTCGGCG
>JAVCCZ010000085.1 GCA_030765265.1 Candidatus Erginobacter occultus
TCAGCAGGAAGACCAGCCCCCGGTCGCCGAGATGCCGGGCCAGGCGCTGATCGCGGCGCTCCAGCCTCTCCTCGATCCGGGGTTTGACCGAAGGGAAGAAGACGGGGATCAGCAGGATCGCCGCCGCAGCCGGCAGGACTGACCGGAGCAATATCCTGGCCAGCCTCCTGGCCATCTCAACGCGTCCCGCCCGGCCGAGGGAAGACAGCTATCCGATTCATCGGCTGGAATCCCGGTTATTGCTGATTTGCAAACGATGACGGACGACGGCCTCGGTCTCGGGTAAAAGCAAACGGGCCATCAGACTATGGCCGTAGGGGGTGAGATGGGCCAGGTCCCACCAGAGGAAAGTCGAGGGCTCGGCTTCGGCCAGGGCGGCCAGGGGAGAGACGACCGGGAACCCGGCCCGGCGCGTAAGTTCGGCCAGCTGTTCGTAAAGAACCGGGTCGGGCCTCAGGGGCATTTCGAGGCTCATCGGTTCCTGGCAGAGGATCACGTCGATTCCGTTTTCGGCCGCCAGATCGAGAATCCGTCCGTAGAGATCGATCAGGATCTGCCGGTGCTTGTCGCGGGCGGGGTCGGAACGGATCCGCCGCAGGGCCATACTGTCGTTGAGGCCGGTATCGAGGATCAGCTGGTCCGGCTCGAGGGGGAGCAGGATATCGCGGAAGATGTTCAGGATGGCGGGAACGCCCACTCCATTGACGGAGGCGTTGTATATCTCGACCGGGAGACCGCGCCCGGCCAACTCGCGGCCCAGCAAGGCGTAAAAGGTCTCGTCGCTGCTGGCCGCCCCCGACCCCCAGGCCTGGCTCCCGCCGAGCCCGAAGATCCTGATCGTCCCTTCCGGCTTGGGGACGGCGATCGTCCGCCCGCCGAACTGCTGATTGATCATATAAGTATTGGCGCCGATCCTCCGGTTGTCCGTGTACCAGGGGGCGGAGGGCGGGCCGGCCGCGGCCGGTTCGCCCGCGGGAAGGATGACGTGTTCCCGCCACCGGGCTTTCACGGGGTGCCCGTCGGGAAGATAATCCCAGACCCCGATCAGGACGGAGGCGAGCAGGGCCACCACGGCCAGGTTAAAGGCCAGGGGGGCCGCGCGGTTGGACCGGCGGAGGATCAGGACCAGAAAGAGATAGGCGATCGCGGCCGCGGCGAGTAAAATATCCATCCAGAGAACGCGTTCCATCCCGAGAAAGAAGATCTCTCCCGGGGAGAGCACCCAGACGGCGGCGAGGTAGAGCAGGGCCGGAAACGCCGCCGCCGCGGTCAGGACGACCCGGGATAGCCAGTCGCGCCGGTCGGCCGGCCAGAGCAAGAGAACCGCCGCCGCGAACGGCCAGAGCCAGGGAAAGACGTTCCCGCGGGTTGGCCCGGCCCAGCCGGCGGCGGCGCCGAGCGGGGAGACCTCCAGTTGTTCGATCCGGGCGCTGTTTTCAAAAACCATCACCCCGGTTTCGCCGCCGGCCAGCGGGGCGATCCCGGGGAAGACGGTCTCATCCCCGTTGAGCCGCACGGTGACGCCGTTGGAGGTGCTAGTCAGCTCCAGGTGATTTTTCTTTCCGGCCCGGACGGTGCCGTTGATCCGATAGACCGGGTTAAGACGGAAACTGTTCTCCGGACTCATCCCCGAGGCCACTTTTTTCCGGGTGCTCAGGCGCAGGGTCCGGCGCTGATAGAGGATGGGTTCTCCCTCCGGATCGCCGCGGGTGCGGAAGGTCTGCTGCTGGAAGACCAGATCGAGGGTGGTTTCATCGTCAGGGATGAAATCCATCTCGATCCGTTGTTCCCGGAAAGAATTGTCGGGGATAAAGAACGGCCTCCCGGGGACCAGGGTCACGGGTTCGGACAGCCGGAAGGACTCGGAGGCGGCGCCGGGGGGGGGATCGAGGTGCAGGGCGTCCAGGTGGATGTAGGACATATCGCCGGGACTGACCATCCGCGACCGGCCGAAATACCGGCCGTGCCGGGCCGCGGCCCCCAGCAACAAGATCAGTCCGACCGCGGTGAAAAGCAGGCCGGAGGCCACCGGGATCCGTCCCGGGGCAGCGGCGCCTTTCCGGCCGATAAGCAGCAGAATCCAGGTTCCCGCCTCCGCCCCGAAAATCCCCAGCGGGATTGCCAGGGCCGCGCCGTAATAGGAAGCCGCCGCCGTCACCGCCAGCAGGCAGAGGAATACCAGATCATCCCGCCGGAAGAACACCGCCCGGGGTCCGGGCGGGAGCAGAGCCCCGAGAAGGCGGCGGCGCCAGGCGCGCCAGGCCAGCAGGACCAGGGCGCCGGCGGCCAGCAGCGGGAACCGGCGGCGGACTTCCCGGCGGGTATTGAATTTTTTCACCACGCTCCAGTGTTTTTCCGGGTCGCGGGGGTCCTCGAAATCGAGACGGATATGCTTGACGGCGCAGGAGACCCGGAGGTTGCCGCAGCCCCGGAACCCGAAATAACCCCGGGCCGGGCCGGCGGCCTCAAGGCGCCGGACCTCCCCCCCGTTCAGGGAGAGCAGGTATCCTCCGGGCTCGAAACGGAGGTCGAGTTCGTTGACGTCCCGGGCGGAGGGGATATCGAACTCCTCGCGGTAGAGCAGATCTCCGGCAGGCCCGTAACGGAAATACCCCGAAGGGTGATCGGGCGAGCGGGAGAGACAGATGGCCTCCGACCCCGCATCGTTCTTGCGCAAGATCACCCACTGGTAAGCCCGGCCCCCGATAAAACACTCCGCCCTCAGCCGCCGCAGGCGGCGGGTTTCATCCTCGGGATCCCGGTAAAGAACTTCCTGGAAACCCATCGAGGCGTTGAGATAAAGCATCGAGTCCCGGAGCGGCTGGAACATATACTCATAGGTATGAAAGACGAACTTTCCCTGGTCCTTGCCGATTATCCAGTCGCCCCGGCCGTAGAGGGAATTGTTCCGCATCGCCCACCACTGGGCGCCGGCGAAGCCGAGCAAGCCGGCCTGGAGAGCCATTAGAAGCAACGGCCACGGGAGACGGCGAAGAGGACGGAGAAGAAGTGATTTGTTTCGAATCCCCAACATAATATATAGCTCAAGGAAGATCCCGGTTCAAAACCAGCGCGGCCGGAAATATAACGCCGGGCCGCTCAGATGACAATGAGGCGGCAGCAGATACCTTATCACCTACCATAAGATTACGCATCCAGAAAATGACATCCCCCGCCGGCCGGGCGGATAAGTACCTTGAATATACCGGATGAAAACCGTACGATGAGTTCTCCGCATTTTGCTGTCACAGGTAATAAAATATCCTCGAGTTCGGTCAAACTGATTGTGCCGGCTCAGTACCTGAATTTTGCATCTAATGATCACCGGGGAGCATCCCGGGGCCCAGAGAAGAGATGAACATTCTTTTTATTTACCCGGTGCCGCCGCCGCGGTATCAGATTCTCCGCTACCAGCGGGGCATCGGTTCGATCCAGAGCAAGCTCGGCCCGGCCTCACTTCCCCCTTGCCATCTTTCCCCCTTTCGAGGAATATAACAATCGTCAGGTTGCCATCTCGTCGGGAGAACAGGCGATCAAATGAGCGGGTGCTGCGGGGCTGTCCCATATACCGAAAGCCCCCTGCTTCCGAACTATATTTCTAATTTCCGGGAACAGTGAATTGAGCGGATACGTACGGGAGAGAAAATTCCTCGGTCCGTCAGTTTGCGCCGATCTCTGTCTGGATATCCTTAACCACTACTGTCTGCCCGATCCCCGGCATCCGGGAGGAACGATTGAGAGCATTTATTACGACGATCACGGTTTGACCGCTTACTGGGAGAAGATGGATGGGATTTGTTACAAACACAAGTACCGAATCCGCTGGTATCCGGGGACCGGGCTTCTCCCCGACGGGCGGAGAGAGGCATATCTTGAGATCAAGAATCGCGTCGTCAACGCCCGGGAGAAGAAACGGGCGCTCTTTTCCGTGGAGCGGGAGTTGTTGGAAGATGCCGATCTGGGCGATCCACAACTTAAATCCACGCTCGACGACAACGCCTTAGCGGCGGGGTTGAGGATCCCCGGAGATCTGGTTCCGACGGTCAGCATCCGTTATCACCGCCGGCGGTACATCTGTCCCCATACCGGCAGCCGGGTCTGTTTTGACAGCGATCTGCGCACCGGCCGCATAAACGGCGAAGTCATACCGGAAACGGGACCGATAACCTCCAGCCTGGTCGTCTGCGAGGTCAAGAGCGCGATCCATAACGAGTGGGAATGGGCCGGCAGCCTGTTCCGGGCGGGCTTGAAGCTCAGCAGTTTTTCCAAGTACGGAGAAATGGTTCACGCCATCATCAATGGAGGACTCAGTCAATGAATCGAATATCTCTGGTTGAAGCGGTGCAGTCGGTCAGCCGGGCGGCGGGGCCGATGAACCTGTCGCTGGTCGTCACCGCCCTGCTGGTCGCCCTGGCGGCTTCCTACGCCGCCGCGCTGATGTACCGGGTATTCTACGAGAACCGGGGCACGGGGAGCCAGGTCTACCGGGCTTTCCCCCTGCTCGGGTTAGCCATCACCACGCTCTTTATCTGCATCCAGGTCTCGATCCCGCTTTCGATCGGCCTGATCGGTTCGCTCTCCATCATCCGGTTCCGCACCCCGATCAAGGAACCGGAGGAAGTCGGCTTCATTATGCTGGTGATCGCCGCCGCGGTCACCGCGGCCACCTTCAACTTTGACATCCTGGCCGGGCTCTACCTGCTGGCGCTGCTCAGCCTGTTCATCACCAAGAAGGCGAGAAGAATGGGGTTCCTGAAGCGGGACGGGCTGCTGGTCATCACGATGCCGGACGAAACCGCTGGCTCCCTGGACGAACTGATCGCGCTGCTGAAGCAGAATCTGCGGCGGCTGACGGTGCAGAGTACCTCCAGCCACGACGGGATCACCAGCATCCAGATAACCTTTTCCGGGCTTCTGACGGACGCCGCCCGGCTCCATAACGTGGTTCGGGGGTTTTCGGATTCCATTAAATCGATGAACGTCTTTCTCGACCGGCCGGGTGGAATGCGTTGAGATGGCCAGGAGGCTGGCCAGGATATTGCTCCGGTCAGTCCTGCCGGCCGCGGCGGCGATCCTGCTGATCCCCGTCTTCTTCCCTTCGGTCAAACCCCGGATCGAGGAGAGGCTGGAGCGCCGCGATCAGCGCCTGGCCCGGCATCTCGGCGACCGGGGGCTGGTCTTCCTGCTGA
>JAVCCZ010000171.1 GCA_030765265.1 Candidatus Erginobacter occultus
CGTTCTCTGCCTGCCCCGTTAGATGGCGAAGCCTATCTAATGGGGCGTCTTTGCGGTTCAAAAAAGAGGCCGAGGATGAGTTGAATTATCTTGTAGATCCTGCTCCGGCCCGATTTATCGGGGTTAATCCTGTCAAAAAAGTTTCCGAGGCGGGGGCAAGAGGAGCCTCCCCTCTCGCCACCTACAACTACGTAATCATCACCAACGAGGCGATGAAGACGGCCTTTCAGGCTCTCGCAACCCATAAATCCGGCCAGGGCTATAGCGCCCGGATTGTCACCACGGACACCGACTGGGACGGCGACGGAGCGGCCGACGGCGGCATCTACGGTCATTTCCCCGGGACCCGGCCGGATGGTGGTACCGACAATGCCACCCGGATTCGGGAATTTGTCCAGTATGCCTATTCAAACTGGAGTACGGAGTACGTGGTTTTAGGCGGCGACGCCGATGGAGATGGTCCGATCATTCCCCACCGGGGCGTCTATGGGATTGTTAATAATAATTTTCCAACTCACCGTGATCCGGACAATGATATCCCCTGTGACCTCTACTTCGGCGGTCTGGATGGGGACTGGGACAACGATACTGACGGAATATACGGCGAAAGGTACTTCATCCCCCCCCAGGTGGCCATCTGGTATACGGAGGCGGATTTATATGCGGAAGTATTTGTAGGCCGGATTCCGGCGGATACGGCGGCCGAGGCAACTCGGGCGATCGACAAGATAATCGCGTTCGAGAACACCACGCCCGGTCAGAAGGTGCTTCTTATCGGGCACAAGCTTTGTGATGATGACCCGGAAACCCCTTACTATGACGAGGAAACCTGGGGTGGTGATTATAAGGATGGAGTTTATGGTGAGTTTTCTGATCACTGGTCGAGCTTCACCCGCTACCAGAAGGACGGCGACACGGGAAACCTCAAGGAATTCAACGCGCTATGCCTGAACGATCACCAGGTGGTGAACCACATGGGGCATGGCTGGACTAACCAGGGGATGGGTCTGGTAAGTTCAGATGTTGATAACCTGAGCAATACTACATTCTACCTGGTCTATACACAGGCCTGCTACACCAACTCCATAGATAACCGGGGGGGGACCTACGGGAGCTACAACGGAACCGACAGTTTCTCCAAGCATTTCATCACCGAGAACGACCACGGCGCCTTTGCCTATATCGGGAACAGTCGCTATGGCTGGTATCGAAGAGGTTCAACAAATGGGGCATCGCAGGTTTTTGACCGGGCGTTCTTTGACGCGATCTTTGATGAGGGAAAAACCCGGATAGGGGAAGCCCTGGCCGACGCGATCTCGGATAATGCCGCCGGTATGATCGGGCAGGGCGCTGACCGATTCTGGGCGGGAGTGGAGTTATGCCTTCTCGGCGATCCCACGACCGAGATTGCAGTTGGACAACCCCCCGGCCCTCCCACTGCTCCCTCCAACATGACTTCGACCGGCGTGACAAACTCCTTGATCACCTGGCAGTGGAGTGACAACTCAAATGATGAGGATGGTTTCCACTTTTATTCCGATGCCGGCAATCATGATTTCAGCGCCGGCGCTGTCAGCCACCAGGATCCAGGCCTCTCGGTCAATACCCGTTACTGGGCCTACGTAACCGCTTATAATGGAAACGGGGAGAGTTCCGCCTCCAACACCCACTATGTCTATACCCTGGCGAATCAGCCGTCCGCCCAGGGATTCACGGATATTACTAACGCTTCAATTCGTGCCAACTGGGGGGCGAACGGCAATCCCTCCGGCACTTTGTATTACTGCGAGAACACGACCAAAGGAACCAACTCCGGCTGGACCAGCAGCTTGAGCTGGAACTCGGCCGGCCTCTCATCTTCGACCAGCTATACTTTCCGGGTCAAGGCCCGCAACGGCGACGGCACGGAGACCGTCTGGACGGCCCTGGGATCGGAGACGACCAACTCCACCCCCACCGTCCCGCCATCGCCCAACGTGACCGTCCATCCCTCCGGCACCACCAATGACCGGACGCCGTTTTTCGACTGGGACTACGATGGCGTCCAGATTCTGGAGTACTGCTGCCGGGTGAGCACGAATTCCAATCCCGATCTCTATCAGTACTACGTCTGGGATCATTATATCACGGTAACCGGGGAAGGGAATTCCCAGGACCAGGTGACGACCGAACTGAACGACGGTTTCTACTACTGGTTCATCTACCAGATGAACTCGGTCGGCTACAGCCAGCCCGCTACCGGCACCTTCACCGTGGACGCGGATGCCCCTCCCCCGGCTCCGATCATGGTCACTTTCCCCACGGGGACAATCAGCGAGACCACGCCCTATTTCGATTGGCAGGACGGGAGCGACCCGTCCGGGATCATCGAGTACTGCATGAGGATAGACAGCGAGTCCGACCCGGAAGCAACCCCCGGCTATGTCTATAACCGCTGGATTACCAATACCGGCTCGTCCACTTCCCAGGACACCGTCGATCCTCTGGTCGACGGCTTTTACTGGTGGTTCGTCTACCAGCGAAATGGGAACCAGGTTTGGTCCCCGCATGCCACCGGGACCTTCACGGTCGATCAGGGGGGAGGGGGGCCCGGGCCGGGCGAGGAGCAGATAACCGTACAGGTCTCGTCCACTTCCGATGACGTGAGCTGGCGTTATTCTTCGCCTACCGGATATGTTGGGACGATCAACGTCATGATGGGCTATTATAGCGGAGGCTATATGGCGGAGGGGGGCTTCCGGTTCCGGAATATCACCATTCCCAAGGAGACGGTCATACACAGCGCGAGTGTGAAATTCTGTGCATCTCCTTACCCCGAATCGAAGGGTTCTCCGACTTATCGTCTGCGTGCTGTTACCGAGGACAATGCGCCCATCTGGACGGAGAGCTATAATCCCGTTGTTTGCCCCAAAACCGATGCTTATGTGGTATGGGCTCCCCCGCCCTGGACTGATGGAAACTGGTACACGACACCTGATATTTCTAATGTGATCCAGGAAGTTGTCAACCGCCCAGGATGGAATTCCGGCAACGCGCTGTCCATTGTGCCCGATAATACAATGTACCTTGACAATTATTATCGCCAGGCATCCACCTACGAACGTGGTTCTTCTTACGCCGCTCAACTTATAATTGTGTACGAGGCCCCTTCCGCGCCGGAAGCTCCCACCAGCATGCGGGTATCAAGTATAGGATATGACGCGATATTCTGGAGCTGGGACGATAACTCCGACAACGAGAACGGCTTCAATTTTTATTGCAGCGTCGACAATCACATCTTCTCCGCCAATACCACTTCTTGCTACGACTCGGGGCTATCGGTCAACAGTCAGTACTGGGCATACGTCAATGCCTTTAACGGGACCGGAATCAGCGGCAATTCCAATACTTACTATGTCTATACCGCTGCCAAGCAGCCTACGGCTCAGGCGTTAAGCGACGTGACCTCGAACAGTATTCGTGCTAACTGGTCCGCCAACGGGAACCCTTCCGGGACGGAGTACTACTGCGAGAACCTCACCAGGGGAACGGACTCGGGCTGGATCACCTCGACCACCTGGCTCTCGACCGGCCTTGCGCCGAACACCTCTTACACCTTACGGGTCCGGGCCCGGAACCACGACAATCAAAACACCTCCACGGTCAGTCTGGGGAGCGAGACGACGCTCGATGTCCCCCCGACCGCGCCCTCCGATATGCGGGTTACGGCGAAGACCTCCGACTCAATCGACTGGGCCTGGGACGATAACTCTAATAACGAAACCGGTTTTAATTTCTACGGGAGCGCCGGAGGGGATACCCTGGGAGCGAATGTAACTACCAAGACCACCGGGAGTCTCGGTCCGAATATCCAGTATTCGGCGTATGTAAAATCCTATAACGGACAGGGAGAGAGTTCCAAGTCGAACACCTGTTACGCTTATACCTATGCTGCCCCGCCTTCAAGCCAGCCTCTGAGCGATGTGACCGATATTTCGATTCGGGCCAACTGGGGGCAGAACGGCAACCTCTCCGGCACCTTATATTATTGCGAGAACACGACCGCCGAGACCAACTCCGGCTGGACGAGCAACCTCTTCTGGAACTCGACCGGCCTCTCGCCTTCGACAGGTTACACCTTCCGGGTTAAGGCGCGAAACGGCGATGGAGACGAGACCGCCTGGACGAACCTGGGGAGTGAGACGACTCTTGATTACGCTCCACCGCCGGCGCCCACTGATGTGGATGACGGGATTGAGGGCTGGAGCGCCGATGACACCCCTATCTTCACCTGGACCGCCCCGGCCGACCCCGGGGGGATCGAAGGTTATTATTTCGCCGCCGATAATCCGAACCCGGAATCGGGAGGCGATTGGACGATGAACGAGAGCGGGACACTCACTGCCCAGACCGATGGCATCCATACCTTTTACGTCCAGGCGCTAAACGGTTATAGCGTTGTGGGGGAGGCGGGGAGCCATCAGTTTAAGATCGACGCCACCGCGCCGGGAGCGCCCACAAATGTGGATGACGGCGTGGAAGGGCCGAGCGGGGACCTGACCCCGACCTTCAGCTGGACCTCGCCCGGAGACACCAGCGGTATCTCTGGTTATTATTACGGCGTGAACGATCCCAGCCCCGAATCCGGCGGCGGCTGGACAGACCAGGACAGTGTAACGCTCTCCGAGCAGACTGACGGGACTCACACCTTCTACGTCAAGGCGAAGAACGGCTCCGGCCTGACCGGCCCGGCCGGGAGCCACGAGTTTATTATCGACGGCTCGATCGGTCCGGATGAGGACCCCCCGGTCATCAGCAACGTCCAATCCAACGTTCTCTCCGACTCC
>JAVCCZ010000073.1 GCA_030765265.1 Candidatus Erginobacter occultus
CGGTCTGATTCTGGATTATCTCAATCAGGGACTGGCATATCTCCAGGTCGCCGGCCTGGAAGCGGAGATCAAGACCATCAGCTTTCTGAGCGACGGTGTGGAACTCTCCGCCGACCTCTACTTCCCCGGGAAGGAAGCCGCGGTCGAGGTCGGTCGGCTGAGAATCAGCCGTAGTGAAGGGATGAGTCTGACCGGATATATCCTGATCGGCGGGATGGAGATCGAGATCGACGAGTTGGAGATCACCTCCGACAAACTTGTCCTTAACTATGGCCGGGCGGTCTTCCCTGAGTACTTTTCACCCTCCGGTGTCCGTTTTGAACCGAAGAAGAGCGCCATCGCTCCCCTGAAGCATACTTCCCGGGGCCTGGACTTGCTGGCCCTGCCGGAAGAAGATCCCGACCAGTCCCCACCCGTCATTGCGAGCAGCAACACGACGCCTGCCCGCCAAAGTTTTAACGAAGGCGGGAAGCAATCTCATAAAGTATCCACCCGGAGCTTTATCTCCGGAGAGGTTGAAGATCGGGGTGTGAATTACCCTGGTTCTTTCTCCGCTTTTCTCTATCGCCTCTCTAATGAGGAACCTTCCGAAGGCGACCAACTGATCGACATCTCTGTCGTTGGCCCCGACGGCCGCTATGATTTCTCGGATCTGCCGTCCGGGGATTACGCGGTGAAGATGACGGGCCGGATCACGGTGGAGATCATCGGCCTGGAGATCGGCGCCGACGGATTCCATCTGGTCTCCGGGGAGGTGACCGACATCCCCGACCTCGAATATGCGGATATGATTCTGGCGGTGGGGAGCCTCGGTTTCAGCACCGAGCCGCCGGGGGCGGAGCTGAACGACGTCGAACTCCTTCTCCCCCAGATTCTGGGCGGAGGCACGGTCAGCCTGGAACTCCTTCGGGTGACCGCTCAGGGCGTGGATGTGGTCGGCGAGGTCAATGACTTCAGCTTCACCATCCCCAATTCCGGCTTCGGTCTGTCTATTGACGAGTTCTACTTCGATACCCTCAACGATCGCTTTGGCGGTCTCGGCAGCCTCCACGCTCCCACCCTTCCCGATATCGCCGTGGGGGTGGGTTTCAGCGGTCGGGAGGTTTCCTGGGTACGGGCCGAGGTCCAGGGACTCAATTATCCGATCTACTCCGTGGTCTTTCTCCAGACGGTCAGTTTGGAGATTAACGAGTTGGAGACCGCCCCTCCGCCCCCGATCATCATAGCCGTGGCTGGTTTGAGCGCGGGCCCCACCTGGTCGATCCCGGGCACCTCCGATTCGGTGGTCCTCCTGGCCGCCGACCCGATCTCCTTAACCGTCGATACCGGCGATTTCGCGGAACTTGCCGGGACGATGACTTTATTCAAGCCCTCTTCCGGGACGATGACCGGCCGGATCTCGTTTCTGGGCTGGGGCTGGAATTACAGTTTTTCCGGATACGACCTGGCCGGGGTCCGGGCCCATCTCAGCCGGAGCCAGGGGTTCACCGCTTCCGCCTATCTGGACATCATTGATATCCTGAAGGGGACTTCCACCCTGAGCGTGGACCGCTCCAACCGGATCAGCGGCGGAACGGTCGGCACCCTCCAGGTTCCTTCCCTGGTGCCGCTGATCGGCGGCCGCCGCCTGGGGGGATTTAATTCCATTCTCAATAACAGCTACCTGGCCGGGGAAGGCTGGGCTTCCCGGCTCTTGAGCGTGGCGGTCAGGTTTGATTATGACGGGCGGATTCAGTTCGGCCGCAACCTGAAAAGCCTCGGCGTCAACCGGTTGTTGGCCCGGCGGTTGGCCGCGCTCGCCGCGCCGGGGGCGGTCCTGCCTCTCTCCGACCGGATCGAGGTCCCGGCGGGGATGAAACGAGCGGTGTTTCGTTTCGCCTGGGAGGAATCGGAGACGGAGATTACCCTGATCACCCCGGACGAGACGGAGATCACCCCGGCCGGCGCTCCCCTTACCTCGGAATATTTCAACTACCTCCTCGATGGGGAAAACCGGGAAGCCTGGTATATAGTCAAGGACCCCCAACCCGGTCTCTGGGGGTATCGCCTCAGCAATACCGAAATCGGCGAGCTGGAGGTGGAGCTGATCGAACTCGAGGAACCGCCGGCGATCGAGATGGCGGCGCTTCCCGCCCCGGCGCGCGGCCTTGGCCCCCTGACTTCCGGCCGGACGATCCGCCTGAGCTGGAACACCACGTCTCTGGCCGGCGGCGAGACAATCAGCCTTTACTATGACGAGGAGAAGGAGGGTTTTGCCGGGAAGCTGATCGCCCAGGATCTATCGGCGGATCAGGGCTGGTATGACTGGGTGATCGACGAGACCGTTCCTTGCGGCCATTACTTCATCTACGCCGTGCTGGACAACGGCCGGACGGCGCCTTCCGCTTCTTATATGCCGGGAACGGTGACGGTGAACAACCCCCTCGCCCCCGCCCCTCCTCGGAACCTGACCCTCTCGGTCAGCGGCGTTGCAGTGACCGCGAACTGGGACGAAAATCTTGAAGCCGATCTGATCGGCTACCTGCTGGAATGGACCGACGATCCGGGGGCGGTCAAGTATGAGCGGCGTCTGGCCGTGGGGATGGAGACAAGCCATACCCTGGAACAGTTGATCAACGGCCGCGAGTATAAGATCCGGGTGAAGGCGCTAAACGAAGAAGGTTACGAAAGCCTGCCCTCGGAATCGCGTTCGGTTAAGCTGGACTTCGAGCCGGAAAACCGCGCTCCTCGAATTGTCTCCCCTCCGGTGACCAGCGCGCGGGCCGATACGTTGTATCGGTATCAGGTGGAAGCCCGCGACGATGACGGCGATGATTTGACCTATAGCCTGACTCTTGGCCCGGAGGGGATGAGTATCGCCCCGCCCGCCGGCTTGATTCAATGGACTCCGGAGGCGAACGACGTCGGCCTGGTGGAGGTTGAAGTCGAGGTCTCCGACGCGGCCTCATCCGGACGTCAGAGGTTCTTCATCGAGGTTTACAACAACTATATGGCGAATATCGCCCCCGTGATCACCTCCAGTCCCGAGACCGGGGCTATGGTGGGCGTAGAGTATATTTATCAGATCCAGGCTTACGACCTTGACGACGATCAGCTCGCCTTTTCTCTGGCCGCCGCGCCGGA